>JBDSBE010000174.1:0-26510 GCA_039921745.1 Ilumatobacteraceae bacterium | reverse complement strand
CGACCGGACAGTAGCGTCTCGACGATGACGGCCCCCCTGGCTCCGCGACCCGGACTCGTCGGAGCGTGACACCGCACCACGTCGTCGTCCCGTACGCGTCGACGAACAGCTCGGTCCGCACGAGAGCGCACCAGTGGATCGATCGGCTCGTCGAGTGCGGTCGCATCCAGCGCGCCGAGGTGGTCGTCCATGGGCCCGGCGGTGCACGATCCCCGGTTCCCGACGGCACCAAGGTACTGCTGCTGCGTAACGCCCACGGTCTGACCAGAGGCCGCCGAGAAGCGGGGTTGCTGCGCAACGCAGCCCTCGGCGTCTACGACCTCGACGACGGCCTGCCATGGGACGACGGTCGCCTTCCGGGGCTGGGTCGATGGTGGAAGCGGCCGTTCCCGCGCTCGCTGGTCGCCGCCCGGGCCGCCGATGCCGCCGACCGTATGGTCGTCGGCAACGAACTGCTGGCCGACTGGGCGAGCGGGCACTGCGCAGATGTGCGGGTCGTCCCGACGTGTGTCGAACCAGATGACTATCGCACTCGGACGTCATGGGAGCTCGGCGACCGCCCGCCGCTGATCGGATGGATCGGTTCGCCGGCGACCGAGCCCTACCTCGCGGACATCGCCGGCCCCCTCGGCGAGGTCCACCGCCGTACAGGAGCGCGCCTCGTGGTCATCGGCGGCGACGCCACGCTCCCACCTGAGCTCGCGGCGTTCGCGGACAAGGTCGCATGGCGGCCGGCGTCCACCCGTTCGATCGCTGACTGGGACGTCGGCATCATGCCGCTGCGCGACGGCATCTACGAGCGGGCCAAATGCGGCTACAAGCTGCTGCAGTACGCAGCGTCCGGCGTTCCGGCGATGGGCTCTCCGGTCGGCGTCAGCCGGACGCTGCTCGCCGAGATGGACGGTCTCGCGCCCACATCGCACGACGAGTGGATCGACGGCATGCTCCAGCTCGTGCAGGAGTCCGCCGACCGTCGAAGCGCACGGGCCGCGAGCGGGCTCCGGGTCGCAGCACTTCATTCGTACGAGACGTGGCAGCCGGCGTGGCTGTCGGCGGTCGGTTGGTGACGTCGGTGCGAATTGCCCATGCCATCACCAAAGGCGACGTCGGCGGCGCCCAGACTCACGTGGTCGCGCTCGCCGTCGCGCAGCACATCGCCGGACACCGGGTCGCGATCGTGGCTGGGTCGGACGGCCCGGCAATGCGCCACGCTCGCGAGCACGGCGTGGACGTCGTCATCGCCCCGGCGCTGCTCACGTCACGGCACTCGTTCCGTCAGCTGGGCGCACTTCGCGAGCTCCGACGGGTGCTCCGGTCGCTCGCACCGGAGATCGTCCACGGCCATTCTTCGCATGCCGGTCTGATGGTCCGTCTCGCAGCCCGTCTGGACGGATACCCGTCCGTCTACACGGCACACGGATGGCCGTTCCAGGTCGGCGCCCCGCTCACGCAGCGGGTCGCGTCGCTGGTCGGTGAGATGATCGGAGGTCGCGTGGGTGGCGCAGTGATCGTGTTGACCGAGGCCGAAGCGGAACGAGCGCGTCGGGCGCACATTGCGAGACCGGACAGGATCTGGGTCGTCGAGAACGGCCTCGATGACGTCGAGGCGAGGCGCGTTCCGTCCGCTCCCGGCAGCCCGCCGGCACTGGTGATGGTCGCTCGATTCGCGCCCCCCAAGCTGCAGCGCGAGGTGATCGGGGCGATGGCGCAGCTGACGGAGTTCTCATGGTCGCTCACGTTCGTGGGTGACGGTCCGGAGTTCGATGCGACGAAGGTGATCGGCGCTGATCTGCTCGGCGATCGGGTCCGCTTCCTCGGTCATCGTGACGACGTTGCCGAGGTGCTCGCGCGTCACGACGTGAGTGTGCTCTGGTCGCGCTACGAAGGCATGCCGATCTCGCTCCTGGAGGGTATGCGCGCCGGCTTGTGCTGTATCGGACGTGACCTACCCGGCGTTCGGGTGCTGCTCGGACAGCCGCCCGCCGGCCTCATTGCCGCCGGCGAGCGAGAGCTCGTCGCGGCCGTTCGATCGATCCTCGTCGACCCGACCCTGATCGAGCACTTCGGAACACTCGCCCGAGCGCGGTTCCAGGTCTCCTTCACGGCAGACGCAATGACGGCGGCCACCGAGGTGGTGTACGAGGCGGTCGTCCGTCGGCGCTGATCGGCTGTCAACGGCCGCCGTCGACAGCCAGATGCCGCAACGTCAGCCAGATCACCCGCAGGTCGGTCGAGAGGGACTCGTGACGGACGTAGTGCAGGTCGTACTGCAGCTTTGTGAACGCATCCTCCTCGGACGACGCGTACTTGTACCGGACCTGGGCCCAACCGGTCAGGCCCGGGCGCACGAGGTGGCGGGCCGCGTAGAACGGCAGGCGCTCTTCGAGCGTGCGGGAATGACCCACCTGCTCGGGTCGCGGACCGACGACGGAGAGTTCGCCCACGAAGATGTTGAACACCTGTGGGAGTTCGTCGATGTGGGTTCGCCGCAGGACCTTGCCGAACGGCGTGATCCGCGGATCCTGGTTCGAGGTCCAGCCGGAGATATCGATCGCGCCGGGTTTCATGGTGCGCAACTTCCAGATCTGGAACGGTGCGCCGTGCAGACCCACCCGCTCCTGCCGGAAGAACACCGGCCCGCGGTTCCCGACTGCGTTGCCGATCGCCACGACCGGTACGAGCACGACCAGTGCAACGCCACCGGCGGCGGCCAGGACGATGTCGATCGCCCGTTTCAGCGGCGCGTACGCACCGTGCAACGACTCCACGTCGCCCATCATGGCGAAGCCGTCCAACGACGACAGTGGGAGCTTGCCCAACGACTGGTCGTAGAACACGTCCAGACTCCGAACCTTGACCCCGCTGCGGTGCATCGCCTCCGCCTGACGCACGATCGATGGATGCACGCTGGCGCGTGGCCCGAGCACGATCGTGTTCGCCTGACCCGCCTCGCACCGCTTCGTGAACTCGTCGTAGTCGTCCTCCGAGGTGATCACGTCCACGAGCACGAACAGCTGCTCGAACGGTCCGCCGGCGACATCGCGGTGCAACTGATCGGCGTCGGTGTCGTTGATCACGGCGACGACCCGGTCGGCGCCTCCTGACAGTCGCACTCTGGTGGCGAGCAGCGCCCCCAGCGTCAACAGCCAAACGAAGACGAATGCCATGGTCAGCACCATCACGAAACGAGGAAGGCTGGCAGGGAAGAAGACCTGCGACGTGGCCGCCGCACCGAGCACCACCATTGCCGTGCCGGTCGCGTTCACGAACACCCTCGTCATCGAGGCGGTGTGCGGTGGGGCCTCGAACATCGCGACGACGAGCACGCACAGGAGGGCGAGCAGCACGTACGGCACGATCGCCTCGGTGGTGCCGGCCGGTGCCCGGTACCGCTGGTGGAGCGTCCGGGCCAACATGGGCAGGATTGCGATCACGATCGCGTTGAGGAACTTTCCGCGGTTCGTCACGTCGCCGCCTCGACGGCGCGTCCGACCAGAACGGATCGTGCCAGCGCAGCCGAGATCGCAGCGTGTGCGATCACGAGCAGCACCGGGGGTGCGGGCGCCCCCCAGGTGTCCCAGTCCCACGGGTACCATGATCCGTCGACGCCGACGCCCCATCGGCGCTGTGCGGCGAGGAATCCGACGTTGGCGACGATCCAGGCGACCGTGACGAGCGGGCCGCCGAGCCGCTCGATGAGCGTGTCGGCCGTCGGTCGCCACGCGAGCAGGATCGGCAGGCCGACCGCGAACGGCATCGTGTACCGCCCCTGCCAGTACGACCCGTAGGAGGAGCCCTGGCCGAGTTCCAGCACCCACGCCGTGACGATCGCGGCGGCGAGTGCGACGCAGAAGACCGTGGCCACGCGCGGCAACTCCAGGCGCGCGACCGCAGCGAGCCCCCCGATGCCGGCCCAGAAGAGCAGGACGCCGGTCACGGGAACCGGTGCGTCGAGCCAACCGAGCACACCGACGATCTGCTGGAGGTGCTGGCCGGTGTTGGACATGACCAGTCGCAGCGTCTCGGCCTGGAACCCCCCGGGCCGCAGGGCCATGGCCGCGACGAGCACCCAGATGCCGAGCGCCACGCCGATCGTGGTGACGGCCACACGTGTCGAGCGGCTGGGGTGGTTGATCCACCACCGGATCGCCTGGTCGACCACCACGAGGCCGATCGTCGTCGCCCCGAGCAGGGCATTGAAGCCGAAATCGCCGCGTTGGATCACCGGTACCAGTGCAACCGGGACCATCGCGAGTGCCGCCCAACGAGTAGGTGGCCCGACACGCTCCCAGAGCTCCTTCGGTCGAACACGCATCGCGGCACAGCACACGAGCACGATCGCCGTCGCCCAGAGCGGGCCGTCGCGACGAGCCAGCAGCAGCGATGCCCAGCCGCCCAGGGCCAGAGCCGATGCGAGTGACCCGGGCGGAACCAGGAGCCCGACCCACAGTGCGAACCCGCCGGCGATCGCTATCGCACTCGGGTTGACCGTACCGATCGTGAACCAGACGATCGGGGTCAGACCCAGGAGCGCGGCCGGTGCGGCGGCGGGGCGGCCGCGAGCGAGCGCGATCAGGCCTCCGGACAGGAGCGCGATCGGGAGGGCTGCATTCAGCAGACGGGCGAGATAGGCGTAACCGCTCGCCCATGGGGTCAGCGACGCAAGACCCGGAAGCACGAAGCTCCACGGTGCGTAGTTCGACGAGGTCGTTGCTCTCGGCTCCTGCTCCGTCACGAGGCCATCGGTGGGCGCGCATCCGACTGGAACGGTTGGTTGCTGTGCCCAGCAGACGGGGTCAGGTTCACCGACCATGCCGGGCAGTTCGAACACTTCGACGGCTGGATTGTCCGGCGGGACGTTGCCGTCGAACTCTCCCCGCACGACGGCCGCCGAGGTCACCATGTGGCTCGGTTCGTCCGGGCCTGCACTGCGTGGATTGCCGATGATCCAGCACACGGCGAGCAGGAAGACGCAGGCCACGATCCGGCCGATGAGAGGGTCGCTCCTCCACGAGCGGGGGGCCTCCGGGGTCTCCATCGTCTGGCAACCCTACCGACTGGGTTGTCGCTCGATCGGGAGCCCGCCCGCCGACCGACGTCAGTTCCGGTGAGAGGGAGTCCCGTATGATGGCGTGGATGTCCGACCCTGTCCGAGCCGACGTTGCCGGAGGGGTGCCCGATGACGAACTGACCCGGCTTCGCACGCTGGTCGGCCCGAACGAGCGGTCGTACCAGGATCTCGTGGACGAGCTGGCTGCCGCTGAGCGGGCTGGGCGCGACTCCGAGGAGGCGAACGGTGTGCTGCGCGCCCAGATCGCCGAGTTGACGACGTCACTGCGTCGCGCGCAGCAAGACCAGTACCACGTGTTGAGCCTGCTGGGCCGATCGGCCAGGCTGCGGAGCGCCATCCGACGCTCGGCAGGAACTCGGTGATGCCACCGAACGTGTCGGTGCTCACAGCGGTCCACGACCCGGAGCGCGAACATCTGGAGGCGTGCCTGGCGTCGGTTGCGGCCCAGACCATCGGCGACTGGGAGCACATTGTTGTCGATGACGGGTCGGCCGCGCCGTATGTGCGTGAGGTGCTCGACGCAGCCGCCGCGTCCGACCCGCGCCTGACTGTCATCCACCGCCCGACCAGCGGTGGGATCGTCGCGGCCACCACCGACGCGCTGGCAGCCGCGACCGGCGATCTGATCGCGCTCCTCGATCACGACGACGTGCTCGAGCCGGAAGCACTCGAACTGATGGCCGCTGCGATGCGCGACGGCGCCGACCTCGCCTACAGCGATCACGACATCCTGACTGCTGCGGGGCACACGACACGGCCGTACTACAAGCCCGACTTCTCACCCGAACAGCTCCGCAACCAGAACTACGTGCTCCACTTGGTGGTCGTCCGGCGTTGCACGCTCGACGCGATCGGCGGGTTCCGCCCCGGTTTCGACGGCGCGCAGGACCACGACATGCTGCTGCGCGTCAGCGAGGTGAGCGACCGGATCGTGCACGTGCCGGCGGTGCTGTACCACTGGCGTCAGGCTGAAACGAGTGTCGCCTCCGACCCGTCCCTCAAGCCGTGGGCCTACGATGCGGGGCGACGGGCTGTCCAGGACCATTGCGACCGGGCGGGCATCCGAGGGTCGGTCGAACCCGGTGCACTCCCCGGGACCTACCGCATCCACCGAGAACTCCGGATGCCCCCACGGGTGAGCATCGTCATCCCCACTCGGGGTTCCGGTGGCCGAATCTGGCACGTCACCCGCTGTTTCGTGACCGAGGCCGTTCGCAGCCTGCTCGACGGCTCCACCTACCCCGAGCTCGAGATCGTGGTGGTGTACGACACGGTCACTCCGACGGCGGTGCTCACGCACCTGCGCATGATCGCCGGCGATCGCCTCGTGCTCGTGGAGTACACCGAGCCGTTCAACTTCTCGGACAAGGTCAACGTGGGAGTCGCAGCGTCGTCGGGGGAGCTCGTGCTGATCCTCAACGACGACACCCAGCTGATCGCCGGTGACTCGCTCGAGGTGATGGCCGCCCACCTGCTCGATGATTCGGTCGGCATGGTCGGCCCGAAACTGCTCTTCGCCGACGGCACGGTCCAGGACGGGGGACATGTCTACAACGAGCACGTGCTGCCGTCGCTGGTCGGCCTGCTCGGCACCGGCGCCGGATCAGGCCAGTTGCGTCCGCTCGTGGTCGAACGCGAGGTGGCGGGTGTCACCGCGGCGGCGGCGATGGTCCGACGCGCCGTGTTCGACGAGGTCGAAGGGTTCGACCCGATCCTGTGGATGAACTTCAACGACGTCGATTTCAGCCTGAAGGTCCGCGCGACGGGCCGTCGGATCGTGTGGACGCCGTACGCATCGTGGTACCACTTCGAAAGCCAGACGCGACCGCCGACGGCCGAGCCGGAGGAATTCGTCGAGATCGATCGACGCTGGCACGACGAGATCAACCGCGATCCCTACTACAACCCGAACTTCGTCCAGCGCCGGACCGACTGGTTGGAGCGGCCTTGGCATTCCGGATTCCCGCCGCTCGACGATGTCGACACCTCCCAGAGCCATCGTGCGTGGTTGTGGCAGCGGATCTCCGAGACGCCGTGGGTGAGCCGCTTCCTCGTCACGCAGGGCCAGGCGCTGGCCTTGATCGCGGGGTTGATCGCCGTGACATGGATCGTGGCGGCGACCGACGGCATCGATGTGGGGTCGCTCCGTCGACTCACGAACACCGCGTTCCCGCTCGGGATCTGGGTCGTCCTAACCGCGGTGGTGCGGTTCCGTGGGCGTGCGGCGCTCGCGGCCGCGTTGGCCGTCGCCGCGGCACCCTCCGTGATCGGGACGTTGGCGAGTTCGTCGGTCACGACGGTGACGTGGGCCGCTGGTCTCGTCACCGGTGTCCTGGTGAGCCCGCTGCGGCGTCGCCGGCCGATCCTCGCATCGGCCGTCACCGGTGTGGCAGCCGTGATGGTCGCCGCGACGGTGTGGAACGCGAGGGCGGACGACGGAGGCGTGCTGGCTTCCTCCGGAGGGTCGTGGTGGAGGTACCTGCACGACTCGGCCGCGATCAGCGGGGACGGCGGATGGTTCGCCGTCGCCGCGTGGTGGGCAGCGTTCCTCGGCGTTGTCGCGTTCGTGTGGATGAGTGGGCGAAAGGCGGGTGCGGCGGTGATCGTGGCCGTGCTGCTCGCGCTGGTCGTCATCGACGCATCGATCTCGGGCGGATTGCGGCCCGCCGCAGCGGCTGCGTCGATCGCCTTCGTCACGACGGCGGTGGTCGCGGTCGCGGCCCGCATCCCACACGGGGCAGCCGGCTCGGAACGGATGATGCGGTGGGTGTCGGCGGCGATCGGCCTGTCTTGGCTGGCGGTCGCACTCGAAGTCGTGCTCGCGTGATGACCGAGCGAGCTGAGAGTCGGCGGACGTTCGACCTGTCGGTCATCACGATCATCGACGGCGCTGATCCCGAAAGATCAGACATCCTGACAGCGGCGTCCGACCGGATCGAGGTGATCGCAATCACGACGCGGCGCGAAGCGGTTGGAGGATCCGCGCGTCCGGGCGGTCCGGACGTGCGGTGGATCGTTGCGGACACTGATGACCATGCGGCGGTGTGGTCGCTCGCGCTCGATGCGGCTCGGGGCACGTTCGTCGTCTGGGTCGATCGATCGGTCGTGCTCCACCCCGGAGCGCTGGACGCACTGGCCGACGCCGCGATCACCGACGACCTCGTCGATGTCGTCTACTGCGACCATGAGGAGGTCGAGCCGGACGGCAGCGTCGTGACGGCCTTCAAACCGAACCACTCACCAGAGCGTCTGCGCGCTCAGGACTACCTGTCGCCTGTGACCGCGATCCGCACCGATCTCGCCCGACGTCTCCAGCCGATCAAAGCGGAGCCGGGTGTCCAGCGGTACGACCTCGCGCTCCGTGCTACGGAGCGGGCTCGCCGTGTCGTGCAGGTGCCGCAGGTGCTCGCGCGCACGCTGCGGCGAACGGTGCCCGCGGTGGGCATCGAGACGAGTCACGTGCGGGTCGTCGCCGATCACTGCGTTCGTGTCGGCATCGATGCGGAAGTGGCCCCGATCGGCGTCGGCAGCATGGTGCGTGTCCGCCGACGCCTCGCCGAACGCCCGCTCGTCAGTGTCATCGTCCCGACCCGAGGCGGTTCGGGGGCTGTCTTCGGGACCTCGCGGTGTTTCGTCGTCGAATCGGTCCGGAGTCTCGTCGAACACTCGACGTACCGGGAGCTCGAGATCGTGGTGGTCCACGACGCCGAGACCCCTGATTCGGTGATGAATGCGGTGCGGTCGATCGCCGGCAGCATGCTCGTCGCCGTGCCGTTCGTGGGCGAATTCAACTTCTCGACCAAGATCAACGTCGGCGTCGAACGGGCGAACGGAGAGTTGCTGCTGTTGCTCAACGATGACACCGAGCTCATCGCGCCCGAGAGCATCGAGGTGATGGTCGGCCATCTGCAGGACGAAGGCGTCGCGATGGTGGGTGCCAAGCTGCTCTTCGAGGACGGCACGCTCCAGCACGGCGGGCACGTGTACCACGGCAAGATCCATCATGCCTGTTTCGGTTGGCCCGGCGACTCGTCAGGCCCTGCGCCGCTGTACCCGCTTGCGATCGAACGCGAGTGCAGCGGGGTGACCGCCGCCGCGGCTCTGGTGCGGCGTGCGGCGTTCGACGCAGTGGGTGGGTTCGACGAGGCGTTCCCCCTCAACTACAACGACGTCGATTTCTCGCTGAAGCTCCGGGCGGCGGACCTGCGCATCATCTGGTCGCCGTGGGCCGTCTGGTACCACTTCGAGAGTCGAACCCGTCGGAGCACCCTGCGCCAGGACGAGATCGAGCTGATCGAGCAGCGGTGGGGCAACCAGCTCCGCAACGACCCCTACTACCACCCGGCGCTCTCTCACGACACCGGCGACTGGGCCGAGCCCGCCCGAACGATCGAGTCGCCCGCCGACGCGCCGCCAGACCCGATGCCCGACCCCCCGCCCGACCCCCTGCCCGACCCGATGTTGCGGCGGCTCAGGCAGCGTGCGGTCGGCGCGCTTCTCGGCCCACCACCGCCCCGTCCGCGCGGCGTCAACCTGGTCGGCTATCTCGACGCCACGAGTGGTCTCGGCGAACGCGCCCGGCAGCTGCGCGCGGTCCTCGACGCAGGCGACATCCGCACCTCGGTGTGGAATCTCGATCTGACGGAAAGTACGCAGATCGGCCGCCGCGAGGCGCGCCCCGACGACGGCGTCGTGTTCGACACGACCATCGCCGTCGTCACCGCGCTCGCGTTTCCCGGGGTCGCGGGCGTCCACCCGCTGCTGATGCACGACGTCGACCGGGTGATCGGGTACTGGTTCTGGGAGCTCGACGACATCCCCGATTCGCACCGACCCTCGATCGGGGCCGTCGACGAGATCTGGACGCCGACGCATTTCGTCCGAGACGCGTACGCGGCTGCAGTCGACGTCCCGGTCGAACTCGTGCCGCTCCCGATCGACCGCCCGTCCCCGTCCGATACCGATCGAGCCGGGTTCGGTTTCGGCGACCGCGAGTTCGTCTTCCTCACGAGTTTCGACCATCTCAGCTCGATGCAGCGCAAGCATCCACTCGGCGTGATCGACGCATTCACGCGCGCCTTTCCCGACGGTGGCGAGGAGGTCCGGCTCGTCGTCAAGAGCATCAACGGCGACCGGCGTCCGGACGGTTTGGCCCGGCTCGCCGAGGCGGCCGCACGTGACCCACGGATCGAGATCAGGGACGGGTACCTGGCGACGTCGGACCAGGCGGCGCTGATCGCGGCCGCGGACTCGTTCGTGTCACTGCACCGCAGCGAGGGCCTCGGGCTCCATCTCGCCGAAGCGATGTGGCTCGGCACCACGGTGATCGCATCGCGATACTCGGGCAGTCTCGACCTGACCCTGCCGGACCGACACGGCGACGTCGCCGAACTCATCGACGTGCAGATGGTCGCGGTCAGCGACGGCGGTGAAGCCTACCGGGGAGGCGTCTGGGCGGAACCCGACCTCGACCAGGCCGCCGCAGCGATGCGACGACTGGTCGAAGACGGCGACCGGTGTCGACGCCTCACCACCCTCGCATTCGATCGGATGGTGGCGCAGGCCGACCTCGATCCGGCTGCGGACCGGGTAGGCGCCGTGCTGGCTCGGCGGGCCCGGCCGCGATCGAGACGCGAGCGGGTGGCGGGCCTCATTCGCCGGGTCCGGCCGACCGCTCGCTGACTCTGCAGCGAGGAACCGGTGGTCGACGATCGGCGTCGGCTGCGTCGGAGCCGACCACCGGTGCAGGTCCGGTGAGTTCGGCGGGCGGTCCCACTACGCTGCGCGTCCATGTCGTCGGCGAGTGAACTGATCGCGCGCCGGGAGCTGCTCTGGAACCTCACCCTCCGAGAACTGCGCGGCCGATACAAGCGCAGCATGCTGGGCTGGGGGTGGTCGCTCCTCAACCCGATCGCGTTCATGCTCGTCTACACGTTCGCGTTCTCGGTCGTCCTGAGCGCGACCCCCGCTGCAGGGGACCCGAGCGGGATGAGCTCGTACGCGCTCTGGCTGCTGTGCGGGCTGCTGCCGTGGGGCTTCTTCAACGTCGCCGTGAGCACGGCGATGACAGGCATCGTCGGCAACGCGGCGCTGGTCCGCAAGGTCGCCTTTCCCCGCGAGCATCTGGTCATCTCGACCATCGCAGCGGGTCTGTTCACGCTCGGTATCGAGTTGGTGGTGCTGTTCGTCGCGATGCTGGTCGCGGGCAACATGGTGCTGCCCTGGATCCCCCTGGTGATCGTGACCTCGTTCCTGCTCGCGCTGCTCGCGACCGGGTTCAGCCTGGCGCTCGCGGCGGCGAACGTGTACTTCCGGGACATGTCGTATCTGTGGGGCATCCTGGTGCAGGCGTGGTTCTTCTCGACCCCGATCGTGTATCCGCCCGACCTCGTCGTGAAGCGGCTCGCCGACCACCCGAACATCGTTCGGATCTTCAATGACCTGCCGATGGCGGTCGTCGTGCGCGTGTACCGCAACCTGCTGTACGACCTGCGGATGCCGCGCTTGATCGACTACGGCCTGCTGACCGTGTACGGCGCGGTGGCGCTGTTTTTCGGCTGGTGGCTGTTCGACAAGCTCGAAGGCCGATTCGCCGAAGAACTCTGACCCAGCGCACCTCACCTCACCTCACCCAGAACGAGAGAGGTCAGGGGGCGCGGTGGTCGAGGTTCCAGCGGCCGCCGAGCGTGACGAGGCCCTGGTCGCCCGAGGCGCCCTTGAGGACGTCGAACTTGACGAACCGGCTGCGGACGTCGTACTCGCGTTGGCCTGACTCGTCGACGACCGAACAGCTCATCTCGTACGTGCCCTCGGTCAGGGGGAGCGCATCGAGCTCGAGCGCGATCGTCCGCGTGCCGTGGATCTGGTCGATCAGCGCATCGCGCATCCTGGTGCTCACCTCGGTCACGAGTGTGGCGTTCTGGTCGTAGATCGAGATCACCACCTCGGGGCCGATGATCGGATCGGCTGCGGTCAACTGGAGCGCTATTGCGTGCGGTTCGCCGGAACGGGCGAACTGGACGGGCTCCCCGTCGGCACCGAGGATCTCGACCGACGCGATCTGCACTTCACCGGTGCCCCAGCGCAGGCTGTCCTGGTACTCCACCGATCGGCCGGCGTGAGCCGTGAGCATGTACGCCTCGGCGATCTCCTGTGGCGGGCCGATCATCCGGAGGTTCCCGTGGTCGATCCATGCTGCGCGCTTGCACATCCGCACCACGTCGTCCATCGCGTGGGTGACGAGCACGATCGTCTTGCCGCGATCGCGGAATTCGGCGATCTTGTCACCGCTCTTGGCCTGAAAGTCGGCATCACCGACGGCGAGCACCTCGTCGATGATCAGCACATCCGGGTCGACGTTGACGGCCACCGCGAACCCGAGGCGTACGAACATGCCAGACGAGTAGTTCTTGACCGGGGTGTCGATGAACTGTTCGAGACCGGAGAAGTCGACGATCTCGTCGAACCGCTCCTGCACGTGACGGCGGGTGACCCCGAGGATCGCCGCGTTGAGGTAGACGTTCTCGCGCCCGCTCAGTTCGGGATGGAAACCAGCGCCGAGTTCGAGCAGCGCCGAGATCGAGCCATTGACCGACACGGTGCCCTCGTCGGGCTCGAGGATCTTGGTGAGGCACTTGAGCAGCGTCGACTTGCCGCTGCCGTTGTGGCCGACGACGCCGAAGGTCTCGCCCTGATACACGTCGAAGCTCACGTTCCGGAGCGCCCAGAAGTCCTCGTGCGTGCTGCGCTTGAAATTGAGCAGCGATTGCTTGAGCGACTGGTTGCGCTCGTGGAAGAGGCGGAACCGTTTGGACAGGTGCGAGACGCGCACCACGGGTTCTCGCCCGGCCGGGGTGGCGGACATCGGCCAGAGGGTACCCCGTTGTGCCCGCTAGCGTGACGACGATGCAGCTGGACCGTCGAGGCCCCGGGGCGTGAGCGGCTCCCCACTCCGTCGAATCGCCCGAGGTGCGACGGCGCCGGTGCGCGGCTACCTCAACGAGCACTTCGAGATGGTCAAAGACGAGGTGCGTCGGACCTCGGCGCTCACCCCGCCGCCGGTCGCGGTGGCGATCCCCGCGGCCGTCGACGACTCGGCGTCGTGGGTGCGGGTCGCGGAACTCGAGAACACCATTGCGGAACTGTCGCTCTACCAGACGCGAGTGATCACCAGGATGACCGACGAGGTCGCCGAACTCAACGTTCGCTTCGACGAGCTCGAACGCATCGTCCGGCAACTGGCTGCGGTCGTCGCCGCGTCACACGACCAGATCTCGTGATCGTCTTCGACCTTCAGGCCGTGCAGAGTGCCGCGCACGGCGAACGTGGCATCGCCCGATACGTCCGCGACCTGGCCGAGACGTTGAGCACCGAGCACCCCGATGTCGTCGACGTGTTCGCATGGAACGACAACCTGCCCTACGCCGACCGCCTGGGCGAGCTCGCGTTGGGCGATCGGTTGCAACCGTTCTCTGCACTCCGCAACGTTGCGGTCGACCTGCTGCACGTCAACTCTCCGTTTGAGCTGCTCGACTACGGCGAGGTCGGGGTGCCGGTGCGAGCGCGTCGGCTCGTCGCCACCTGTTACGACCTCATCCCGTACCGGTTCCCGCAGCGGTACCTGTCGGACCCGATGACGAATGCCCGGTACCGCACGCGGCTCGGCATGCTCACCTCGGCCGATGCGATCGTCACCGACTCCCGATCGGCGGCGGACGACCTCGCCGAACTCCTCGGTGTGCCCGATCATCGTCTGACGGTGATCGGTGCCGGGGTGGGCGACCAGTTCCGACCGCCGGACACGACACTCACCGAGCGGATGGATGCGCTGCGCGCCTCGATCCCGGGCCTGCTCCCGCACTTCGTCCTCGTGCCGACCGGCATGGACTGGCGCAAGAACGTGACCGGGGCGATCGAGGCGTTCGGCATGCTCCCCGCCGACCTCCGCAGCCGGTACCAACTGGTGCTGTCGTGCAAGGTCGACGACCACCAGCGGGCCTGGATCGACGAGTTGGTCGCCGACGCCGGGGTCACGGGGCGCGTCGTGGTCACCGGCTACGTCAGCGACGAGGACCTCGTCCGCCTCTACCAGACCTGCGAACTCGTGCTGTTCCCGTCGTTCTACGAGGGCTTCGGCCTCCCGGTGCTGGAGGCTCGCCGCTGTGGGGCGCCCGTGATCTGCAGCAACGCGTCATCGCTGCCCGAAGTCCTGCGTGACGACTTGGCGACCTTCAACCCGTGGGTGGTCGACGAGATCGCCGACACGCTCCGGAACGCACTGTCGGACCCTGCGTTCGCAACCCATCTCGACCGCATCCCCGACTCCGGTTCGTCCTGGAGCCTGACGGCGCAACGCCTGGTCGAGGTGTACCAGCGGGTCTCGCTGCCCCGTCCGCCCCGGTCATCCCGGCCCGGTCGACGACGCCTCGGCGTCGTGACCCTGATGCCGCCGACCGCGAGCGGCGTCGCCGACCACAGCAAACGCATGATCGATGCGATCCACGAGGGCATCGACGACGTCGACGTCACGGTGTTCGTGGAGCAGACCGCACCATGTTCGGCAGCGCTGCCGTATCCCGTCCACGACGTGGCGACGTTGCCGACGCGCTGGAGCAACGGGGAACTCGATGCGGTGCTGTACTGCTTCGGCAACAACCGGTTCCATCGGAGTTTCTACCCACTCCTGCGGGTCGTCCCCGGGCACGCCTTCCTGCACGATGTCCGACTGCTCGGCGCCTACGACCAACTCCGTCTCAACGTGCTCGCACGTGACCTCTACGACGGCAACCGCGACGGTTCGGCACTGTTCGCAAGGCCGATCGCCGAGCGGGCGATGTCGGTGCTGGTGCAGTCACGTCACGCCGTCGACCTCGTCGAGGCAGACGGCGGTGGCACGGCGCTCGACGTTGGCCCGCACCCGTGCCAGGTCGTCGAGAACGTCACGCCGATCGACGACGGCGAAGCGTCGTGGGTCGTGTCGGCCGGGATCGCCGACGAGACCAAGCGCACCGACGTCGTCGCCGATGCGATGCGACTCCTGAACGACGAGCTCCGCACGGCGCTGGTGGGGCTCGGTGGCGAACGGTTCGCCGACGACGGCGATGGTGTGGTCGTGACCGGCGAGGTCTCCGAGGGCGAGTTCGACCGCTGGCTGCGTCGCGCGACGGTGCTGGTGCAGCTCAGGTCGACCACGAACGGCGAATCGTCGGGGGTTGCCGCGCACGCCATGGCCCGCGGTGTCCCGCTGATCGTGAGTGACTTCGCAGCGATGGCCGATCTGCCCGACGCCGCAACGGTGAAGGTCGCGGTCGACATCTCGGCGGCCGAGCTGGCCGAGACGATCGGCGCGTTGATCGCCGACGAACCCAGACGCCAGGAGATGCGCGCGGCCGGCCTGGCGTTCGCAGCCCGTGAGACGCCGCTCGCCCAGGCGCGCCGGATCGTCGCCGCGATCTTCCCGTAACGGATGGTGTCGGATACCAACCGTTACGTTGGGGGTTGGCGCCAGCGGAGGTCGGGCCACCGTTGGAGGAGGATGTCGCGTTGGGCCGATGCGGGTCGGATCCGGTCGGGGGTCCCCTGGCCGCCGAGGTGCACGACCCTGACCGCCGGTTCGACGACGCACCGCAGCCCCATCGACCGAGCTCGGAGTGCGAGGTCGACGTCTTCGAAGTAGGCCGGATGGTAGAGCGGATCGAAGCCGCCGAGCCGTTCGTGCATTCGTGCGGTGACGACCCAGCATGCTCCTGACGCATAGTCCACGGTCGTGACGTGATCCGGAGCGTGACGGATCGGCACGGTGGCGCCGTCGGCGAGGACCCGCTGGCCGGCCTCCTGGACTGCGTCGTCAGGGTCGACCAGCACGGGCACGGCGATCGCGACGCCAGGCGTGTCGAGCGCAGCCACGAGCGGCTCGAGCCATCCGTCGGGCACCAGCACGTCCGGGTTGACGAAGGCCAGCACGTCGGCCCGGGCGACGAGCGCGCCGGCCTCACATCCACCACCGAAACCGAGGTTGCGGCCCGGCGCAACGACCTGCACACCCGCTGTGGACAGCGACAGTTCCATCGCCGACCGCCCCGGCACCGCAGGGTGCGGGTTGTCGACGACGATGACCTCGATCGTCAAGTCGGTGGCTGCTGTCGACAGCGAGGCGATCGTTTCGACGATCACGCGGCCGGTGCCGTACGCGACGATCACAACGGACACGTCGGGGGAGTCCGCCGGTTCGATCCGGGCGAGTGGTGCCGGTGACCGGGTGAATGTCGTCATCGGAGCCGCATCACTCGTCGAGCGCACGCTGCAGGGCGGCCCGGTCGAGCCGTTCGCGCAGCACGTCGTTCTCCGCCTCGAGCGCATCGAGGCGATCAGCGAGTTCGGCGCGGGTTCGCGCAACCTCGGATGCCTGTTCGCGCGCCTGCGACCTGGCCGCGTCCCGTTCGGCAACGAGCCGGGCGAGCGTGTCGTCGGTCGGAGGGGCCAGATCGCCGACCGCGTCGTCGAAGGCACGGTCGATGCGGGCGGCGCCTTCGGGTTCGACGAGCGCGCGGACGGCAGGGACGTCGACGTCGATGGACGACGCAGCCTCGGCGACGAGCCACAGGTCGGTCGGCCGAACCCGACGGTCGACGAGCGCGTCCAACAGCGGTGCGTCGAGCGCGAACGGCGGCTCGGGCATGAGGTCGAGGTGGCGGAGCATTCGTCTGCGGACCGTTGCGGCGGCAGGTTCGACGGTTCTCCCGAACGCGGCGGTGAGCGGCGGCACGTCGTCGCCCCAGAGCGCAGCGGTCGAGATGACCAGATCGACATCGGTGGGCCACGCAGCGTTCGCGACCGGCAGCCACCGCCCGATCGACTCACCGTCGACGCGCAGGTCGACCGTGACGTCGCCGAGCCGGCGCTCCAGTTCCTGTTCGATGACGCGAGCTTCGGCCTCGGCGATCACCGGGAGCGGACGGTCGGGTCGCAGGACGCCGATCCGTCGGCTCACGGTTGCACCAGTTGGCGTTGGTGCCAGCGCACGGCGGTGTCGAGGATCTCGTCGAGTCCGTGACGGGCCTCCCAACCGAGCAGTTCCCGGGCGCGGGTGGTGTCGGCGAAGGTCGTGACCGGGTCGCCGGCCCGACGGGGTGCGTACTCGTGGGGCACGCGCCGCCCGACGACCCGTTCGATGCCGTCGAGGACGTCGCGCACCGACGACCCGACTCCTGTGCCGACGTTCACCGCCGTCGATTCACCACCGCTCGCGAGGTGGTCGATCGCGGCGACGTGGGCCGAGGCGAGATCGTCCACATGGATGTAGTCCCGAATGCACGTGCCGTCGGGGGTCGGGTAATCGTCGCCGTACACGCGCAGCGGCTCGCCGTCGGTGAGGACCGCCTTGATCGCAACGGGGATCAGGTTGAGGGCAAAGGACCAGTCCTCCCCGATTCGGCTGTCGAAACTGGCACCCGCGGCGTTGAAGTACCGCAGGCTCACGCTGCGCAGGCCGTGGACCGCTCCGTACCAGTGGAGGATCCGTTCGACCATCGCCTTGGTTTCGGCATACACCGACTCGGGCGCGATCCTCTGGGTCTCGTCCACGGGCATCTGCTCGGGGGTGCCGTAGACCGAGCACGACGAGGAGAACACCAACTGGTCGACTCCGGCCCGGACTGCTGCGTCGAGCAGCGTGACCGTGTTTTCGACGTTGTTGTGGAAGTACTTGGCGGGGTCCTGCATCGACTCGCCCACGTTCTTGTAGGCCGCGAAGTGCACGATCGTGTCGACGTCATGGTCGCGACAGATCTGCTCGACGAGGGGAGCATCCGCGATGTTCCCGACCACCAATTCGGCATCGAGCACGGCGTCGGCCGTACTCAGTTCGAGGGAGTCGAGGACGACCACCCGACGTTCTGCCGCGCGGAGCGCCCGCACCGTGTGCGCACCGATGTAGCCGGCGCCTCCGGTCACGAGCGTCGAAGGGTCACGATGGTGAGTCACGACGCTGCACTGTACCGTTCGGCCCGTGATCGCTGCCGTCGTCGTCACCTACTCGGCGCCGGCGGAGACACTCGATCGCTGCCTCCGCGCACTGCTGGACACCGAGGGGCTCGATCGCATCGTCGTCGTCGACACGGGCGGTTCCGCAGTCGTCGCACCCGACCTGGCCGGCACAGTGGAACTGCATCCGACAGATAACCGGGGGTACGGAGCGGCGGCCAATGCGGGTCGTCAGCTCCTGGCGGGGGCCGATGCGATCGCGCTCCTGAACGACGATGTCGTGGTGCAGCCAGGGTGGCTGGCGCCCCTCGTCGCGGCGCTCGCCGACGACCGGGTCGGTGCGGTTCAGCCGATCCTGGTCGGCGTGGATCATTCGCTCGTCGCAAGCGCCGGTGTCGAACTCGATCGATTCGGCGCCGGCACCGATATCGGCGACGGGGCTTCGCCACCGTCCGGAGAACCCGGCGCGATCAAGATCTTCAACGGTGGCACCGTGCTGTTCGACACCGACTTCCTCGACGACGTCGGTGGCTTCGACGAGCGGTACTTCCTCTATTACGAAGACGTCGACCTCGCGCTTCGCGGCACCGAACGCGGTTGGACCTACCTCCTGGTGCCGGCCTCGGTGGTCGAGCATCGTCGCGGCACGACGACGGCGACCATGGCCGACCTGACCCGCTTCTATCAAGAGCGCAACCGGCTCTGGGCGGTGGTCCGCTTCGCTACGGTCCCGACGATCGGGCGCGCGTTCTGGCTGTCGGTCCGGCGTCTGCGCCATCGCCCTCGCGGGGTCCACCGGCGTGCGCTCATCGCCGGGGCCGGCGGGGTACCCCGCCGATTGATCGAGCGGTTCAGAGCCCCTGGTACACGAACGGCACATCGCTGACTGCGGCGACCGCCACCCACAGCAGCAGCGCGGCGATCACGAACCCGATCACGGCCTCGGCGATGTACGGCTTCATGAGCACACCCGATCCGGGTCGGCGCGCTGCCAGTTGGCGCACAGGACGGGAACCAGGACGTCGGCGAACGGGCCCGCATCCGCCATGTGGACCAGATCGAAGTACCGGGCTGGAACGGCGAAACGTGACGAGAGTTGGCCCGGTTCGATCTCGACCAGTGGCGACTCGACCCGAGCGGCGATGCCCGTCCAGTAGGCCTCGACCTGCCGGGCGGCATCGGCGAGTTCGGGATCGGCCAGTGCCTCGGGCGAGAACGGTGCGACGTACAGGTAGGCGGGAATGCCGGCCGCCTCGATGGCCTGCACCAGCCTGAGGTTCAGGGCGTCGGCCACGGGCGAGTCGTCGGCGAGACCGTCGACCATCGTCGCGACACGCTGGGTCGTGTCGTCGAGGATCGACGGCCCGTACTCCTCGACCAGCCAGAAGCTGGTGGCGTCGTCCGGGAGCCGTGGGTCGAGTTCGTCGTCCGGCGGGATGCCGTCGATCGGGCCGCCGTCGATGGGGGCGGGGCCGGGCGCCGGGTCGTCGCCGGGCTGCGAGACGACGTCGAACGCATCGACGAGGTCCTGAGCGTCACCGTTCAGCCGATTCTGCGCTTCCACGACCGGCACGATTGCACGTGTGACCCGCCACGAGACATCGGCGGGCGACGTCAGCGCGAGTTCCCACGGCCAGGTCGACGGTCGACGCAGGAGCGAGCCGACGTTGGCGACGTCGAGGTTCGGCCACTCACGCATCGACCACTCATCGGTGACCCAGGTCGCATTGATCGACAGCACGATCGCATCGACGCCGTCGGCGACCGCGGCATCGACGGCGCGGATCACATCGATCGGGCGCGGCGCGAGCAGCGTGTACGCGTCGATCTGCACCGGTCGGTCGCCGAACATCCGAATCCGGCCGTCGACCTCCCCGGCGACCGACACCTCGCGCAGCTTGACTTCGGAGCCCCCGATCCATGCGACGGTGAACGGGTCGTCGAGGCGCTCGGGCGGGGTGACGAATCCGGCGAGATCCTGCTTGGAGGTCGGGCCCAGGTAGCGGACGTCGGAAGGCGGCGCGTCGGCGTCCCGTTCACGGTCGGCCGGTGCCGGCCCGCGCGGTGCGAAGACGACGCCGATCACCACCGCCCAGACCGCAACCCATGCGACCACCCGGCCGATGCTCGCCCACGACCCGAGCACCCCGAGCCGCTCGCGGAGGAACCGCAGCATCGTGTTCATCTCCCCACCAGCGATCCGTAGAACGCGACGGCGTCACCGAGTCCGAGTTGGAGGAGTGGGAGACTGAGCGCGAACCAGACGAACACCATGATCGGCTTCAGGAAGCGCCACGCCGGGTTCGGGCTCGCCGGGCGCCGCTTCTCGACGATTCGATGACCGACCAGCGAGATGGCGTGGTACAGCCCGAACACGGCCGATGCCCACGTAATGCTGTGCCACAGCCCGATCAGCACCATCGTGACGGTGGTGGCCGCGTACTGGCGCTGCGCACGGCGTCCCACCATGGCGGTGAACACGTTCGCGCGCAGGAAGCGGGTGAGGCTGATGTGCCAACTGTTCCAGAACCCGGCCGGTGTCGTCTTCGTGTACGGCGAGTCGAAGTTCGGTCGGAGGTCGCCACCGAGCAGGCGGCCGGCGCCGATCGCCATGTCCGAGTAGCCGGAGAAGTTGACGTAGAAGAACCAGGTGAACGCGACCAGCGCGACCCACACTTGCCAGGCGGCATGCTCGGCGAAGAGCGCGAAGATGTCGCCGGACCAGCCGAGGAAGAACGCCAGTACGAAGACCTTGAACAGCCCGATCAGGATCTGCGTGCCGCCGAGCAGTGCCCGCTCGTGACTGACCGCGACGGGCCGATCGAGGGCAATGGCGACCTCGTCGTAGGACGCGATCGGCCCGACGACGAGGAGTGGCGGGAACACGCCGTAGGCGAGCACCCGGCCCGGGCTGAGTCGGTCGACGAGGCCGAGGTTGCTCTTGATGAGCAGGTCGGCGGCGCGGAACGAGCTGAACGACAGCCCGATCGGCGCGACGATCGGTGCGGTGAAGTCGATCGCCTCGGCCAGGTTGGACGTGCTGCGGAACACGGCGTTCGTCCACACGTTCATGTCGACGACGAACGATTCGGGCCACAGTTTCCACGCGAACATCGGCACGAGCGTGATCGCGAGCGACGCCCACAGCACCCAGAGGCCGCGGAGCACGCCGCGTTCTCGCTCGGCGGTGGCCGACACGAGCGGCTGGAGGGCGGCGACAACGACCCAGAACGCGAGATGGAACAGCGCGAGGCGCGGCGCGACCAGTGCAAGCAGGTACACGCCCGCCACGATCAGGACGCCCCGCCGTGCGCCGCCGAGCCGGATCAGCAGCAGGGCGGGCACGAGCACGATCAGCAGTGGCAGCAGGCTCGAGAACCACTCGAACGAGTCGTAGACGGGAATCACGTGACGGTCACGGTGATGTGGCCCGGAATCTCGACACGGCGGTCGGCCGGAAGCACGAACCGGCTGGAACCGGCATCGTCGTCGATCGGTTCGAACCCGTGATCGGGGAACAGCTCGCGCACGAGATGATTGCGGCCGCTGTCGACGTAACGGGCGGCGATCGGCCCCGGCGTCCGTTCACGGAGGTCGGCGACGACGGCCCCCAACATCGCCGACTCGACGCCCCGACCGAGCACCCGACAACTCATCAGGACGGTGTCCAGGTCCCAGCCGTCCGGCACGTCGGCGCTGGATGCCCGCTCGGCGATGACGACGCCGACGATGCCGTACTCTCCGAAGCGGTCGTCGACGGCGATGGCGTGGACGGACGTGGCGTCGGAGCCGACGAGTTCGGCGATCTCCTGCTCTGATCGGCGAATGGCGGTGCAGTTGAACTGGTTCGTCTTGTTGACCAGCTGGGCGACGCGCCCGATCTCGCCGGCACCGACGCGGATCAGGCGCACGGTCAAAGAGAGCGAGTCGAGGAACTCCGCCTGGGACATCGCGGTCGCCGCGCTGGTGCGACCCGATTCTGCGATCATCCGTTCGGTTCGCACGCGGTCGTCGTCGGTGACCCGCATCATCCGGAACCAACCCGTCTCGGCAAGCAGATCGGGGAGCGCCTCGAGGTTCGACGGCACCTGCAGGGACCGCACGTCGGGCAACTGGGTTCGCATCGAGCCGATCTCGTAGTCGCTGTCGTCGACGAACACCAGCGAGTCGAGGCCGACGTTGAGTTCGGCGGCGATGTCGGCGACACCCGGCGGTTTCGGGTCCCACGTGACCCGGCGGGCCGCAATGTCGTCGGCCGTCAGGACCATCCCGTCGACGGTGGCGAACGCCTCCTCGACGGGTTCGGGATCGTTCTTGCTGGCGATCGCGAGCAGGACACCCTGGTGGCGGAGGCGCTGGACGGCGATCTGGAACGATCGGTGAGCGAAGCCGGGGAACGCGTCGCTGCACTGGAGCGCGCCGATGCCGTCGTCCGCGATCACACCGCTCCAGAGCGTGTCGTCACAATCCAACACGATCACCTTCGGCGGCACATCGGTGCGGGCGGCGATGAGATCGGCGATCGATCTGCCGAGTAGGGCGTTGAACGGCTGGGTGTTGGGTTGACGGGCCATCAGCCAGGTCCGCCGATCGAATGTCGCCTCGGTGCCGACTGCGTGCTGGAGCGCCGCGACTCGCAGCCGTTCGATCGGCGCGTCGCCGAGCCCGTCGTCGAACGCACGGTTCGCGGCCCACTGCAGACCGGTCAGGCGGGTAACGAGATCGGGGTCGCCGTGGTCGAGACCGAAACCGATCGGCGTCGGTGCGTCGGCGGCGATCACCCGACCTCCGATCTGCGCCGCAAGGCCGGCCACCGCAGCGCCGAGCGAGCGGGCGCCGTCGACGACCCGGCCGGTCGCGTCCGTTTCGCCGTTGCCCCAGGCGTGGATGTCGCGCTCGAACACGTCCTCCAGTCGCCAGAGGATCACGATCTCGTCCGCGTCACCGACGCCGTGTGCGACCGGGTCGAGGCAGACCTGGAAGACCTGGTTGTAGTCGGCGAACGACAGGTCGACGACGTCACCCGTCGTCTCGCTGAGCCGCACCCCGAGGTGTTCGGTGATCGGCTGCGCGGTGTAGGAGGCGACGACGAGCAGCCGCGGGCTCGGCTGATCAGTGTCGCGAAGAATCGTTCGCCACCTGGTCAGGGTGGCGCGGGCGTCGCCGCCGGCGGCCATCAGAGCCCGTCGACACCCTTGGTGGTGAGCACCGAACGGGCCAGGCCGATCGTCTGCATCTTCATGATGTCCCGGGTCGACAACTCGACGCCGAACTCGTCCTCGATCAGCGACACGAGACTCATCGACGCGAGGCTGTCCCACTCCGACGTGTTCTCCGGCGACGTGTCGTCGGACAGCTCGGCCGCCTCGACGCCGAGGCCGTCGGCGAAGAGCGAGATCAAGCGGTCGGACACGGCGCAAGTATACGGTGCGCCCACTGGTCAGTCGGGTTGCCCTCGCAGCACCGTCAGCAGCGTCAGGGCGGTGTCCGCGTACTCCGTCGGGAGCAGCGACGTGGTCTGGTCGGTGAGCATGAGCGGCAGCCTCGGCGTTGCGAATGTGACCGCCGGGTGCCGGGCCCGCAACTCGTCGCAGGCCGCTTCACCGCGCCGTTTGACATCGGCGAGCTCCTCGCTCCTGGTCGAGGACCGGTCGAGCAGAGCACTCGACGGCCACAGCACCGATCGCAGCGAGTCAGGCAAGTGCGCGAGCACGGCGACGAATCCGTCGACCTGCACTGCGAGCAACTCGTCGTGATGCCGGTGGGAGTAGCCGGCCTTGGTGCCGTCGCCGTACGGAGGTGTCGCGAACCAGGCGAGGTGGGTCGGCTGCCACCCGTCCGAGCACACGCCTTCGATCGCCCGGACATCGTCGAGCGTGTCGAGCGGGAACGCTGCGGCACCGGTTGCGGCAGCGACTGCTGCGGCGTCGTCGACGCCGACTCGATAGGTGAAGCGCACGTCGGCGCCGCGTGCGGTGAGCAGTACCACGGTGGCAGCACCCAGGCCGCGCGACCCGCCGACCACGAGCACGCGGCGGCTGCTGAACTCACCGGGATCCGTGACGGCGCCCTCGACGATCGGGAGTTGGTCGATCGGCCCGATGGGGGAGAACGCGACGATCGTCGTCCGGGTCGACGGACCGACCACATCGACGCTGATCCGGCGCATCCGGTGGTCGACGCGATCGACGTGATACCGGACGAGATCGGACGACTCGGCTGGGGGCGGCTCGAACGAGATCCGGTAGCGAGCCGACATGGAGCGAAGGCCGGGAACCCGCATGCCGACGACGCGAGACAGTTGGGCGATCTCTGCCGTTCGCGTCGGTCCGAGCAGTTCGACTGCGTGTGGGACGAGGGCGGTCACGTCGGCTGGGTCCGCGCGGAGCGCGAACTCGCCCCGCAGCCCGTCGAGGTCGTCGAGGTGAAGGTCGTCAGGAGTGGAGAGCGAGGTACAACCGTGGAGCACGTCGGTCGACGGAGGCAGCGGGCCCGGCACGATCGTGATCTCGACGGCAGGCAAGGCGTCGGTGGTGACGGTCGCCCGAACTGCGCCGTCGGCGGCGTGCAGGGTCGTTTCGAGTGGCGCGTCGGGTTCGACGCCGCGCAGGAATCGCACATCGATCGAGGTGGGGGTGCCGTCGAGCAGGCCGGCGGTCGTCGCCTGCTCGATCACGCCGAGCAGCAGGTGGGCACCGTGCACCAGCAGCCGTCCGCCTTGCAAGCGGCGGGCCGCGACGGGATCGGTGTGGATCGGGTTGTGGTCACCGGAGAGTGTGGCGAACCGTGCCCGCTGCGCATCGGTGACGACCCAGTCGATCACGGTGCCCGCCACCCGACGGACTCTACCGACGCGCCCCCATTCTCCGTTCTGGTCAGGATTTGGACGCCTCTGGCAGTCCAAACCCTGCCCAGAACGAGGGACTCAGACGATGTAGGGGTCGGCGGCGTCGGGGTCGATCTCGTAGCGCTTGATCGCATCGGCGACGACCGAACCGTCGACCTGTCCGGTGTGCATCAGACCGGTGAGCACGCTCACCACGACGTTGCCCATGTCGATCTCGAAGAAGCTGCGCAGCGCCTCGCGAGTGTCCGAGCGCCCCATCCCGTCGGTGCCCAGGATCTCGAACGGACGACCATCCGGCACGAACCGGGCGATCTGCTCGGGGACGATCTTCATGAAATCGCTGACGGCGGTGATCGGCCCCTGCGACTGCGCGAGCAGCTGCGTCACCAGCGGTACGGCAGGATCGTCCGTCGGGTGGAGGCGGTTTTGACGGTCGACCGCCAGCGCTTCCTCCCTGAGGGCCTTGTAGCTCGTTGCCGACCACAGCTCGGTCGCGACGTCGTAGTGCTCGGCGAGTTCTTCGACGGCGGCACGCGCCGCCGTGTGGGAGATCCCCGAGAACAGGATCGTCGCCCGCTTCGACGGGCCATCCGGCGCCTCTGCGAACCGGTACAGCCCGCGGACTGCGCCGGCCTCGAACTCCTCTACCAGGTCGTCGGGAACCGCCGGCATGACGTAGTTCTCGTTGTAGAGGTTGATGTAGTAGATGCAGTCGGGTTCGAGGTCGCCGCCGTTGTCGCGTGACGTCGAGCCGTACATCCGCTCGATACCGAATCGCACGATCGCGCCGACCTCGTACGCGAACGCCGGGTCGTACGCCTGGACCGCCGGGACGGTCGAGGCGAGCACGAGCCCGTGCCCGTCTTGATGCTGGAGGCCTTCGCCGAGGAGCGTGGTGCGCCCGGCGGTCGCCGCCATCAGGAAGCCGCGAGCGCGGATGTCGGCGGCCTGCCAGATGAGGTCGCCGACGCGCTGGAACCCGAACATCGAATAGAAGGTGTAGAACGGGATCATCGGCACACCACGCGTCGCGTAGCTGGTACCGGCGGCGATGAAGCTCGACATCGAACCCGCCTCGGTGATGCCTTCTTCGAGGATCTGACCATCGGAATCCTCGGCGTACGACAGCAGCAGGTCGTGGTCGACCGGCTCGTATTTCTGGCCCTGACTGGCGTAGATCTCCAGCTCGCGAAACAGGCCGTCCATTCCGAACGTGCGGGCCTCATCGGGGATGATCGGCACGATTCGTTTGCCGACGTTGTCGTCACGGCACAGGTTGCGCAACAGGCGCGTGAACCCCATCGTCGTGGAGACCTCCTGCTTGCCGGACCCGGCGCGCATCTCCTCGTAGGGCTCGTCGGCCGGGAGAACGAGTGGCTTGCGAGCGGTCGTGACGCGCTTGGGCAGAAAACCGCCGAGTGCCCGACGTCGCTCCATCATGTACTGGTACTCGACCGAGTCTTCGGACGGGCGGAAGTACGGCGGGTCGTCGGCCTGGACCTTCTCCTCGGGGATCTCATCGTGGAGGTGCAGACGATCTCGCAGGTCGAGCAGCTGCTGCTTGGTCATCTTCTTGATCGAGTGCGTCGAGTTGCGGCCCTCGAAGCCTTC
>JBDSBE010000173.1:0-4490 GCA_039921745.1 Ilumatobacteraceae bacterium | reverse complement strand
CGGCCGTCGTTAAGCAGGTCGACCTTGCGTTGATCGACGTCGCAGCACGCGACGGTGAACCCGAAATGGGCGAGTGAGGCGCCACTCGTCAGCCCGACATAGCCGGTGCCGATGACGGCGATCTTCTCGACGGATGGACGGTGCACGAAAACCTCGCAGGTAGCGGACAGGACGCCGCCACTCTACGAGTCCGCGCTCAGTCCTCCGTGGACTCGACGCCGGATGGATCGGCGCTCGCAGCGTCGGCGAGCTCCCTGCGGACGTCGTCCATGTCGAGATCGCGCACCTGCCGGAGCAGGTCATCGAGCGCGGACTTCGGGAGGGCGCCGGGCTGGCTGAACAACTGGATTCCGTCACGGAAGATCATCAGCGTGGGGATCGACATGATGCCGAGCGACCCGGCGAGCTCCTGCTCGGCCTCGGTGTCGACCTTTGCGAACGTCGCGTCGGGGTTCTCCTCGGCGGTCTGTTCGAAGATCGGCCCGAACTGTTTACATGGCCCGCACCATTCGGCCCAGAAGTCGACGAGCGTGATCCCGTCGCTGGTGATGGTTTGCTCGAAGTTGTCTTTGGTGAGCGTGTTGGTCGTCATCGTTCGTTCTCCTTGCCTCGATGTACGCGTGGTCCGAACGTCACCGCCACCGCGGGTATTCCGGGCGGGTCGTCAACGGTGGGTCCGCGGTACCGTGGGCGGCGTGATCCCGCCGCTGCCGATGACCCCCGAGACGGCGCTGCGGGCCGTCGTCCACTGCCTGGATCGTGGGCTCGCATCGCCCTACAAGACCCGTGCCTTCACCGGTGCCCTCGACGTCGTCCGATCCACCGATCCGGTCGAACTCGCCGAGCGGGCACGCGATGGGCGCCTGAGCGAACTCGACGGGATCGGTGATGCCACCGCCGGGGTGATCACCGAAGCCCTGTCGGGGGTCGTGCCCAGCTATCTGGCGAAGGCGGACGTCCAGTCCCGGATCGATCTCACGCCCGAGGGCGCGGTCTATCGGGATGCGCTCCGTGGCGACTGTCATCTGCACTCGACCTGGAGCGACGGTGGTGCAGAGATCGGGGCGATGGCGGCGACGGCGATCGACCTCGGGCACGGGTACATGGTCCTGACCGACCATTCGGCCCGCCTCACCATCGCCCACGGGTTGAACGAGGAGCGGTTGTCGAACCAGTTGACCGAGATCGAACGGATCAACGGTGAGATCGCCGCTGCCGGCCACGACTTCCGCATCCTGACCGGGATGGAGGTCGACATCTTCGAAGACGGGTCGCTCGACCTCTCCGATGCCATGCTCGCTCGACTGGACGTGGTCGTGGCCAGCCTGCATTCCAAGCTCCGGATGGACTCGGCGGCGATGACGGAGCGGATGGTCGTGGCGGTCGCCAATCCACACGTCGACATCCTCGGTCACCTGACCGGACGCAAGATCGGCAAGCGCCCGGAATCCACCTTCGACGCCGACTACGTCTTCGCAGCGTGCGCCCAGTTCGGCACGGCCGTCGAGATCAACTGTCGCCCGGAACGTCTCGACCCGCCCCGCGAGCTGATCGACCTCGCGGTCGAGTACGGATGCTGGTTCTCGATCGACTCCGACGCCCATGCGACCGGCCAGCTCGAATTCCAACCGTACGGCTGCAATCGCGCCGCGGAGCGCGAGGTGCCGATCGAGCGGATCGTCAACACCTGGAGCGCCGATGTGCTGGTCGATTGGGCGGCTTCGACCGGTTGATCCGGTTGGGGTCGGGCCGCATGCCCCGTAGGCTGGCGTCCTTATGTCGAAGAAGACCAGCCGCAAGAAGGCCAAGTTGCGCCGTAGCAAGGCGAACCACGGCAAGCGCCCGAACATGGGTCGCTGACACCCTGATCTCGGCGCGCCGAGCGCCAGCAGTCGTTGATCGAAGCCGTCGGTACCGCCGACGGCTTTGTACTGTGTGGCCATCGCCCGTGAGGCCTTGCAGGCGATTGCCACGTTGCGTGGCCACCGATGTGAATACCATCGGGTCATGACAGGCGGTCACCCCGACGTGGTCACCCCGCGTGGCACCGATGCCGACGTGCTCCATGGCGTGCGCGTCGATGACCCGTACCGATGGCTGGAGGACGGCGAATCGGCCGACGTCCAGGAGTGGGTCACGGCTCAGAACGTTCGAACCCGATCGGCCCTCGATCGCCTCGCGGGCCGGGCCGACTGGCATCGGCGCCTCGTCACCATGATGGGTCTCCCGGTGGTCCAGGCCGTGCAGGTGCGTGGTGAGCGCATGATCATGCTCGAACGCGCTGCGTGTGCCCAGCAGGCGCGCCTCGTCCTGCGCGTGCTCGGCGAGCCGACGGCGAACCCCGTCGTGCTCGCCGACCCGGCGGCCGGCGTGGCCGACGCGGCGGTCGCGATCGACTGGTACGCGCCGTCCGACGACGGGATGCTGGTCGCGTTCGGGGTGAGTGAGGGCGGTAGCGAGAACTCCGAGCTGCGGGTGGTGCGAGTCGATGGTGCCGGGCTCCTCGACGAGCGGATCCCGAATTGTCGCGCCGGCAGTGTCGCCTGGGAGCCGGACGCGTCGGGCTTCTTCTATACCCGGTATCCAGAGGGCGACCAGTACCACCGCACGGTGCACCACCACACGCTCGGTGCCGACTGGCGGGACGACCCAGTCGTCTGGGCCGAGCACCCGACCCCGGAATCATGGCCGTCGGTCGCGTTGTCGCCGTCGGGAGAGTGGCTGCTGGTCACCACGAGTGTCGGCTGGGGTCGCAGCGACCTGCAGGTTCTCGAACGCTCGACCGGCGAATG
This sequence comes from Ilumatobacteraceae bacterium, assembly GCA_039921745.1. Taxonomy (GTDB): domain Bacteria; phylum Actinomycetota; class Acidimicrobiia; order Acidimicrobiales; family Ilumatobacteraceae; genus Ilumatobacter. Next base: position 1,698 of record JBDSBE010000173.1, on the reverse strand, counting down.
GTACGACGTGATCACCGGCCGTGACGTGGTGACGGAGCTGAGCTTCCTCGATGACCACACCCTCGTGGGCATGACGACGTTCGGGGCATCACGAGGTCGTGTCGTGCGGGTCGCCTTGGCCGGCGTTGCCGCTGGTCCCGCGGTCTGGGACGAGGTGGTCGCCGAGCGTGATGTCGTCATCGGCGGCGTGAGGCCGGCCGGCGATTCACTCGTCGTGGCGACCTCGAAAGCCGGCGTCGACGCGATCGAACGGTGGGCGCAGGACGGTTCATGGAGCCAGGCGATCGAAGGGGTCGGGACGAGCACGGTGGCACAGCTCACCGGCGATCGATCGACCGGATCCGCGTTCGCTCTCATCACCGGCTTCGACCAACCGGCCGCGGTCTGGCGCGTCGGCGCCCATGTGGTCGAGCAGGAGCATCCGGCCGGGCAATCCGACGTGCCCGACCTCAGTGTGACCCACGTCGAGTATCCCTCCTTGGACGGGACGATGGTCGGTCTGTTCCTGGTCCATCGATCCGATGTCGACCCGGGCGTCACGACCCCGACGATCCTGAACGGCTACGGCGGCTTCGCGATCACGGAATCGCCCGTCTGGTCGCCAACGATCGCCGTGTGGTGCGAGTCGGGCGGCCTGTATGCGATCGCCGGCCTGCGCGGCGGCTTCGAACACGGCGAGTCGTGGCACCGCGCGGGACGTCGGGCCAACAAGCAGAACGTGTTCGACGACTTCCATGCCGCGGCTGACTGGCTCGTCGAGCAGGGGCTGACGTCGCGGGAACATCTCGCGATCGCGGGCGGGTCGAACGGGGGGCTCCTCGTCGGGGCGGCGCTGACCCAGCGGCCCGACCTGTGCCGGGCGGTGTGGTGCGCCGTGCCACTGCTCGACATGATCCGTTTCCCACGGTTCCTCATCGCCCGGCTCTGGACCGATGAGTACGGCGACCCTGACCTGGCCGAGGAGTTCGAGTGGCTGATCGCGTACTCGCCGTACCACCGGGTACGAGATGGCGTGTCGTACCCGGCGGTACTGCTCACCACCGCCGAAGGCGACAGCCGTGTCGACGCGCTCCACGCCCGCAAGATGACGGCAGCGCTGCAGGCATCGGCTGCCGATCAGGGCGAGCGTCCGGTCTTCTTGCACCAGGAGGGTCGGGCCGGCCACGGCCAGGGCAAGCCGGTCGGCAAGCGGGCCGACGAGCAAGCGGACGTGCTGGCGTTCCTGTCCTGGCAGCTGGGTCACCTGGCGGCGTGAACCTGGCGTCGATCGGCCTCCCCGGTGCGGTCGGTCGGTGGGTGGCGCTGGGGTTCGAACCCGACGACGACGGTCGGCTGCGCCTGGCGAACGGCGCATTGGAACTCGGTCACGAGTTCGCACGGCTGTCCGTTGACCCCACCATGTCGGGCGTCGTGCCGGCCGAATCGATCGACGGGATCGTCGTGACGCGCGGGATCGCGGCGGATGGTGCTGCGCATCCGAACGGCGCGCTGGAACTCGACCATCTCGTCGTGATGACCGATTCGATCGACCGAACGTCCCAGGCGATCGAGGTCGGCCTGGGTCTCGAGCAGCGTCGGGTCCGCGAGACACCAAACGTCCGCCAAGCCTTCCATCGCTTCGCCGATCAGGGTTCGGCCAGGGGATGCATCATCGAGTTGGTCGAGAACGCGAGCGTCGACCCGCCGGCGATCTGGGGG
>JBDSBE010000172.1:0-31154 GCA_039921745.1 Ilumatobacteraceae bacterium | reverse complement strand
TGAAGGCCGACACCTTCCGATGGCGCCACAAGTTCAACGTCATCGGTGTCCGATTCGTCGTCGGGAAACGATCGATGATCGTGTCCGATGGTGCTGACCATCGGCGTCGCCGGGGTGCTGTGCAACGGGCATTCACGCGTCCCCGCCTCCACGGTTGGGTACCGATGATCGTCGATCGAACCGACACGGCGATCGACCGTGTCGTCGCTCGGCTCGGCGATCAGCGGGTGGATCAACCGATCGACCTCTACCCCGTGGGTCGAGACCTGATTCTCGGCGTCACGCTCCACGCCTTCTTCGGTGAACGCCTGGCGCGCCGCGTCGAGGAGTTCAGCCGACTCTTCCAACGGGCCCAGGCATTTATCGAGGCGCCCGGCGTCAACCAACTGCCGCACCCATTTCCGTTCACGAGCCGATCCAGAGTTCGTGCGGATCGCCGACGAATCGACCGGATCATCGACGTAGAAGTGGCGGACCGCCGGGCCCATCCGACTGGCAACCCGCTCGACATCCTGGACGTCATCGCCAACGACGGCACCCTCACCGACGCCGAAATTCGCGACCAGGTCGACACGCTCATCGGGGCCGGTTACGACACGACGGCATCAACGTTCGCATGGTTGTTGTGGCGCTCGGCACTCGAACCGGGCGTCTGGTCACGGCTGCGCGCCGAAGCTGACGACGTGTTCGGGCCGCTCGACGCACCCCGCACGCAGCCCGACGAAACCACACTCAATCGACTCGAGTACGCGCAGCGAGTCGTCCACGAATCGCTCCGACTCCACCCGGCCGGATTGATCGGCGCCCGCGTCGCTGCCCGTGACGTGCGCATCGGCGACCACATCATCAAGAAGGGGACGCTGATCGCCTGGTCACCGTACCTCGTCGGGCGCGACCCGGCCACGTGGATCGACCCCCTGGACTTCGAACCGGACCGCTACCTGAACCTCACCGAGGAACAGCAGGCCAAGACCGATCGAGCGTGGATTCCATTTGGACGCGGACCACACATGTGCATCGGTTACGCCCTCGCCCAGATGGAACTCGTCCTGATGATCGCCCGCTTCGCCCAGCGCCTCGACCTCGACCCGACGGCAACGGCGATCCCCCAACCCGTCGGCATGGTCGTGAATCGTCCCGTTGGGGGTGCTCCATTCATCATCCGCCCACGCCGCCGAAACCCCGACGTGTGAAATCCGGAAGCCGAAACCGGCACGCGGAGCGATTCTTCCGCGGGCGGTCAACCGTGTTTCGGGGACGCGTGAGCACCGAACGCCGATCACGTTGCCCGTCACACGTGCAATTCCGAGTCGCGCCCCGGATTGGCGCCGGAGACTGACGCGGGTGACCCGGCGCCGAAGACACCGCAAGAGGAGCCATCATCCCGCTGCGCTGCGGCAGTAACACGACGATCGGACCGGCACTTCGGAGCGTGCGAGCGCCTGGGCGAGCAACCCCTGCACGTGCGGCCGCTCGACCGTCTCGCCTCGGATGCCGAGGCATTCGTCGAGTCCGTGCAACGACCAGACGTTGCGGGGGTGCTGGGCGGCACGTGGCAGCGTGTCGTCGAGGCCGAGATCGGCTCGGTAGATTGCCTCCGCCTCGATATGACGGCCCTGGTCCAGCAGTAGCGCAGCCAGTGCGTGACGGGGCGGCTGCATCCAACCCCACGGCTCGTCGTACAGAAGTTCGTCGGAGGCGACGACTGCGTCGCGCAGGTGGTCGAGGCCTTCGTCGATGTTTCCCGACTTGTAGGCGAGTTCGCCCTGGGCCATGTGTTCGGCGATCTCCAGCACGCTCTCAGCCGGATTGTTGAACATGTAGCGGGTCTCCTGGACTGCCGCGCGAGCAGGGCGGAGCAAGTCGATCTCGGCCTCGGCATCAACGATCCGGCCGAGATTGGCCAGCGCCACGGTGCGCGCGTAGCGCTGCAGCGCGGTGGTGAAGCTGAAGAGGCCGGCATCGTTGGGCACCGGCTCGTCGAGGATCTCCTGCCACATCCCGAAACGGATCAGCACGTGCAGCCGGATGCCCCAGAACGCCTCGAAGAAATCCGGGAGGAAGGCCACCGTCTCGACCGGCAGCAGCTGACGCAACGCATCGGCTGCAGCGAGCGCCTGCGACTGACGGCCGACGAACATCGCACCGTATGCCTCGAAGTGAACGTTGTGGATCCGATAGAGGGTGTAGAAGTTCGCGCTCCCGGCATAGTCCTCGAACTTGCGATCGACCACCGCTGCGCGCTGATTGCGAATGATCACATTGTGGTAATCACCGCAGAGCACGTCGATGTGGGTTGCCATGTGTTGCAGATGTCCACTGTCGGGGACGATCTCGCAGAGACGATCACCATGGCTGAGAGCGAGCTCGGGCCACGGTGACATCTCCATCAGATGGATGTACAGATGCAGGAGCCCCGCGTGGTCCCAGGCCCCGGGTGTATCGGCGAAGGCACGCTCGAGCGCCGTGCGAGCCTCCACCGTCGACGCTCCAATCGCCGGCTTTCGCGCTGGGAGGTCCCACAAGAGCCAGGGCGTCCGGTTCATCCCGGCCTCGACGAAGACGGCCACCGCTTCGAGATCGTCGGGATGTGTCTCGTACACCGGGCGCATCGCGTCGGTGAAAGCGTCGTTCCACGGGCCAAAGTCCTCGATCTCTGGGTCGTTCGGATAGCGCGCGGCAAGTGCCCGAATCATGGCCGTCTCGATCGCCGACAGCCCCGGCAGTGCCTGTGCCGTCTCGAGCGCCCTGTTCGCCTCGGTCAAGGCGGCCGCTTTCTCCTCGGGCTCGAAGAGGTCCCACGGCTTGTTGTAGTTCGGCCCGATTGCGTACGCGAGACCCCAGTACGCCATGCCGCAAGCCGGATCGGCAGCAACTGCCTTGCGGAAACACTCCACGGCCTCCTCGTGGTTGTACCCGTACGTCCACCGGAGACCCCGGTCGAACCAGACCTGCGCCTCGCCAGAGGTCGTCGTGACCGCACGCGTGTAGTCGCCGAGATCGAAATACTCCATCGTGTTCCCCTATCTCCTGATGTGACCGTAACCGGCCCGGGAAGGTCGAGAAACCGTAGCCTCCCCGACGCGCACGGAGAACTGAGAACGCATGCCCATCGTCGCCCAGCGCGCCACCGACGCGTGCCGGGCCGGTGGTCGAGTTCGAAACCGGTCGGATGTGCGCAACGCAACCAGGGCAGTCGAACCGCCGCGACACCAAATCGTGCCCGCTGCCGTCGGCGTCGACGGCAGCGGGCACGTGATCATTCGTTACTGGGTGTCAGCCGACGTTGCTTCGATCGGCTCTGGTGCTGACTGCCGGTTGTGTCCGACTTCGACTTTGCGGGGCTTTGCTTGCTCGGCAATGGGGATGCGGACGGTGAGGACGCCGTCGTGCAGGTCGGCTTCGAGGTTCTGCAGGTCGAGTCCGTCGCCGAGTTGGATTTGGCGTCGGAAGGCTCCTCTGTAGCGTTCGCCGAAGTAGGGCTGGTCGGTCTCTTGGCGTTGCCAGTTGCGTTCGGCGGCGACTGTGAGGACGTTGCGTTCGACGGTGATGTCGAGGCTGTCGGCTTTCACGCCGGGAAGATCGATGTGGACCCACACGTCGCTCCCGCGCCGGAAGGCGTCCATTGGCATCACGCCGCCGTTGTTCTGTGGCCTTCCCGACAGCCGACTGAAGAGCGTGTCGAGGTCGCGGAATGGGTCGGTCTGGATCATCATGTCAACACTCCTTCGTTGATTGTGGGACCGATCGGTCCGGGATGACTCCACATAATAACTACCGACCATCACTGACGTCAAGATGCGATTATGTTGACAGATCGAGCTGTCGGTGTCATCATCGGACGATGGAACGCGAGGCGTCGAGTCGAGAACGACCGCCGGCTGGGCAGCAGTCCACGCTCGAGGTTTGGCTGAGTTCACAGCTCTCAGCGAACACCCGCGCCGCGTATCGCTGCGATCTCGATGCGTTCGGTCGGTGGTGCGCGCGTCAGGGCGCGATCCCGCTCACGGCCGACACCGCGACCCTCGTCGCGTTTCAGGCCGCCCGCGAAGCAGCCGGTGACAGCGACTCGACGCTGCGGCGGCGGTGGTCCGCGTTGTCGTCGTTCTACGACTTCGCAGTCGACCGCGATCTCCGAGCGGTCAACCCCGTGGTCGGCGTTGATCGGCCGAAGGTGCTGTCGGGGGATCCGAGCCCGACGGTGCGACTCTCTGCAGAAGCGGTCGCCGACTGTCGAGCCGTGGCAGCAGCGCTCGATCCCCGCCTCGAAGCACTCGTCGCACTGCTCGTGTGCGACGGACTCAAGGTCGCAGAAGTACTCGCGCTCGACATCGACCACGTCGCCAGCAGGCGGCGAGCGATGACGATCACCGTTCGGCGGCGAGGAGAATCGAAACGAGTCGTTCTCGACCCTGACAGCGCTCGCGCTGTCCGCCGATGCGTCGGCAAGCGCCGATCCGGTCCCGTGTTCGTCAACGAACGATCATCCAGATCTGACACGCCGCACCGGCTGACACGATTCGGTGCCGACCACCTCATCCGTCAACTCAGAACCGACGACACGACCGAACAGGTGACGGCGAACGCTCTGCGGCGGTTCCACATCGACGCCCGGCAATCAAGCGGTGAAGTCCTCGCCGACGTCCGAGATCGCGCCGGACTCGCCCACGTACGAAGCGTTAAACGATACACCCCAGCCCCTTCCAGCCAATCGAACACCACAGCCGACGCCGGCGTCGGCGACCGGCGTGTTCGGCCGCACGGAAAAGAAAGGAGTACGTGACATGTTGATCATGGCCGCGCAACCCCCGAAAGGGTTCGCAGCGACTCCCGCTCAGTTCACCGCCTCCAACGGTCCCAGCGACCCCGGTTGCCGTCTTCCGAAAGAGCCCAGGCGAACCAAGAACGATGTCCTCCACATGTTGGTTGGCGCCGACAGCTCACAGTTTCCACGTTTCCCCAGACGGCGCTTCGTCCGGTAGAGGTCGAGGCCCGCCAGTGACAGCCGAATCGCCTGCTCATCGCGGCGCAGTTGATGCGCTGGCAGCCGACATACGCGCCCAACGCAAGGCTGCCTTGCATGCGCTGAACGTTCTCGAATACGCACTCGCCGCGCCGGAACCACGACGACGCCGCACATGGTTTCACCGGGTCACGGCGGCGATCGATGCACTCCACACCGCGCTCCACGCGCAACTCCCCAGCGCCACCGACCCGATCAGCGTGCTCGACGAGATCGCGCTCGCCAATCCCGACTGCATCCTGCGCATTCGTCGCATCCAACAGGAACTGCTCGACCTCACAATCGCACTTGCGTCACTGAGAGAACAGGTCGAGCCCGACCCGATGCTCGAGATCGACCCCACCGACATCAGAGACCAGCTCGGTGCACTGACCCGACGATTCCGTCAACATCAAACCCGAGAAGCCGACCTCGTCGACGAAGCCATTGGCCGACAGATCGACGAACCGCCGACTGACAGACCAGATTCCGGTTCACAAGCCCTCTGACGAGCATGCGATCGGGTGATCGCCGTCATCGCCCAACGCTCAGTAGAGCCGTTGGTTCTCGTCGTCCAAGATGATCTTCTGCATTTCGTCGACGGAAATGGAGAGTCCGCCGTGCTTCACCATGGTCTCGGCCAGGAGTAGATCATCGGAGGACGGATCGGCGGTCACGTTCGCACTCGACCAGAGCTCGGACCGGATGATGCACTTCGCACAATGGAAATAGGCCGCCGTCAACTCCACCACGAGCGCCAGATCGGGGACACGGCCGTTGACCACCATCGACTCTCGAAGTCCGAGGTCACGAACAATCGTGGCTCGACCTCGAACTCTCAGCGTGTTCTTCGTCCCCGGGATCAGGAAGATCAAACCCACGTAGGGATGTCGCACGACGTTGACGAACGTGTCCGCTCGATGATTACCAGGACGGTCCGGAATCGCGAGCGTCCAATCGTCGAGAACCTGCACAAAGCCAGTCGGATCACCCTTCGGTGAGATGTCGATCGAGCCCTGACCATCGCTCGAGGCGATCAGCACAAAGGGCGAACGAGCGATGAAGTCTCGGCAGTGCGTATCGAACGCATTGACCTCCTTCGCTGTCACCAAATCACTCGGCGGCGCGATCACTTCGCGGAGTTGGTCCAAAGTCGTGATGGTGTCCCCGAAGTGCATCAAGTGACGCTACTGCATCCTGGCCGTGGCACCGTCCGACAACATGAGCGTTGCCGGTCGTTCACGTGAGACGTGCGGTTCCTTCGAACGTCCACCCGAAAATCTTCGGGTCGCCCTCGGCGTAGTACGTGTCCAGCTGGCCGATCGTCAGTCCGCCTGCTTCGATGATCGCCGGGATGTCACGGTCAAGGTTGCAGCCGCACGCCACTCGCCGTTGCAACGGATTCAGCCGCTTCTGCCATTTCAACACTCGCGGGTCCGGCGAGCAGCCGTGTTCGACGAAATGGAACTCCGCTCCCGGGCGGAGAACCCGTCTGATCTCGCGCACTGCGGCAACAGGATCGGGGATGCTGCACAGGGTCCACGTCGCCAACGCAGCGTCGACGGATTCGTCGTCAAGGGGCAAATCCTGACCGTCGAGCCCGACGAACTCCACCGGTGCAGAACTGGATTCGACACGCTCAGACGCCAAACTCCGACCACGCTCGAGCGGATCAACCGCCCGCAGCACCACGACAGTCGGTGGTAGGTGGGGCAGGTTCAATCCAGTTCCGAAGCCGAGTTCGACGACGTCGCCCGACAGCGGGGCACACACCCGTGAACGGATGGGCCTCGTGTGCTTGGTGTCCATCAAGCGATTCATCACCCGAGGAAAGACACGTTCCGCGTAGAAACTCATCCGGCAGTATCGCACGCCCGCGTGGAGTCGATCGGCTCACAGATCGTGGCCCACCGAGTATCTCGAGCAGCTTCGGGTTGCCCCGCTCTGCACCAGCGCTGCCGAGTTCGGGGATCGAGAACCGGTCGGTGGATTCACTATCGATCTGTGAACAAGCCATCGACGTTCGGGAGTCCGCCAAAACTGTTGAAGGTTCCGTCCTCGGCGATCTCACGGGCGGAATTCAGGAACCCAGCCCATGCGGTTCGTGCGAGCGTGCCTCCGACACTGATCCGGCGCACACCAAGCGACGCCGCGTCTGCGACGGTGAGAAACGGGGCATTGATGAGGAGATTGACCGGTTTGGGCGTTACAGCCGCAACGATCGCTGTGATCTGCTCCGTGGTGTCGATTCGCGGTGCGTACAGGCAGTCGGCGCCGGCGTCGGCGTAGGCGCACAGACGTCGGATCGTTTCGTCGATGTCAGGTTGCCCGCAAACGAAACCTTCCGATCTCCCGGTGAGAACGACGCCGGTTCCAGATTCATCGATGGCCTGTCGAGCTGCCTGGATCCTCGCCACCGCGAAATCGAACTCGTAGAGCGGGCGAGTCCTGTCCCGAGTGGAGTCCTCGATCGAGAGCCCGGCGATCCCAGTTTCGACGGCGAGTTTCACATTGACACCGACCAGGGAAGGATCGTCTGCGAATCCGCCTTCGAAGTCGGCGTTGACCGGTACGTTCACGGAGCGCACGATGTCCCGAAGGTGCTCGAGGGCCTCGTCGAGCACGAGGTGGTTGTCGGCGTGACCCCGGGTCCATGCAAAGCCTGCGCTGGTCGTCGCCAACGCCGGAAAGCCCATCTGGGCGAGCGTCAGCGCGCTCCCCGGATCCCACGGGTTTGGCATGACGAAGCAACCGGCGGAGTGCAAGCGGTGAAACGTGGCGACTCGATCGTCCTGAACAGTCATGGTGCACCTCGGCGAAAGCTTGTGTGCGCTCACGATAGTCGACAGGCGATGGTGGTGATTCCTGGCCGAGCGCGGACTGATGGGACGCATTGATGGCCGACGGCCTCGGAAATCTGCGCTGCGTGCCATAGTGACGGGGTGATCGAACTGGTGTTGACCATCATCGGGCGCGACCGGGCCGGCGTTGTTGCCTCACTGGCCGACGTGGTTCGCTTTCACGACGGCAACTGGAAGCGCAGCGAGTTGGCGGAGATCGCAGGAACGTTCGCCGGCGTCGTGGTGGTCGCCATCGCCAACGACCGGGTCGACGAGTTCCTCACCAACCTGCTGGTCCTGCGTGACCAGGGTCTCCACGTCACGGCCCAACAGGTCGAAGAACCCACGGTTGCGCCCGACGCCGATGAGGTGCGCCTGCGACTCACCGGCGACGACCGGCCGGGCGTCGTGCATGGGATCTCCACGGCGATCAGCGAGCTCGGAATCAGTATCTCGCGCCTGGGCACGGTCACCGATTTGCCCGGCGAGGACGGTGGCAAGCGATTCGAGATGACCGCACAGCTGACCGTTCCGGTCGGCGCCGACGTCGACGCAGTCCTCGATTCGATCAACGAGTTCGCGGTCGGCTTGGGCATCACTCTCGACGTCGAAGACGTCACGGGGGACGACGAGTCCGACTAAGAACGATGGTCAACAGGGTGTGGATCTGACTGGAATGGGTACAGCGGAGCGGTGAGCATCACCCGACATGACGATGGATCCCTGACCGTTCCCGTGACACCAGGTCGACACGACGACGATGACACCGCCGAGGAGGGTAGCCACGAGCCCGAGTCCGTCGTGATCCGACCGGGCGAAGGTGGCTACATCGAGGCGCTTGCTGCGTGGGAAGCGGATCAGCACCCCGATCACGGCGAGGCCGTGTCGACCGCATCGGGCCGCAAGCAGGCCATGGCTGCGGTGCATGCGGTGGCGCAGGATCCGGATCATGTGGCCGATGCGGTCGATGCGCTCGACGATCCGGAGGCAGCAGGCGAGGCGCTGCGCCACGTGCTGGTGGGTGGCACACCGTCCGTCGAGGCGTTCGCCGGTGAGGTGGGCGACGCCGAAGGTGGAGAGGTGCTCGCGCCGCACACCACGACGAGCATCATCGGCGAAGTCCTCGCAGAAATCGACCGCCGATCCGAGTGACGACACTCGCGGCATGCGAGCAGCGGGGGCGTCAGACCTTCAGGTGCATCACCACGGCCGCGGTGTCGTCGGTGCGGCGTGACCGGCCAACTCGACGGTTCAGCATACTGATCATCGACGGAGCGATCGGCGTGGCAGAGTTGCGGGCGCTGTCGGCGGCAGCGCCGACCGCCTGCACGAGTTCGGCGATCGCCACGTCGAGCGGCGCCGCACGCTCTTCGACGACGCCGTCGGTGTAGGCAACGATCGTTGCACCCGGCTCCAACCTCGACTGTCGACTCGAATGTGTACCGAGCCCGCTGCCGATCGGAGGCCCGAGAGCCACCGGCAGCTCCATCGCCGGACGTCCCACGGTCGCGACGATCGGCGGCGGATGGCCGGCGGATGACACCGTCACGAGCCCGTCGCCTTCGAACACGATCACCACCGCTGTGGCCATCGTCCGCTCTGTCCGACGACGGAGATACGCATCGGTCATGTCGATCGCGGCGGCCGGGTCGCCCTGCGCAACGAGATTGGCCGCAAGCACGTGGCGGACCTGGCTCATCGCCACGGCTGCCTCGACGTCATGGCCGACGACGTCGCCGACGACGACGGCGGCCCGGCCGGCACCAAGGTCGATCACGTCGAACCAATCGCCACCGACGGTCAGGAGGTCCTGCCCAGGCTGGTACAGGGTCTCGATCTCCACGCCCGGGACGTCGGCGAGCTTGCTGTCGAGCAACCACGTCTGGAGCGCCCTCGCCATCTCGCCGTCGATCTCGGTCCGCACCGATCGGTTGAATGCAGGCCACGCCGAACGGACCAGCAGCTCGAGCAGCTCACGTTCGGGTTCGTCGATGAGGTGCGGCGCTGGCCACGCAATTGCGACGACCGCGGAGGGATTTGCGCGCGGCCCGATCGCGTACGCGACGAGACTCGCCATGTTCGCCCGATCCGCTTCGAGGCGCATCAGCGGCCATCGGTCGAAGTGATCCCGATCCGGCAGTTCGAGCCGGCTCGACTCACCGCGCAGTACCTCGCACACCGGAACATCTGTCTCGAGCGGGATCTCGCTCCAGTCGTGAGCGATCGCGGCCGGAACACCCGGACCGTGCTTGAGATGTACGACCGACTCATCTCCGACATAGCCGACCATCGCCCAACCGGCCGAGAAGATCGCCGGGACACCGTCGGCGATCACCTGGGCGACACCCGATCGGTCAGCCTCGGCCGTGGTGAGTCCGGTCAGTTGGCCAACCTCGGACCGGAGCTCTCGTGCTCGTCGCTCGCGGACGAGCGCGGCGCGTAAACGAGCGACCTCGTGCACGAGTTCCGGCTCGGCGTCGATCGGCATCCCCACACTCAATCACGCCGGGCGCACAATGGCTCCGACGACGGCGATCAGTCGTCGATCAGCTTGCCGAGGGCGTTCTCGGATCGCGACAGCCACTTCGACGATCGCGACGTCCGCCAGATCTCGGCGATGGTGTCGTCATCGGCGGCGAGCACGCTCGGATGGATGTACGAGGATCGGGCGACGCTGCGCGTGTTCCCGAGTTCGTGGGCGGCGTGATCGATTGCCTCGAGCGGCCGTTCGCCTTCCGCGCGACCCTGCAGCGCGATCGCCGAGCCGCCCCACGTCCGGAAATCCTTGGCGGAGAATGCGCCGCCAGCGTGGTGGACGATGAAGCGGTTGATGTCGGTCGCTTCCGCCCGCCGCCGTTCACCCGCCTCCGGATCGTCGAACCAGAACAGCTCGTTGTCGGCATCGTGTGCCAGTTCCACCAGGATGTCGGACAGGTCGTCGTCCTCGACGACGACGGAGTGGGTCTTGCCGCTCTTGCCGACGTAGTCCAGCGTCAGGTGGCCGTGGTCGATCACGTGATCGACCGTGAGGGTGGTCGCGCCGTAGTGGCCGTTCGCAGCTGACTGATGGTTCCCGACCCGGAGCAGGCATGTGTCGATCAGGCGCACTGCGGCGGCGACCGCGTGGGCACGCGTGCCGAGTGGTTCGTCGAGCGCAACATCGGTCGCAGCCCGGAGCTTCACGACGGCACGACGGAAGTAGGGGAGTCGGGCGAACTTGCGTGCGTCGCAGAACGCGCGGAACTCGTCGTGGTACCGATACTGCTTGCGCCCGGCGTCGTCGACCCCTGCCGCCTGGAGGTAACCCGTCGGGTCGGGGCTGATCCAGACTGAATCCCACGCAGGCGGGATCGCAATTGCCTCGATCCGCGCTCTCGCCGGCCCGGTCACGGTGGCGCCGAACGCATCGACGTAGGTGAAGCCTGACCCGCGCCGCCGGCGTGTGACGCCCGGCTCGTCGTCGGGGAGGTAGACCAGCCCAGCCTGTGGAGCAAGCACGGCCGGATCACGTACGAGCAGCTCGTTCGGGACACGAATCGTCATGGCGGCTCAGAACGTGGCTTCGGGGTCCTGGTCGGCCGCATTCGTGGCGTCCTGCCACGTCGCAGCGACGTTGCCGCCGACCGGAAAACCACCGCGGTCGCGCAGCATCTGGGCGGCGTGCATCACGTTCCAGGCCATGATCGTGGCGTTCTTGTTCGTGAACTCACTGTCGTAGCCGGCCGGTGTGTCGGAACCCTCGATGTCGTCGCCGTAGCTCGGTCCCGGTCCGATCTCGCCCAGCCATCCGCAGTCTGCCTGCGGCGGGATCGTGTAGCCGATGTGGGACAGGGCATACAGGGTTTCCATCGACACCGCCTTGACGCCGTCCTCGTTCCCGGTCACCACGCAGCCCGCAGCTTTGCCGTAGTACAGGTACTGGCCGGCTCCGTTGGTGTCGCCGCTGTAGGCGTACAGACGCTCGATCGCGAGGGTCGCCACGCTGGACTTCGCGCCGAGCCAGATCGGCGTGCCGATCACCAGGATGTCGGCTGCCATGATGCGGGCGTGGATCCCCGGCCAGTCGTCCCGATCATCACCGAGCTCGGTCGTGTCCTTGACCATCCCGAACCCGACCTGGTGGTCGAGCATGTGGATCAGATCGACGTCGACGCCCTCGGCGCGCATCACGCCTCCCACGCGCGCCAGGAGACGACGCGTATGGGAACGGTCGCCGTCGTGGCTCAGCGAGCAGTTGAGGAGGATCGCGGACAGATCGGGGAATTGGGCCATGGTGTCGCTTTCGGTCGGTGTCAATCGGTTGGGGACGGTGGTTCGACCTGCTCGGCGGCCGCCACGATGCGACGGAGCATGAGCGGAAAGATCACGGAGTGGAACGGACTCATCGTGAACCAGTACAGCCGTCCGAGCAGACCTCGGGGGGCGTAGCGGGCGCGTTGGACGACCTCGGTGCCCGTACCGCGTTCGGTCGTGGCCCATTCGAGCCAGGCCGTCCCGGGCAGTTTCATCTCTCCGCGCAGTCGGAATAGGTGGTCGTCGACCACGTCGACACGCCAGAAGTCGATGTGGTCACCGGGTGCGATATCGTCGGGGTGGAGTCGGCCGCGGTGGAGCCCGACGCCACCGAACAGTTGGTCGAGCAGTCCGCGGATCGTCCAGAGGACCCCCCAGCCGTACCATCCGCGCTCGCCGCCGATTCCGCGCACGGTCTGCTGGATCGCCGTCGGCGGGGCCGTCGTGGTCATAGTGCGTCGGTCCTCGTAGAGCGTGCCGCCGGCCCACGCCTGGTCCCAGTCGCGGGGCCGGGCCGGGTCGCGGTGGTCGAGATCGACCGCCGCATCGGGTGCGATCACGGCGTCGCCGACCACGGCGACCGCCAGTTCGACGGCGCGTCTGGTCGTCATCGGATGGTGCGGGGAAAGCTGCCGGGCGCTGGTGTCGGTGACGACGACGTCGTGTTCGAGGCTGTCGATCAGCGAGTCGGCCAGTCGCTTCGGAATCGGCGTGACCAGATTGACCCAGTGCGCCGAGAACCCGGGAGAAACGACCGGGATCGGGATGATTCTCCGTCGTAACCCGCACACGGACGAGTAGACGTGGACGAGATCGCCGTAGGTCATGGCATCCGGCCCACCGATCTCCACGATCCGATGCGAGTTCTCACAGTCAAGGACGACTTCGTGCGTGTCGATCGCTGCCGAAACGTACGTGAGCACATCAGCGATCGCGATCGGCTGCAGCATCGTGCTGGTGACCCAGCTCGGCGCAGTCATAACCGGGATCACGTCGGTCAGGCTGCGGAGCATCTCGAACGATGCCGAACCGGCGCCGATGACGACCGCTGCACGCAACTCGGTGACCGGGGTCGCCCCCGAGGCGAGCTCGCGCCCCACGTTGTGGCGCGACCGCAGGTGCGGTGACAGTTCGGTCGTGTCGTCGCCGAGGCCACTGAGGTAGACGAGATGTCCGACACCGGCGTGCTCGGCCGCGGCTCGCGTATTGGCAGCGCACTCGAGTTCCTTGCGTTCGAAATCCTCGTCGTTGAGGGAGTGGACGAGATAGACGACCTGGTCAATGTCGGCGAACGCCGGCCCGAGCGTGGCAGGGTCGAACAGGTCACCTTCGACGATCTCGATCCGGTCGGCCCAATCGACCCCGTCGAACGATTCGGCCGAGCGAGACAGGCAGCGAACCGTGTGATCGGCTCGCAGCAGCTCGGGCACCAGTCGACCACCGACGTACCCGGTCGCGCCGAGGACGAGGATCGAGGTCATGCCCGGGTGTGCCCATCCGGCCCGCCGGTCAATCCAAGCCGGCTACGCGCCGCGACCGTCGATCGCTGCCTGGTCGTACGGCTCGATCATGATGCACTCGCCGGGGCACTCCTCGGCGGCCTCGACCGCGAGGTCGATCGTGGAGTCGGGGATGCGTGCCACACCACGTGCGGAATCGGGGCCGTGCCCGTCGCCCTCGGCGCCGTCGAAGACAATTGTCTGACCGAAGTGTGACGATTCTTCCTTGACGACCCACAGCCCGTCGTCACGAGCGACGAAGACGTCGGGACAAATCTCCGAGCAGATGCCGTCGCCGGTGCACAGATCCTGGTCGATCCAGACCATCAGTGTGGTTGCCATGTGGAGAACTCCTTCAACGTCGCGATCGGGCAGATCCGTGTCCGTTCACCGTACCGTGTCGACATGAGCGACACGATGAGCGACACGAAGTCAGCGACGATCGCCGACATCGTTGCGATGCGCCGACACGGTTTCGAACAGGGCGTGACCAGGCCGATCGCGTGGCGCACAGCGCAACTCGACGCGATGGAGGCCATGCTGCGCGAGCACAGCGACGACTTCGCGACAGCGTTGCACAGCGATCTGCGCAAGGCACCGACCGAGGCCTGGACCACGGAGATCGGGTTCACGCTGTCCGACATCGACCACCAGCGCAAGCACCTCGGGGCATGGTCCCGATCTCGCAAGGTCAGGATCCCGCTGCTGTTCCGGCCAGGGACCGCGCGCATCGTCCCCGAGCCGAAAGGGGTCGTGCTGATCATTGCCCCCTGGAACTATCCGCTCCAACTGCTGCTCGCTCCGATGGCCGCCGCGATCGCAGCCGGCAATGCAATCGTCGCGAAGCCGTCGGAGTTGGCGCCCGCCACATCGGCGTTGCTCGTCGATCTCTGCGCCCGGTATCTCGATCCGACGGCGATCTCGGTGATCGGTGGTGGCATCCCCGAATCGACGGCGCTGCTCGAACAGCGCTTCGACCACATCTTCTTCACCGGCGGGACGAAGGTGGGCAAGATCGTGATGCACGCTGCAGCCGAGCATCTCACGCCGGTCACACTGGAACTCGGCGGCAAGAGCCCGGCGATCGTGGCGGCCGACGCCGACATCGGCGTGGCCGCTCGTCGCATCGCATGGGGAAAGTTCACGAACGCCGGGCAGACCTGCATCGCGCCCGACTACGTGCTCGTCGACCGGACCGTTCGCGACGAGTTGGTCGCCGAGATCGCAGTCGTCCTCGGAGAGTTCTACGGCGCGGACCCCGCCACCAGTGACGATTACGGCCGGATCGTCAGTGATGACCATGCCGCCCGCCTGAGCGGCCTCCTGGCCGACGAGGGGAGTGGCACCGTGGCAATCGGGGGCAGCGTCGATCTGGGCGACCGGTACATCGCGCCGACCGTGCTCGTCGAGCCGGACCCGACAGGTCCGCTCATGCAGGAGGAGATCTTCGGGCCGCTGCTCCCTCTGTTGGGCATCGATGACGCCGACGAGGCGATTGCATTCGTGAACGACCGCGCCAAGCCGCTGGCGCTGTACGTGTTCTCGAACGACGATGATCTCGTCGAGCGCGTGATCCGCGGAACGTCGTCGGGTGGGGTCGGCGTCAACGCGACGCTGCTCCACATCGCGCCTCCCGAGCTCCCGTTCGGCGGTGTCGGCCCGAGTGGGATGGGTGCGTATCACGGCCGGACCGGCTTCGAAACATTCAGTCACCTGAAATCGGTCTACGACCGTCGCGTCAAGCCCGACCCGTCGGTGATGTATCCGCCGTACACGAGCATCAAGCGGTGGCTGATCAAGTTGGCGCATTGAACGGCGGGAATCGCTGACGGGGGCCCATCTCCGCCCAGTCCTGATGGTTGCGGACATACTGGTTGGCGACGTCGTTGGCCGGTCGGTGGTCCCACGACACGAGTGGGCCGGCCTGCATGGCGGCGTGGAGCACACGCCGACGGTGCTGTGACTCGATGACCCGTTCGCGGATCGCCCCGCTGTCCCACCGTCGGACGACCTCGCCGGCGAAGTCGGCGGCCCGCTCGGCGTGAGCCGGGTCGTGCGCCAGGTTGACCAGTTCGAGCGGGTCGGCCGTGACGTCGAACAGCAGCGGGGGGTCGGTGTCGCAGTGGATGTACTTGTAGCGGCCGCGGCGGATCATGAACATCGGATGTGACGTCATCTCGGCGGTGTACTCACCCGTCGTCTCGTCGATGTCATCGATGCCACCGGTCGCAGCGGCCCACAGACTGCGCCCGGCGAGATCGCCGGCCAGCGTCGGCCAGGGTCCGCCGTCGTTCGCGATGTCGAGCACCGTCGGGAGCAGATCGAGGTGGGAGCACACGTTGGGCACGACACCGTGCGAGACGCCGGGCCCGGCAATGACCAGGGGCACCCGCGCCGACCGTTCGTGGAACGACATCTTGAACCAGGTGCCCCGGTCACCCAGCATGTCGCCGTGGTCGCTGGTCACGATCATGACCGTGTCATCGATCTGGCCGGTCTCGGTCAGTGTGGCGACGATCCGGCCCAGCCAATCGTCGAAGTAGCTCGTGTTGGCGTAGTAGCCGTGGCGGGCCATGAGCGCCTGGGTCTCGCTGTACCCGACCGTGTCGGCCTGAATGCCGTGTCGCACACGTTTGGTGTGCGGGTCGAGTGCGTCGAGGTCGACGGGGGAGGGCGCGTCGATCTGATCGTGGTCGTACAGATCCCACCACTCGGGTCGGGCGACGTAGGGGTCGTGCGGGTGGATGAACGAGGCGACCAGGAAGAACGGGCGATCATCGGGGTCCCGGGCAAAGTCCAGCAGCCGGCGACGGGCTGCGTGCCCGACCTCTTCGTCGTAGTCGATCTGGTAGGTCGTGATCGCCGGGCCGGCATCATGGAGGACCTCCATGTTGTGGTACCACTTGTCGATCCGCTCGTCGGCGTGCTCCCAGTCCGGCGTCCACGCGAAATCAGCCGGGTAGATGTCGGTCGTCAGGCGTTCGTCGAACCCGTGGAGCTGGTCGGGCCCGACGAAATGCATCTTGCCCGACAGGATGGTCCGATAGCCGCACAGCCCCAGGTAGTGGGCGACCGTCGGCGTCGAGGCGGAGAACTCGCTGGCGTTGTCCCACGCTCCGATGGCGCTGACCGGCATGCCGGCGAGCATCGTGAATCGGGCCGGTGCGCACAGCGGTGAGTGGCAGTACGCGGCGTCGAATCGGGCACCCCGCTCGGCGAGTGCGTCGAGGTTCGGGGTCTCGACGACGGGGTGGCCGTACGTCGAGGTGAAGTGCGGCGCAAGCTGGTCGGCCATCAGCAGAACGATGTTGGGGGCGCCCATGATCGGGAGACCGTAGCCCCGTCAGGGTGCGAGCCAGGCAGCGGCGTTGCCCGGCAGGCGGCCGTCGACGAGCGCACCCGACGTGATGATCACGTCACCGTCGGGGAGCTCGACCGGGTCGTCGCCGAAATTCACCACACAGCGCGCGCCGGTTCCACGCCGAAAGCCGAATGCGTCACCTGTGAGGTCGATCCACTCGAATGTTTCGTCGTCGATGAAGTACTCGTTGCGCAGAGCGAGCGCGGCCCGGTACATCTCGAGCGTCGAGCCGTCCTGACCCGTTTGCGCCTCGACCGACAGTGGCCCGTAGCTGTCGGGTTGGGGGAGCCAACCGTCGCCGGCGCCGAAACCCAGGGACGGGCCGTCGGTGGTCCACGGGATCGGGACCCGGCAGCCGTCGCGTCCCTTCTGCTGATGACCGGAGTTCTCCCAGACGGGGTCATCGAGCACCTCGGGCGGGAGGTCCCACGCGTCGGGCAGGCCGAGTTCCTCACCCTGATACAGGTAGACCGACCCGGGCAGAGCCATCAGGAGGAGCGCGGCGGCACGTGCCCGCCGCAATCCCAGTCCGGTGTCGAGCAGGTCGACGGGGCCGGTGATCGGCCATACCCGCCACGCTGTGCCGTTCGGCAGCCCGAGCCGCGTCGCGTGGCGCATCACGTCGTGGTTCGAGAGCGTCCATGTCGGCGTCGATCCGACGGACTGCGCGGCGTCGAGTGCGCGATCGATCGCCGAGATCGCCTCGGCTCGGCCCCACGGCGCCGTGAGGAAGTCGAAGTTGAACGACTGGTGGTACTCGTCAGGGCGCAGGTACAGGTTGAGCCGGGACGGATGCACCCATGCCTCAGCCACCATCATCACATCGCGATCGTGTTCGTCGAGGATCGCCCGCCACCGACGGATGATCTCGTGCACGCCATCCCGATCCCAGTGCGGGTGGTTCTCGATGTGGTCCGTGCCCAGGATCTCCCCACTGGTTGCCAGGTCCGGGAACGACGGGTCTTTGACGAGGCCGTGGGCGACATCGATCCGAAAGCCGTCGACGCCGCGATCGAGCCAGAATCGGAAGATGTCGTCGAATTCCGCGCGGACGTCGTCGTTGTCCCAGTCCAGGTCGGGTTGCGACGGATCGAACAGATGGAGGTACCACTGGCCGTCGGGCACTCGCTCCCAGGCCGAGCCGCCGAACACCGCGGTCCAGTTGGTTGGCGGCTCGGACCCGTCGACCCCTTTGCCGTCACGAAAGATGTAGCGGTTGCGCTCGGGCGACCCGGGGCCCGCCGCGACTGCCGCCTGGAACCACTCGTGCTCACTCGAGGTGTGATTCGGGACGAGATCGACGATCACCCTGATGTCGTGGGTGTGGGCATCGGCGATCAGGTGCTCGGCGTGAGCGAGCGTGCCGAACCGGGGATCGATGTCCCGGTAGTCGGCAACGTCGTAACCGCCGTCCAGCAACGGTGAGCGGTACCACGGGGAGATCCAGATCGCATCGACGCCAAGATCGCTCAGGTACGGCAGCCGTGACCGGATGCCCTCGACGTCACCGGTGCCGTCGCCATCGGCGTCGGCGAAGGAGCGTGGGTACACCTGGTAGACGACGCCGCGACGCCACCACTCGGCCGTCTCGTCGATTCCTGGGTTCTGAGGCGCCACCGGATCAGTATGCAAGCGTTTGCGGATCTTCAGCCGATCGATTCGTCGCGCCCGGCCCAGTGTGGGTCGCGCAGCTCGCGCTTGAGCACCTTGCCCGGCCCGGACTTCGGCAAGGGGTCATCGCGGAACTCGACCCGTCTCGGCACCTTGTAGCCCGCGATCAGATTCCGACAGTGTGCGATCAGCGCCGCCTCGTCGACATCATCGACAGCGGTGCGTCGAACGACGACCGCGTGGACGGCCTCGCCCCAGGTCTTGTGCGGGATCCCGAACACGGTCGCTTCGAGCACGCCGGGATGGGTGTACAGGGCGTCCTCGACCTCGGTGCAGTACACGTTCTCGCCGCCCGAGATGATCATGTCCTTCGATCGGTCGAGCAGGAACAGGTAGCCGCCGTCGTCGATTCGCCCGACGTCGCCGGTCCAGTACCAATCGCCCCGGAGGGCGGTCTGCGTCTGCTCCGGCTTGTTCCAGTAGCCGGCCATCACGTTCGCCCCACGGACGGTCACTTCCCCGGCTTCACCGATCGGCAGAGGGGTCCCACCCGCATCTCGGATCACGACCTCGCACCCGAGTACCGCCTGGCCTGCGGATCGACCGCGGTCGTCGTCCAGCAGCTCGACTTCGTCGACGAGCCCGGTGACGAGCGGCGCCGTTTCCGTGGCGCCGTACAGATGGACGAAGCGGGTGTGTGGGAAGGCTCGGACACCCCGCCGGACGACCTCGAGCGCGATCGGCGAACCGCCGTGCGCGTACGTGGTGAAGGAGCTCACGTCGCGTGGCCGGGCGAGTTGTTCCTCGACCGTGGCCGCCACCATCGTCGGCACACCGAGCGTCTGCGTGATGCGTTCGGTCTCCACGAGATCGAGCATCGCCGCCGGCTCGAAGGCCGGCATCACGACTTGGGTCGCACCCACGAACAGCGATTGCAGCACGCTGACCGATCCGGCAGCGTGGAACATCGGCGCCATGATCAGGTACCGGTCGTCGATCGACAGCGGTTGGACGAACTGGGCGTTCCACGCATTCGCGATCAGGTTCCGGTGGGTCAGCATCACGCCCTTGGACGTGCCGGTCGTGCCCCCGGTGTAGAACAGGCCGGCCAGATCGTCCTCGTCGACCGACTCGTCGAAGTCGGTCGGTTCGGAACCGCCGACGAGGTCGTCGTAGTCGTCGGTGTCGAGTCTGATCACCCGCTCGACGAGGTCAGCGAGCGGGCCGGGGTCGCGGTCACAGAACAGAACGCGCGAACCCGAATCATGGAGTGCGTAGGCGAGTTCCGGTTGTGCCCATCGGAAGTTAAGCGGGACCTGGACGAGGCCAGCCATCGGGATGCCGCAGTAGAGCTCGGTGAACGGAATCGAGTTGAGCGACACGATCGCCGCCCGATCACCACGTTCGAGCCCGAGTGTTCGCAGCGCGCCCTGCAAACGCCGCAGTCGATCGTCGAACTCCCGATAGGTGACGCGTCTCCCGTCGCAGACGAGGGCGTCACGGTCGCCCGCCACCATGCAGCCCCGACGAATGGCGTGTACGAACGTGATCACGTCATCATCATCGCATCTCCTTTCTGGCGGGGGCGATCCGCCCGGGCTATGGTCGACGGTCGATGAGCGAGCAGAGCACCCCGCGGAAGGGAAGGACTCCACCGAAGGGGAAGCCGACCCCGGGCCGCGATGCCGTGCGGGCCCAGCGTCGGGTGTTCAACTCGACGGCGCAGTGGATCGCCGTCGTCTTCCTGATCGCCCTGATCTTCGTCACGGTGATCGTGCTGTTCGACGGCGGCGACTTCAACGTGTTCGACAACAACCCGACCGGCTGACTTCGTCAGCCGTCGCTCGACTCGTCGGCTGCACCGATGTCGAGCGGTGATGCGTCGCAGTTGATGTAGTCGGCGACGTTCTGGGCGTGCTGGGCGTACACCGATGCGATGTCGCCCGCCGGTGAGTCGTCGACCTGCCCCGCCCACAGGTCGCGCTGTGCGATGACGCCATCGCACTTCGACTCGATCGCGATGTTGACCGTCTGCTGGATCACCGCCGGCACGTCACCGTCGAACGCGATCTCGGCACCCGGTCGGATCTCGATCACACGACCATCGAGGGTGTCACCGACGAAGAGCAACTCGACAGCGGTCGTCGGCGGCGCCGTCGTGACGGGAGTGATCACCGACGAGCAGGTGGGGCCCTCACGGACGTCCTCGTCGGTCACGGTGTTGCAGCGGAGTTCCACGAACGTCGCCGGGTCGTAGCCGATGATGCTCGGGTAGCGGGCGAGCTCATCGGTGAAGACCTGATACGAACCACATGTCGTCAAGGCGCGATCGAGCAGGCGGATCTGCGCCGACGTCTCGCTCGCCTTCGACGCCTCCTCCACGGTGCCGGAGCAGCGGGCGGTCGCGGCCGTCTCCGTCGGCGGGTCGCAGGCCGCCAGGGCGATGACGAGTGCCGCAGCCAGCAGCGGCGCCGCGGTCCTGCGGCCGGTCGGAAGGGTTCCGGCTCGATGCCGCACACGTCGCACGCGCTCATGTTGACGCACGAGCGGCCCGGATGCCAGTACCCCAGGGCGGTGCCCGCTATCCTCCTAGCTGCTGGCGACGTGGCCGAGTGGCTAAGGCAACGGCCTGCAAAGCCGTGAACGCGGGTTCGATTCCCGCCGTCGCCTCCAGCCCTTGAGCAGGTATCATGCCTGCTCAAGGGCTCTTTTTGTTTCAACCGGGCGTCGCCGCTGTTGTCCGCTCCGATGATCAGGTCAAGCGTCGATGTCGTCGCCGACTGCTGACGGAATGTCTCGCCGGGCGTGGAGGATGCGCCACACATCCACGATCTGGTCGCCAACGACGTAGAACACCAGATACGGGAAACGGGTCACCGGGCGTACTCGCAGACCGGGGATCTCCAGCTCGTATGAGAAGCGCAGGCTTCCCGAGTGGGGTGACCGGCCGATCTGGTCGACGGAACGTTCGACTGCGTCGACGAACCGCAGCGCTACTTCTGCGCCGGCCTCGGCGAGGTAGTAGTCAGCGGCTCGGTCGATGTCGATCGCAGCGCGCTCGCGTAACCGGACGGACCGGGCGGCCACGATGATCAGGCGTCGGATCGAATGCGATCACGCAGTGACGCGAAGTACGAAGCATCTGCGATCGGCCCGGGACTCGACGAGGCTCCGTCGAGCAACACACGTCGAAGCTGTTGGCGGTCCTTGTCGCGACGGATGAGGTCGCGGACGTACTCGCTCGTGGACCCGTAGCCGCCATCGTCGACCTGTTCGTCGACGTATGACTTGAGTTCGTCTGGCAGCGACACGTTCATCGTCGACATCCCGACATATTAGCCGATCATGGCAAGCTTTGCCATGGCTCGGCGGAAAGGCGCTGTGATACTGCGGCACTGCAGTGGGGCCGCAGTCGCACACCGGCAACGTGCAGACAAGCGGGTTACGGGGCGGACGTTATGTGTGGATCGCGGTGAGAAGGAATGCTCGATATGCCGGTTCTCGATCGGGTTTCAGGCGCGCCGGCCGGCGTCGAGACTGAGCGCTTCGCACAGGCGACCGAACGGTCAGATGGTCAGACGGAATGTGCTGGAGCGGCGGCAGTCCCGGATGTCGTCGGCGAGACGCCCGAGCGAATCGGGGTGGGTGGCTTTCGCTTGCTTGGGTCACGGCGCGATGGTGGGGTCGATGATGCGACCGATGAAGAGGACCGTTCCGGCGCCAACGTCAGGGCTAGATCGAGACCGACCCGCCCCAGCGCGGCTCGACGCCGCATCAGGGTATGGAGGTCCTGAGCGCTGCGATCTGTTCCGGGTTCGAGGATCAGCGCGGAAATGACGAAGCGAAGGGCAAGGTGGGTCACGCAGGCGAAATACACGTCGGAGCGGTCTGTCGACACACCTTCGTCGGCGAGTCCTGCGGTGTACTCATCGACGACGACATCCACGAATTCGGCCGCCGGACCCTCCTGCAGGTCGTCGATGGCGACGTGGCCGGCGACCAGTTGCCCGAGGTCGGCGCCGAGTGGGGCCACGGATCCGTAGCTCCAGTCGATGGCGACGACGGTCCCGTCACCGGGTTCTCTGAAGTTGCTGGGTGACGCATCGCCATGTGCCATGCCGTGAGGCAACTGGTCGAGCCGGTCGATGAGTGCCGGGGCGATGGAAACCAGTCGGCCGAGGTCGTCGCGGTAGCACGCATCGACGAGACCCGAGACGGTCGGCGACTCCCAAAAGGTGTCGTGCGCCATGATCGGCAGGTCGAAGTTCACGAGCTTGCCGTGAAAGAGCCGCCCGATCGGTCGCCGCCCGATCCCGAGTGCGCCGGCGTCTGCCTCGGTCAGGCGACCCGAGAGTCGACCGAGCAGCCGAGCCACTCGCCGGTCGCGCCCGATGTCCCAGTGCGGCGCGTCGGCAACGTCTTCCATCCACATCGTGATGGCCGACCCGGTCCGATCGATGCGGTGGATAGCGGGCATGCGAAGTCCGTTCGGGAGACGGGCGCGCAGACCACTCTCGTAGATCCTCGGCTCATCCAACCAGTTGAGATCCTCGAGCACGGTCTCGCGGAATTCCTCGGGGACCATATGCCATTGAGCGGCCGCAGATGCCGGATGCAACACCTTTGCGACGACCGACCAACCGGTGCCGTCATCAAACCGTCCGCTGAGGCGGTCCAACGATCGCGTCGTCATATTCTCGACCACACCGGCCGCGGGAGCGACCCGGCACTCGCCCACTCCCGAAGCACAACCGGTGGCAGCCAGGGCGAGGAATGCGATGTCGTCGGCAGACGGTTCAATCATGTCGACGATGGTAAACATTATTGACTAATGTAGTCAACGTGGTTGATGACATTTCTCGTCCCGTTCATGTCCTTGCTGCGTTGGAGCGATTCCGGCGCCGAATCGATGCCGACCTCCGCCGGCTTGCGTCCGAGGAGTTGCGGCATCTCCGCGGTTCGCACGGACGGATCCTCGACCTACTCGGCGACGAGGGCACACGGCCGTCGGCCCTCGCTGCCGACACCTGGATCACGAAGCAGGCGATCAGCCAGCGAATCCGAGAGCTCGAGGCGGCCGGGCTCGTGGAAACGACACCCGACCCGACCGACGGTCGCGCCGTGGTCGTGAAACGGACGGTCGAAGGCGATCAAGTACGCGCCTCCGCGGTCGCTACGATCCGAGCGGCCGAAAC
Organism: Ilumatobacteraceae bacterium; assembly: GCA_039921745.1. Classification (GTDB taxonomy): domain Bacteria; phylum Actinomycetota; class Acidimicrobiia; order Acidimicrobiales; family Ilumatobacteraceae; genus Ilumatobacter. Next base: position 7,353 of record JBDSBE010000172.1, on the reverse strand, counting down.
CGAATGGGTCAACTTGGTGGGACCGGACCGCTACGCGACGTTTCGCCAAGTCATTGACGAACTCGGTCTGGGGTGACGGCCGGGCATCCCACACATTCCAAATATGGGAACCGTCCCAGAACGCGCATCCCCGAACCACGCACAACTCCTGCCCTACGACACCGGATGAGTGACGCGGTCCCCGGCACCGGGATTCTTCGCTCGGATTATCGGGCGGCGGAGCGCGTGTGCCATGGGCGGCTTGGGAGCGGGGTCAAGTCGGCTATGCGGCAACGGATCATGAGTCGGCAAACCGCTCTCGGGCGCAGCTCGCGAAGTGCCCTCGGGCGCAGCGACTCGCTTCTTGGATGCCTTGATCGTCGCGTCGAACTGGGCGATGTCGTCGATCAACTCGGTCGCGATCAACACTCGCAGACGGGCAGCTTCGTCGTCGGCGTGGACCTGTTTGAGCAGGCCACGGGCCTTGGTGACGGTCATTTCCGAGGCGATTCCGCCGGCGGCGAGTTCGAGCAGCAGTGCGTGAAGTCGGGTGCAATGCTTGGCGCGGAGTCGTGCCAAGCCGCGGTGCCGCTTGACCACGAGGCGCAACACGCGAGCGTGGTCATCGGGTCGGACCTGGGCGAGTCGATCCGATCGCAACGCTGCGATCGCAAACGATCGAGCGTCGTTCGGATCGTTCTTCTGTGAGCGGCCCGTGCCGAGCACCCGAACCCGCGCCGCGAGCACCGGCGCGACGTCGAACACGACTTCGCACGCCGCAACGAGCTGTTGAGCAACGAGATCGCCGAGCCTGTTCGCAGACTCGATCGCCCACGCGCGATCATCGAACTCGGCTGCCCACTCGCACAGCTAACGAGCTTGCTTCATGGACGCTCGGAGCTTGAACTCGTTGAGCACCTGTTCGTCGCAGTTGATCGCGACCGCCGTGTGGGACGCCTTGTGTGGATCGATTCCGATCATCGTCATCATGTGAATGCCTCCTGGGTGATCCGGATTTCGTACCTGAACGAGGATCTCCTCGGCCTTGGCGCGAGCGTTCGTACCGTCCTGATTTGTGGCTATGTTGGCGTTCCTCGTCCGGACGAACACGGGGGGACCGTGGTCTACTGCAAGGTGCTCGGCTCGATACGGGTTTTCGATGCCGAAGGAGTGGAGTTGGCGCTCGTCAGCGAATCGCAACGGCGGCTCCTCGCGATGTTGTGCCTCCGCTCGTGGACCGTCGTGCGTTCGGTGGTCTTGGAGGAACACCTGGGGCTGTCGGCAGGTGCCCTTCGTACGTCGGTCAGCCGATTGCGACGGGTGATCGGGGCGAAGTGCCTCGTGACAGGCCCAGCCGGCTACGAGCTCCGTGCGGACGTCGACGTGGAGGAGTACGAGCAGCTGGTCAACGCGGCCGAAGAAGCGACCACCGACCAGGCTCGATGCGACCTCGAGCGGGCGCGGGCGATATGGGATGGTTCGCCCTACGACGAGTTCGCAGATGAGACGTGGGCAGAAGTGGAGGTTCGACGACTCGGCGAGCTGCACACAGCGGCGATGGAAGAGCTGGTCGTGATTCTCCTCAACTCGGGCGAGGAGGTTGCTGCGATGGTCGAGCTCGTCTCGTTGATGGACGAACACCCCTATCGCGATCGACCCCGAGCGCTGTTGATGCGGGCACTGAACCAGACCGGTCGAGCGACGGAGGCGTTGCGCCAGTACCAGGCGTATCGGACGGTCCTGCGCAACGACATCGGTACCGAACCGTCGGCGGCCCTGATCGAACTCGATCGCGCAATCGCCACCGCTGCAGATCTTGACACGCTTCGACTGCAGGGCCACCCCGCATGGACACGCCACCGAGGCCCGCCTCAGGTCGCCGAGCGCGAGTCGCACTTACGCCTTCCGACGCCGCTCAGTTCGTTCATCGGGCGCGGCTCTGAAACTGCGGAGATTAAGGCGCTGCTGTGTGATCACCGGATCGTGACGCTCACCGGTGCCGGTGGCAGTGGAAAGTCCCGTCTGGCGCTGCGGGTTGCATCGATCGCGCCCGATCGCGGCAGGAGCGATGCGTGGTGGATCGATCTCGGGGTTCTCGCAGCCGACGGCGACGTCGCCGAGCAGATCGCCTCCGAGATCGGTGTGGTCCCACGACTCGACGTCGTCGCCGAACTCGAGCGACGTCTGCAGGAGAGGCCGACGTTGATCGTGCTCGACAATGCCGAGCACGTCATCGATGCGACGGCGGAGGTTCTGTCCGCCCTCCTGACGAAATGTCCGTACCTGCGAACGTTGGTGACGAGCCGAGAACCGCTCGGCATTTCGGGGGAGGTGGTGTGGCGGGTGCCCGGACTCGGCCTCCCCGAGGATGCAACTTGCGTGACGCTCGACAACCTCGATCAGCATGACGCACTTCGTCTTTTCCTCACGCGGGCGCGTGAGGCGCGCCCCGGGATGGCGGTCGACCGTCAAGCGATCGATCACATCGCCTCGATCTGTCGTGAACTTGACGGCATGCCGCTGGCGCTCGAACTCGCCGCGGCGCGACTCCGAACCCTCCCGTTGGATTCCGTTGCACGCAGCGTCAGCGAGATCACTCACTGGACGGGCAGCCGTCGAGGGGCGCCGCTCTCCCGACACGCCACGCTGAGAGCGTCGATCGAATGGAGCTTCGATCTCGTCAGCCCGATCGAGCAGCAGATGTTGGTTGCGCTCACCGTGTTCAGATCGCCGTTCGATGCCGACGCAGCATGTGCCGTCGCGGCAGCGATCGATGAACAGGGTGGGGCCGTCGATCTGATCCAGCGTCTGACCGACGTCGGGCTCTTGCATCTGGACGACGACAGCGGGCGGTATCGCATGCTGCACACGGTTCGCCAATTCTGCCTCGAGCACGGTGACGTCGATCCAATGAGTCGACATCGGGTCGACGCGGCGCACGCACGATTCTTCGCGAGTTGGTGCGCCGCGGTCGCCGCTGGCGAGCAAGGGATCGAGCACCGGCCGATAGTCCGCAGAATGCCCGACGTGGTCGCCGCGACCGCGTGGGCGAGGGTGAACGATCACGACATCGCGTTGCGGATGTGCAGCGACCTCGCCCCCGTGCGCAGCGCCCTCGGTCACAGCGCCGACTTCGACGCGACCTGGCGTTGGCTGCTCTCGTTCGACGATGAGCGCCGCGACCCGGTCTGGGCGGAAGCGGTGGCGGGCCTCCTGACGACCGCGACCAGCCGGTGCTTCGACACGGCTCCGGTCGTTGAGCAACTGTCCGCCCGCCTCCCCGCCGGTCCGGGGCGGGCCCGATCGTGGCTGGAACGGAGCGCCGCTCTGGCTCTGGCCTTCGGTGGTCGCCCCGCGCAGATCCAGTCGTATGCGGCCGGGCTCATCGACCGCGGCGACGACGTCGAAGCCTCGATCTATGTCGGACTCGCGGCGTACATGCTGGCGTTGATCGGTCGACTCGAAGAGTGCGACCCGCTCCTCGAACAGCTTCGCCGTCTGACTCGTCGCCACGACACCACCTTCAGTGTCGACTCGGTCGGCAACGGTTATGCCGCGGCGATTGTGGCCGAGACGATCCGGGGCGACCTCCGGCTGGCAGTTGACCGCAGCCGACGGCCGGTGCCAGTCGATCCTGCGTTCTCGATGACCTCGGCAGCAGCACTGGCCCATGCCGCTCTGCTGTCGTCCGATGCCGAGACGATGGAGCGAGCTCTCGAGTGGGCGACGCTGGGATCGTTTCAGCTCCTGCGGTTCCTCGGCCCGTTCACGAGCTGCTGCCATGCACTTCTCGACGGCGCCGCCGGCGACGCCGCAGACCATGCCGGGGAGTTCTGGGACGAGGCGGCGGCCGTACCGGTGTGGCAGCTGTTCGCCCTCCCGCTGGTCAACTCAGCGCTGATCGGCGATGGCCGCGTCGATGCCGCCGGAGCCGTCACCGATCGGGCCGCAGTCCTGCTGCCCGACATGGCACAGTCCCCGCTCCTCACCACAGCGCTTCACCTCGCGCAGGCCCAAGTGGCATTGGCCTGCGGCTGCCTCGACATCGCCGATCGCGAGGCGATCGCCGCACTCGACAACGCGCTGTCGCACGGGTTCCCGCTCGCCGTCGTCGACGCGCTCGAACTCCGCGCCGCGGTCGCGGAGCGGTCTGGCGACATCGTCCGGTCCAGGTCGGTTGCGGAGGGAGCCCGCGCCGAACGTGACCGGCTCGGGTATCGCTTCGTGTCCGCCCACGCTCATCGGTGGCCCGGCTCCCCCCTGGCGAGCGTCACGGCATCTTGACGAGCACCATCGCTTCGACCGATCCGTCGAGAAACAGTCCGTCGGCACCCGCCTGAGCGATCATGCCCTGGTAGTCGGCATCACCGTTCATCGTGTCTCTCCCGGCGTCGAGTTCCTCGGCGGTGTCGCTGCCAGAGATCCAGATCATCTGGTACAGGCTTCCAGCGGCGCTGGTCGCCACCAGGCCTGCCTGACCCGTGATCTTCGTGCCGTGCTCCATTGCAGCGGTCGACCATGCGATGGTCTGCGCGATGTCCTTGCCGGCGATCGTCGCTCGAGTGACCGTCGTGAACTGCTTGGGTTCGCCGGGCTCACCGGTCATGGCGATCACGTCGGCCAGGTAGGTGTCGGCCGGATGTGCAAGAACCCCACTGGCTCCCCCGGACAGATCTGTCCACGCCTCGGAGCCGACCAGCTTCATTTGAGTCGCGAACATGTCGGCGTAGCCGTCCGCTCGGGTGCTGAGTATTGTCGTACCGAACGGACGCCCGGCGAGCACGTACCAGCCGGCCCATGGCTTTCCCGTCTCGCTCGACAGGACGTCACGCATCTTGGTCACCATGGGTCCGAGCTCGCCGCTCCGTCCGGGTGCAGCCGTCAACTCCGCAGATTGGATGAACATGTCTGTTTCCCTCCTCGTGAGGACACACCGTGTGCCCCGCTCCCCGAGTCTGACAACGGGTTGTTACTGATGCGCGTCACCCGCGAGTGACCGTCGGTGCGTCGAGTCGGAGGTCTCAGCCTTGCTCAGTTCGGAGACGTGTTCGTCGTGATGATCCCGCTCGACGACGACGGTCAGTTGATCGAGACGCCGGACTGTCGCGGATAGCTGTTCGCGCCGAGCAGAGTTGGCGTCACGGTTGGGGCGCAGTCGTCACCGCTTCCTGGGGATCATTAGTGATTCTGCGTGTCAAAGTGTCGGACCTGCCGATGAAGGCTCATGTTCCTCGGGTCCATCGAAACGCCCGGGCGTCTCCAGCTTCGTCTCTGCGACACTGAGGCGTATGGCAGGAGTATCGAGCCGGCGGCGGCGTGGCGAGCAGCTCACACGTGCTGGCATTCGGGACCGACGGATGCGGTAGCTCACGCTGGAGTGAGGCGCACGAGTTCAATGTGGATCGCGTCGGCGGCCTCGTCGACAGTGGCGAGCGGCAGCGCGATGTGAGCATCAGCTGACCCGATCAGCATTGCGTTGTATGCGATGTCATCGGTGTCGCCCGAACCGCGGAAGTCGCTGCGGAACAGCACGACGGGCTTCGTGGTGGCGTACGCGTAGCCGCACTCCCAGCAGGTGCCGGAATCGGGATCGGCGCCGTCCATGATCGCGACGACACCCTCGGCCCAGTCGAGTCCTGCGAGGTCCTTGCGAAAGATCGCAGCTCCGGTCGGCGTCGAGGCGGAATGTTCCTGCGGCACGAACACCTCGTGACCGATCGTCCGAAGGCGGTCGGCAAGGCGGGTGTTGAACTCGCGTTCGGGCGTGGTGAACAAAGGGCCAGCCAGGTAGACCTTCACGTCGCCGGTGCTCCATGATCGATTCGATGCTTTCCCAGCTTGGATCTCACGGCGCACGCTGCTTCCTGTTCACCTTCACGACTCCAGCGACGCCTTGACTCGCGCAAGGGTCTTGTCCATGCCCTTCACCATGCCGCGGTCACGGCGCATCAGCGTCGAGTAGACGAAGCGCTGCCATCCCTCGTAGGGAGGAAAGCTGAACGACTCGGTCACCGTGGTTGCGCCACCGACCTCGGTCAGGTCGTACCGCCATGTCGTGTATCCCTCGGCAACGAACGCGAACACGGCGCCTGGTTCACACTCCGTCACCCTCGACGACGTGGTCCACTTCTTCAACGTCACCGGCCCGGCGGCGGCCACGTTGTCACCTTCGAATACTGCGCCGACCTCCGGGCCGGTTGCAGGAGCAACCCACCGTCCGGCCAAGCATTCCGGGCTCCACTCACCCATCCGCGTGATGTCGGAGATCACCGCGAAGACGTGGGCGGCAGGACGATCGATCACGATGGTTGCGGATCCCTGGACTGCTGTGTCGGCACTCATCTCGCACGGTCTAGCGCACATGTCCCATCACGCTGCACCAACACGATCTCGGACCCGTAGGACGGTCGTCAGATCCACCAACAGGCCAGTTTGGACGATCGAGGAGCAAGCTCGGCGGCCAACCGCACCGATCAAGTCGTCGGAACAATGACCTCGCTGCTCCACGATGAGTTCTCAACCGCCACGAACCTCGGGTCAACCCGTCCAGTCCAGACACCCGGAACTGGCTTGGCTGGTGGGCGCGCCTGTCATCAACCCGCAGAATCCAGCCAAGCAAAGCAACCAACCCCCCGGCGACGGTTCCACCTCCGCGCCCCATGCCACTCACCTTTCAGGCAAACTGGAGTGCGCCCCCGACCGCCCGGAGGTGGTGACGACAGACCGTCCGGAGGCTTGATCTGAGATCCCTTAGCCGGGGGGTCAGCTTTCGACCAGGACCACAAGGGTGTCCTGGCGGACGCCGTCATATTTCATCGCTGCAGCACCTGCTTCGCTCTCCATGACTGCCTGGAAAGCATCCATGTCGGAAACGTCCATGCTCAGACCAACGCGACTGGGGTTCTCCGGGTCGACGAAGGTACGAATATCGCTCGCTACCGAGCCGAACACCTCGGCGCGCTTGGGCGACGAAAGCCAATGGGTGACGTCGTCGACTTCGTGGGTTGCGATCAGCTTCGGCACGGGAGTGTCCTTCGTTGAAGGGTCCACCGGAACGCAGACCAGAAAGAAAGGCTCGATCAGGGACGTCGCCAGGGCTCGACACAGCCGGGGCCGAAGCGATTCGCCTACCTGTCCGCGCACTACCACCGCATCCGCGGACGGCGCGGACCACGCAAAGCCGCTTCGCCGCTGGTTTGTCAGTGTGCGCTACCTCGATTCTGCGAAGACGTCGACACTGTCGGCCGTCGCGCTCGCTGAGCACGGGGAGTTCTGGACTCGACCAGCGGTGTGTTGCCACGTCCGGTTCGCTGGCCTCCGGCCGGGCTGTGTGTTGCGTCGAAACTCGGTCGTCCTCCGTGACTCCACGTGCGT
>JBDSBE010000171.1:0-13942 GCA_039921745.1 Ilumatobacteraceae bacterium | reverse complement strand
CGTTCTTCAACAATTACCGGCCGCAGTTCTTTTTCCGGACGACGGATGTGACGGGGACGATCGAGTTGCCGTCGGGTACGGAGATGGTGATGCCGGGTGACAATGTGGAGATGACGGTGGAGCTCGGGAAGGCGATCGCGATGGATGAAGGTCTGCGGTTCGCGATTCGTGAGGGTGGCCGCACGGTCGGCGCCGGCCGAGTCACCAACATCATCAAATAACGATCGATTCGACGACAAGAGAGACTGACATGGCACAAAACATTCGAATCCGCTTGAAGGCGTTCGATCACGAGATCATCGACCAATCGACCAAGAAGATCGTCGAGACGGTCAACCGGACCGATGCGACGATCCGCGGGCCGATCCCACTGCCGACGGACAAGCACCGGTACACGGTCATCCGTGGGCCGCACGTCGACAAGGACTCGCGTGAGCACTTCGAGATGCGCGTGCACAAGCGGCTGATCGACATCGTGAACCCGAACGCCAAGACGATCGACTCGCTGCAGCGCATCGAGTTGCCCGCCGGCGTCGACATCGAGATCAAGATCCAGGCCAACTGACCCGTCGACCGGGGCCACCCACCGCTCTGCGGTGACGGCTCGTCGGTCGGCGACATTCGGGGAGGAAGCGGAGAGCCGGTGGCGTGAGCCACCGGCTCTCCTGCGTCCCGGACGGGTGTGACACCGAGGCGCCCTGGGCCGTGCGGTCGACACTCGGCGTTCTGGTCGTGGAGGGTCCGTGAGGTACTCTCCTGGCGATGACTGCGGCCGTGTCGATGCGTTCGGTGACCAAGCGTTTCGAAGACGTCAAGGCGGTGGACTCCATCGACCTCGACATCGCCGACGGCGAGTTCTTCGCCCTCCTGGGCCCGTCGGGCTGCGGGAAGACGACGACGCTGCGGATGATCGCCGGGCTCGAGATCCCGTCGGCCGGCAGCCTCAGGATCTTCGGCGACGAGGTCGGCACGCTCCCGCCGAACAAGCGACCGGTCAACACCGTCTTTCAGAACTACGCGCTCTTCCCGCACATGAGCGTGGCCGACAACATCGGATTCGGTTTGAAGATGCAGAAGGTGGCGAAACCCGAGACGGCGCGGCGTGTTGCCGACGCGATCGGACTGGTTCGGCTCGGCGGGCTCGAACAACGTCGGCCGTCGCAACTGTCCGGCGGTCAGCAGCAGCGGGTCGCTCTGGCACGAGCGCTCGTCAACCGCCCCAAAGTGCTGCTGCTCGACGAACCGCTCGCGGCTCTCGATCTCAAGCTCCGCCAGGGGATGCAACTCGAGTTGAAGGCGCTGCAGCGCGAGGTCGGGATCACCTTCGTGTTCGTCACCCACGACCAGGAGGAGGCCCTCTCGATGGCCGACCGGATCGGCGTGATGGGCGACGGGCGCCTCCTGCAGATCGGCTCCCCCGAAGACATCTACGACGCACCGGTCGACCAATTCGTGGCCGACTTCATCGGCCGTTCCAACTTCCTGCCGGCGACCGTTGCGTCCGCCGACGCGGTGTGCCTCACGAACGGTGCGAGGATCGCAATGGGCGGCGCCGGTTCCGTCGGAGACCACGTCGCCGTGTCTCTGCGCCCCGAGCGCGTCCAGATCGAGAACCGCGGCGACGTGGCGGCCGGCCGACCGTCGCTCGACGGAACGATCGAGTCCGTGACCTTCCTCGGCAACTCGGTCGTGTATCAGGTGGCGCTCGACTGGCTCACGGTCGAGGCCCGGGCCGAAAACCGTCCGAGCGTGCAACGTCGCGACGTCGGTGACGAGGTGTCGCTCACGTGGCGCGATGACGCAGTCGCGGTGGTGCCCGGTTGACCACCGATGTCGTCGGCGTCGACGATCACGTCGGCGTCGGCGAGGCGGCCGAACGCCACCTCGCTGTTGCCGAGCGGCGCCGCGGTCTGCTGCTCGCCCTGCCGGCGTACGCGTACATGGTCGTGTTCTTCGCGGTGCCGCTCCTCATCGTGTTCGCGTACAGCTTCAGCACCCGGAGCCGCACCGGCGACCCGACCTTCTCCGAGGTCGGCCTCGATGCCTATCGCAAACTCGCAGAACCCCTGATCCGCAACGTCGCGATCCGGTCGGCGATCCTGGCTGCGGTGACCACCGCCATCTGCCTGCTGCTCGCCTACCCGTTTGCGTACTTCGTCGCCACCCGCAAGCCGACCGCCCGCAACCTCCTGCTGGTCGCCGTCATGATCCCGTTCTGGACCAACTTCCTGGTGCGCAACTACGCATGGCGGGTGATCCTGTCGACCGGCGGCCCGATCTCTGGCGTGACCGAGGCGATCGGGCTCGGCGAGACCGATCTGCTGTTCAGCCGGACCGCCGTGGTCATCGGCCTCGTCTACTCCTTCCTGCCATTCATGATCCTGCCGATGTACGCCTCGATCGAACGGATCGACTGGCGACTCGTCGAAGCCAGCCGTGACCTGTACTGCAGCGGATGGCGGTCGTTCACCAAGGTCGTCCTGCCCCTGTCGATGCCCGGCGTCATCGCCGGTTCGATCCTCGTGTTCGTACCGAGCCTCGGCGCGTACGTCACGCCGGCGATCCTCGGCGGCAACAAGGAACCGCTGCTCGGCGAGTACATCGTCGGCCAGTTCCTGACGGCGCGGAACTGGCCGGTCGGTGCCTCGCTGTCGTTCGTGCTGATGACCGTGATGCTGGGCGCGACGCTCGTGTACTTCCGCAGCGGCGGGAAGAACCTGTGAGCGCGACACGCCGAGGCGGCGGCCCGGGCGGTTGGTTGCTCGCCGGCAACGGCGGGCTCGTGCTCCTCTTCCTGTACGCCCCGATCATCCTCCTCGTGATCTTCAGCTTCAGCGGGGCCAAGGACCCCGGGGTGTGGGGCGGGTTCACAGTCGACTGGTACCGCGACCTCGGTGGCGACCGCAACGTCCAGAAGGCGATCGGCGTCTCGGTCCGTGTGGCCCTCGTCTCGACGATCATCGCCACGGTCCTCGGCACGATGGCGGCGCTCGCCCTCGAACGATTCGAGTTCCGCGGCAAGCGGATCTTCGACGCGCTGCTGTACCTCCCGATCATCATCCCCGACGTCACGATGGCCGTGATGATGCTGCTGTTCTTCACGAAGTCGTTCGACGTGATCGACGCCGTGTTCGGCACCCGCGTCGGCAAGGGCTTCGCGACGGTCGTGGTCAGCCACGTCGCGTTCAACATCGCGTTCGTCTCCGTCGTGGTCCGGGCGCGCGTCGCCGGGATGGACTCGACGCTCGAACAGGCGGCCGCAGATCTGTACTCGACCCGTTGGCAGGCGTTCCGGCACGTCACGCTGCCGCTGATCATGCCCGGTGTGCTCGGTGGGTCACTGCTCGCCCTCACGCTGTCACTCGACGACGTGGTCGTCACCCAGTTCGTGTCCGGGCCGGGCAGCACTACGCTCCCCGTGTACGTCTTCGGGCTGATCCGACGTGACGTGACGCCGCTCATCAATGCGGTGTCGGTCGTGATGCTCCTAGCATCACTGGTACTCGTCGTCGCATCACTCGTTGCCCAACGCGCAAGCGAAGGCAGGCGTCGGCGCGAGCTCATCATCACAGGGGAGGAATGACCATGAAACGACATGTGGCACCGCTTGGCGCTGCTCTGCTCATCGTGCTCGCGGCATGCGGAGGTGATGACGACGGCGGCGGCGCCTCGGCGAGCGACTGCCAGGTCGACGGCACCGACGGCGATCTGGCGCTCTACAACTGGTCGGAGTACATCGATCCCGAGCTGATCTCGGCGTTCGAGAGTCAGTACGACGTGTCGGTCACCGAAGACTTCTACGACTCGAACGAAGCAATGCAGCCCGTGATCGCAGCTGGAAGTTCCGGCTACGACGTGATCGTCCCATCCGACTACATGGTGTCGATCCTGATCGAGGGCGGCGACGTGATGGCGCTCAACAAAGACGCGATCCCGAACTACGCCAACCTCTCGGACGAGTTCCGCAGCGGTCTGCCGTACGACCCTGACGGCGAGTTCGCCGCTCCGTACCAGTGGGGCACCACGGGGCTCGGCGTCGACAAGGCTGTCGTCGGCGAAGACTTCCCCCGCACTTGGGGTCTCATCTTCGACCCGGATCTGGTGGCCGAGTACGGAACCTCCGGCAAGATCTCGATGCTCAACGACCCGCGCGAGACGCTTGGCGCTGCACTCAAGTACCTCGGGTACTCGCTCAACACGACGAGTCAGGAAGAACTCGATGAGGCCCGTGACGTCCTGCGCTCGGCGGTCGACAACGTCGCTGCCTTCGACTCGGATTCGTACGACGAGAACATCGGTAGCGGCCAGACCGCCGTGGCACACGGCTACTCCGGCAACTTCTTCGTTCAGTTCGACGAGGCCGACGATCCGACCCAGTACGAGTACTTCGTCCCCGAGGAGGGCGGTACACGGTGGGTCGACAACATGGCGATCGTGGCCGATGCGCCGCACCCGTGTACGGCGCACACCTTCATCAATTTCCTGCTCGACCCCGAGAACGGGGCTGCGCTGACGAACTGGAACTACTACGCCAGCCCGAATGCGGAGTCCGAGCAGTTCATCGAAGCGGCGATCCTCGAGGATCCGGCGGTCTACCCGACCGACCTGTCGAAGCTCGAGTTCATCTCCGACACCGGTGACTTCGAGGTCAACTTCAGCGACGCGTTCGCCGAAGCACGCGGCTGACCGGAGGCCGTCCACACGAATCAGCGAACGGGTGGCGCCGCAGCGCCACCCGTTCCACGCCTGCGCCCAGGCCATTGGTCGCCGGGTCGCCGGGTCGCACTAGCGTCGCCAACATGCGCATTTCCGAGCGGGTCGACAACGCCGTGCGGGCGATGGCCGAGCTGTCGACCGCCGATGGCGACCCGGTCAAAGCCGAATCGATCGCCGATCGGCAGTCGATCTCGCTGCCCTACCTGCTCGACATCCTCCGAGATCTCAAGCGGGCTGAGCTGATCCGATCCAGGCGCGGGCCGCACGGCGGTTTCACCCTGTCGCGGTCGCCCGATCTGATCATGCTCGCCGATGTGTTCCGTGCGATCGACGGCCCGCTCGCCGACGTCCACGACGAGAGCCTGCGCGATCTCGCTTACGCCGCTCCTGCGCAGGCGCTCCCGACGGTGTGGATGGCGATCAGGGCGAGCCTCCGACGTGTGCTCGAGACCGTGACGGTCGCCGACCTGGCGAGTGGAACACTCCCGCCGGAGATCTGCGCGTTGGCCGACGAGTACCGCCGAGTCACCGCGGAGCGACAGCGTTGATCGACGATCCGACCGTCGATGCAGCCGTTGCAGCCGTTCGGGCCGCCGGCACATTGACCGCCATGGCGCAGGGTCGGCTGCTCGATGGCCAGACACTCGCCAAACGTGACGCCAGCCCGGTCACCGTCGCCGATTTCGGGGCCCAGGCAGTGGTGTGTTCGATCCTGCGGTCCCGGTTGGGAGACGTCGCGATCGTCGGAGAGGAGAGCGCATCCGATCTCGCCGACCGGCCGGCGCTGCTCACCGGGACGACTGAACTCGTGTCCGCGACGCTCGGACGCCCGGTGTCGGCCGCTGAGCTCGTCGACTGGATCGGGCTCGGCGCTGCGTCGGCGACCGGTCGGTACTGGACGCTGGACCCGATCGACGGCACGAAGGGATTCCTTCGCGGCGATCAGTACGCGATCGCGCTCGCCCTGATCGACGACGGCGAGGTCGTCTTGGGCGTGCTCGGCTGCCCACGGCTCGACTCGGCCACCGGCGCTGGGGTGCTGTTCGTGGCAGCGGGAGGAACGACCGAGGCCTACTCTGGTGACGACCCGACTCCGCGACCCGTGACGGTCGCCGATCCGCCGTCGTTGGCGCAGGCCAGATTCTGCGAATCGGTCGAGTCGGGGCACTCGGATCACGACCAGTCGTCCGAGATCGCAGCTCGACTCGGGATCTCGACCGCGCCCTACCGGATCGACAGCCAGTGCAAGTACGGGGTGCTCGCCCGGGGCGACGCGTCGATCTATCTCAGGCTGCCGACGCGCTCCGAGTACGAGGAGAAGATCTGGGACCACGCAGCCGGCGCGCTCGTCGTCGAGTTCGCCGGTGGCACCGTCACCGACATCGACGGCGCACCGCTCGACTTCTCCCACGGCGCCACACTGTGCCGCAACCGTGGCGTCGTCGCGACGAGTGGAGCGTTCCACGACGAGGTCGTCGCGAGCGTCCGAGCCGTCCTCGGCTGAGTGGGCGCAATGGTTCGTTGCTCGAGGTATGAAGAAGGTGAGAACCATCGGGGGTGCGGCGACGAACCTTGGGTGTGCTTGATAGACCTGATCCCGTGACGCCGATGAATCCATCACGTGGCCAGGGTTGGACCGAACCGTCGGTGTGGGCTGCACCGAACGACGGGCTACCCCGAGCCGCTTCGGACACGGTCGCGGCCTCCACCGATCAGGGAGCGACCCTCTCGACGCCGGTTCCACCGCCACCGCCATCGCCGAATGACCCGCCCCCGATGCGTCGGGACGCAGGCGACCCGAAGCGGGCGCGGCGCTGGCCGAAGCGGATCGCGTTCGGGGCGGCGTTCGTCACGGCGATGGTCGGCTCCGGCATCGTCGGCGCCGTGATCATGACTCGACTCGAGCCGGAGACGACCCCGCCCCAGCGAGCGTCGGAGGTCGCCCTCGACGTCGGCGCGCCTCGCACGGAGGCGTTCCCGCCGATCGACGTCGCGGCGGTCGCCGACTTCGTCGCACCGTCGGTCGTCACCGTGAGCGCCGACGTGCAGGGTCCGATGGGCGCCGGCGGTTCGATCGGCACCGGTGTCATCACGACGAAGGACGGCGAGATCGTGACGAACGCTCACGTCGTGCGTGACGCGACCGAGATCCGCGTTCGCCTGGCGGGGGAGTCCGAGCCGCGACAGGCGACGCTGTTGGCCGCCGATCCCGGCAACGACCTGGCCCTGCTCCGCATCGTCGGCGACAACTTCGTGCCCGCCACGTTCGCCGAGCCGTCATCGATCCGAATCGGCGACGAAGTCGTGGCGATCGGATTCGCGCTCGACCTCGACGGTGATCCGTCGGTCACGCTCGGGATCGTCTCGGCGCTCGACCGCACGATCCAGACCGCCGCGGGCGCACTCAACGGGCTGGTGCAGACCGACGCTGCGATCTCGTCCGGCAACTCGGGAGGACCACTGGTGAACGCAGCCGGTGAGGTCGTCGGCATCAACACCGCCGTGGCGCGCGGCGACGTCAGCGTCGCGGCGACGAACATCGGCTTCGCGATCTCGGCAGGCGAGGCGCTGCCGGTCATCGAATCACTGCGCAAGCAGGCCGATGGCACCGTCCGGCCCGAAGGGTTCCTGGGCGTCGCACTCGAGGACCGTCGCGACGGTGGCCAGGGCGCCGTCATCGCAGCAGTGACCGATGGCACCCCGGCCGCCGATGCCGGCATCGTGGCCGGCGACATCGTGATCGCGATCGACGGCAGCGTGATCGACGGAGCCGCCGGTCTCGTCGCCGCCGTCAAGGATCAGGAACCTGGTGACATGCTGTCGATCCAGTTGATCCGGGACGGCACGCAGAAGACCCTCGACGTCACACTGGCGGACCAACCACCACCGGAATGACGGCTCGGGCGGGCGTTGTCACGGCGATGGCGCCCCGATAGCATTCCAGAGCTGTGTCCTGAGCTCTCCACGAGACCGACGGGCACGAACATACATCGCAATCGATGTCCGTGTGAGCCTTTCGGGAAACCGACGGGGACCTCACGGCAACACCGTGACCGAGTGCTCCGCAGGCCAATCTGGCTGCGGAGCATTTGCGTGAGCAATCACCGGTCACTTCAGCAGTGGATAGCCCGATCAGGGCTCGATCAACAGCAAGGACAGCCGCAATGGCACAAACAGTGATTCTCGGCGAGAAAGTCGGGATGACGCAGAAGTGGGTGGACGACAAGGTGGTGCCCGTCACGGTGCTCCGTGTCGAGCCCATGCGCATCGTCCAGATCAAGACCAGCGAGCGTGACGGCTACACCGCGTTGCAGGTGACCTACGGTCACCGTGACGCGAAGAAGCTCAACAAGCCGGCTGCCGGCCACTTCGCGAAAGCGGGAGTACAGCCCGGCAAACGGCTCGTCGAGTTGCGCCTCGACTCGGTCGACGGGTTCGAGATCGGCCAGGAGATCACGGTCGACTCGATTGCCGCCGGCTCACGCGTCGACGTCACCGGCACGAGCCGTGGCAAGGGCTTCGCCGGCGTGATGAAGCGCCACAACTTCAAGGGCATGGGCGAGGGCCACGGTGTTCACCGCACTCACCGCATGCCCGGCTCGATCGGCGCCTGCTCGTTCCCGGGTCGCGTCTTCAAGGGCCAGCGCATGGCCGGCCACATGGGTCACGAACAGGTCACGACGCTCAATCTCGAAGTCGTCGACTCCGACGCCGAGCGCAACGTCCTGCTGATCAAGGGCTCGGTTCCGGGCCCGAACGGCGGAGTCGTCTCCGTCCGCAACGCGGTCAAGGCCCCGTCCAACGTCACGGCGAAGGGAGCCTGAGCGTCATGTCGCAGATCACCCTGAAGAACAGCGCCGGCAAAGACGCCGGAACGGTCGAACTCGACGATCGCACCTTCGGCATCGAGCCGAACGTCCCGGTCATGCACCAGGTCGTGACCGCCCAGCTCGCAGCCCGCCGGGCCGGTACACAGAGCACCAAGACTCGTGCCGAGGTGCGCGGTGGCGGTGCCAAGCCCTACCGCCAGAAGGGCACCGGCAACGCCCGCCAAGGCTCGATCCGTTCACCGCAATTCAGCGGTGGTGGCGTCGCACTCGGGCCCAAGCCCCGCAAGTACGGCCAGAAGACCCCGAAGAAGATGATCGGCCTCGCACTGCGCTCGGCGCTGTCCGACCGAGCGAGTGAGGGCAAGATCGTCGTCATCGACTCGTGGGGCTTCGACAAGCCGTCCACCAAGTCGGCCAAGTCGGCGCTCGCCGATCTCGGCATCAGGGGTGGTGCGCTCGTCGTCATCGAACGTGACGATGCCTCGGCTGCGCTCAGCTTCCGGAATCTCCCCGAGATCCAGCTGATTGCACCGAACGAGCTCAATGCCTACGACGTGCTGTGCAACGAGACGATCGTCTTCACGCAGGCCACGCTCCCGGCGCCCAAGGCCGACAAACCGTCCAAGGCCGATAAGCCGGTCAAAACCGACACGGCGTCGCCCGCAGACACCGGATCAGACGAGCCCGTGGGCGCCGCCGCTGATTCCGCGGCGCCCGCGATACAGTCATTCGCGGAAGTGGGCACGGCCGCCGGCTCCGGCGAGTCGTCCACGATGTCGCCGTACGGCGACGGCTCGCACGTGGCGATCCACGGCGATGCACAACCGGCCGGCTACCCGATGAAGGGCAATGCCAGCTCGATGCTCTACCACGTGCCCGGCAGCGCGTTCTACGGCCGCACCGTTGCCGAGGTCTGGTTTGCCGACGACGCCTCGGCGCAGGCCGCCGGCTTCGCTCGCCCCGACTCGCAGGCCGACGCCGAGCCCGCCACGGCGGAGCAGATCGCCGAGGCCTCCGCCGACGCTGTCCCGGTGCAGCCGCACGGCGACGGCTCGTACGTCGCTCTGGCCGGCGATGCGCAGCCTGACGGCTACGACATCAAGGGCAACGCGGATTCGATGCTGTACCACAACCCGGACAGCCCCTTCTACAGCCGCACGGTCGCCGAAGTGTGGTTCGCCACCGAAGCCGCCGCCGAAGCAGCCGGGTTCTCCAAACCGGCCTCGCAGCAAGAAAGCGATTCCTGATGAAAGACCCACGCGACATCATCGTGGCGCCGGTCGTCTCCGAGAAGAGCTACGAGCTCATGGAGACCGGTGTGTACACGTTCAAGGTCCGCAAGAGCGCCAGCAAGCCCGAGATCCGCGACGCCGTCGAGGCGATCTGGGGTGTGCAGGTCCTGAAGGTCAACACGCTCAACCGCAAGGGCAAGGCCACCCGGGCGCGTGGTTCCAACCGCACCGGCTCCAAACCCGACACCAAGCGCGCGATCGTTACCTTGTCCGCTGGTGAGATCCCGCTCTTCGAGAACTGAGGACTGTCACCATGGCAATTCGTTCCCGTAAACCAACCAGCCCGGCCCGTCGCTTCCAGACGTCGTCCGACTTCTCCGAAGTCACCAAGTCGTCGCCCGAGCGGACGCTGCTGGCAACCAAGGCCCGGACCGGCGGCCGCAACGCATACGGTCGCAAGACGTCCCGCCACCGCGGCGGCGGTCACAAGCAGCGTTACCGCATCGTCGACTTCAGACGCGTCAAGGACGGCGTGACCGCCAAGGTCGCCGCCATCGAGTACGACCCGAATCGCACATGCCGCATCGCACTGCTGCACTACGCCGACGGCGAGAAGGCCTACATCCTGGCGCCGAAGGGCCTCAGCGTCGGCGACCACGTCGAGAGCGGTCAGGGCGCGGACATCAAGCCCGGCAACGCCTTGCCATTGCGCTTCATCCCGGTCGGTACGACAATCCACAACGTCGAGCTGCGCCCGGGTCAGGGTGGCAAGGTCGGCCGTTCGGCCGGGATCGCCACCCAGCTCGTCGCCAAGGAAGGCGACTACGCCACCCTTCGGATGCCGTCGACCGAAATGCGCCGCGTCCCGATCGACTGCCGTGCATCGATCGGTGAAGTCGGGAACTCCGAGCACGAACTCGTCAAGATCGGCAAAGCCGGCCGCAACCGCTGGAAGGGCGTCAAGCCCCAGACCCGCGGCGTCGCGATGAACCCGGTCGACCACCCGCTCGGTGGCGGCGAGGGTCGCACCTCCGGTGGCCGCCCGGCTGTGTCCCCATGGGGCAAGCCCGAAGGTCGCACCCGTTCCAAGAAGAAGGCCAGCCAGAAGATGATCGTCCGTCGTCGTCGCTCCGGTCGCGGGCGTCGCTGAGGCCGTAGATAGGCACAGGGAAGAAGCACAACCATGACACGCAGTCTCAAAAAGGGCCCCTTCGTCGACGAGCATCTGCTCAAGAAGGTCGATGCCCAGAACGAAGCCGGCGAGCGCAAGGTCATCAAGACCTGGTCGCGCCGTTCGACCATCATCCCCGACATGGTCGGGCACACCATCGCCGTGCACGACGGCCGCAAGCACGTCCCGGTGTACATCACCGAGTCGATGGTCGGCCACAAGCTCGGCGAGTTCAGCCCGACGCGGACCTTCCGGTTCCACGCCGGCCAGGAAAAGGGAGCCCGTCGATAATGCGCGGTCCAAAGCTCAACGAAGGCGCGACCCAGGCCACGATGCTGGCCGGAGAGCGCCACGGCACGAAGGCCACCGCGAAATACGTGCGGTCGTCGGCCTACAAAGCCCGCGTCGTCCTCGACCTCATCCGCGGTCTGGATGTCCAGCGTGCCGACCAGGTCCTGCAGTTCACCGAGCGTGGCATCGCCCACGACATCCGCAAGGTGCTCGCGAGCGCTGTCGCCAACGCCAGCAACCCGGACAACACGGGTTCGTTCATCGCCGACGCCGACGAGCTGTTCGTGCTCGCATGCTTCGCCGACGAGGGCCCGACGCTGCGTCGATTCCGGCCCCGTGCACGTGGCCGCGCAACCCGCATCCGCAAGCGCACATGCCACATCACCGTGATCGTCGCCCGCATGAGCGATGACCGCCTCGACGTCGTCAGGGCCCGCATCGACGGCAACAACGCCGGTGCGAGTGCCAACCGCCGAGCTCGGGTCGAGCGCAGCCGCAAGCGCGCACAGGCCGCCAAGGCCGGCGTCGACGCGGTTGAGGCCGACGAGCAGATCGAAGATCTCGACGACGAGACCGCAGACGACATCGTCGGCACCGACGACACCGAGGTCCAGGGTTTCGCCAGCGTCGACGGTGTCGGCGACGAGAGCGCACCCGACAACTCGGGCGATGCGAACGACGTGAGTGCTGCCGATGCCGATGAGACCGGTGACGAACCGGCAGTCGCCGACGGCGAATTCGAAGCGGGCGAGTACACCGGCTCGGTCGTCCCCGATGACGACGGCAACGGTCCGGCGTCGCACCCGATCAAGGGCAACGCCGATTCGATGCTCTACCACACTCCGGAGAGTCGCTACTACAAGGTCACCAAGGCCGAGGTGTGGTTCGACACCGAAGCGAACGCCGAAGCCGCCGGCTTCGCCAAGCCCGGGTCCCAGACCGACGACGACAACGATTCGGAGACCAACTGATGGGTCAGAAAGTCAATCCGTACGGCTTCCGCCTCGGCGTGAGCACCGACTGGAAGAGCCGTTGGTTCTCCGAGCGCGACTACAAGCAATACCTCACCGAGGACTGGAAGATCCGCGAAGCGATCATGAAGCGTCTGGAGTCCGCTGCGATCAGTCGGATCGAGATCGAGCGCACACGTGACAAGCTCCGTGTCGACGTGCACACGGCGCGACCCGGAATCGTGATCGGTCGCCGTGGCGCACAGGCCGACGAGCTCCGCACGATGATCACCGATATCACCGGCAACCAGAAGATCCAGCTCAACATCGTCGAGATCAAGACCCCGGAACTCGACGCCGCACTGATCGCCCAAGGCGTCGCCGACCAGCTCGCCAACCGGATCGCGTTCCGACGTGCCATGAAGCGCGCCGTCCAGAATGCGCAGCGGGCGGGAGCCCTCGGCATCCGCGTGCAGTGCTCGGGCCGCCTCGGCGGGGCCGAGATGAGTCGCACCGAGTGGTATCGCAAGGGGCGCGTGCCGCTCCACACGCTGCGCGCCGACATCGACTACGGCTTCCGTGAGGCCAAGACTGCGAACGGTCGCGTCGGCGTCAAGGTCTGGCTCTACAAGGGCGACATCCTGCCGTACAAGGCAGCCAACGAGGACAAGATCGCCCGTGAGGCCGCCATGGCCGTCGGCGAGACCTCCGGCCAGACCGCCGACGACGGCCCCCGTAAAGTCGTGTCGTCGGCCGCCCGGCGCCAGGCCCCGCCCGAGCCCGAGACGCAACCGCTGCTGAAGGACGCCGATCCCGAGCTCGAGAAGTTGCTCGACGAAGAAGAGACGATCGCCCGTCAAACCGGCGAGAGTGAGTGAGAGGACTGACCGATCATGTTGATGCCTCGTAAGGTCGCACATCGCAAACACCACCGTGGCCGCACCCGTGGGATGGCCAAGGGCGGAACCGAAATGCATTTCGGTGAATACGGAATCCAGGCACTCGAGCCTGGCTGGCTGAGCGCCCGTCAGATCGAGGCCGCCCGTATCGCCATGACCCGCGCGATCCGGCGCGGTGGCAAGGTCTGGATCAACATCTTCCCGGACAAGCCCGTCACGAAGAAGCCCGCCGAGACCCGGATGGGTTCCGGCAAGGGCAACCCCGAGTTCTGGGTCGCCGTCGTGCGCCCCGGCCGCGTGCTGTTCGAGCTGTCGTACCCCGACGAGGCCGTTGCCCGGGAAGCCCTCAACAAGGCGATCCAGAAACTGCCGATCAAGGCGCGTGTGATCACGCGTGAGGAGACGATCTAGATGGCACGCAAGAGCAAGCTGGCCGAGATGGACATGAGCGAGCTCGTCGACGAGCTCCGCGAGACGAAGCACGAGTCGCTGAACCTGCGATTCCGCAACGCGACCGGCCAGCTCGAGAACACCGCCGAGATCTCGAAGGTCCGCCGTCAAATCGCACGCATCAACACCCTCATCCGCCAGCGTGAAATCGCAGCGGCCGAAAGCGAAGCATCATGAGCGAAACAGACACCAGCCCGGACGCGCCAGCCGCCGATGCGACGGCCGACGAATCGGCACCTCCGACGGAACGGACCGCCCGCAAGGTGCGCAAACAGGTCGCTCGTATCAACACCCTCATCCGCGAGCGTGAAATCGTCGCGGCCGAGGCCGGACAGTGACGGAACCCATGACTGACACCGAAACAACTGACACAGAGACCACCGAGACCCGCAACGTGCGCAAG
>JBDSBE010000170.1:0-22596 GCA_039921745.1 Ilumatobacteraceae bacterium | reverse complement strand
TCGGGCAGCAGGCGCTGGACGACTTCCGGGTCGTACGGCCAGTGGAAGTACGCAAGCTCGTCCCACCGTTGGTGCAGGACCTCGCGCCGGTTCCAATCAGGCGGTTCAGCGGTGACGGGTTCGACGTCCAACTCGCGCATCGTACCGACATCGCGCCGGCTTCTCGGTGGCCCGCGGGTGCAGGCGGCGAACGTCGGCTCCGCAACGAGGCCCGACACGGCGCAGCATCGTCCGCCCGTGGCTCGTCGGTGATCGCGCGATGGGTGGCATGGGATGCGCCGTGCGCCATGCCGACGGCACAGCCCAACGCCCCGAGCACCACACCGATCAGGATCGCCGCCAGGACCATTCCATGACCCGGATCGGAGCGCCGCCGACCATTCCGTGCGATCACAACGGGTCCAAGGACAGGGGCGTGAACCCCGACAGCGGCCATCGATTCGAACGGTAATCGCCGGCCCGAACGGTTCCACCGCATGACACCCGGTCGAGATCCGAACGATCTCCGGGTCCGACCGGTGAGTGCGCGTCTGCGAGCGCAACCAGTTGCCATTCGTCTGCATGCTGACCATGGTTCAGCACACCGGTTCGATGCGAGTCCTAGGATCACGACCGACATGACGTCGTTGCACAGGCCCGTCGAGCGGAGTCGAAGCACCAGATGACCGGATTCGGCGCCCGCGCGACGGGCCTGTTCGCGGCCGGCGCGTGTAGCGCAGCCGCATGGTGGACGGTTGCCCACAGTCGTTCGACGAGCGGTCTCGGCTGGGCTGCGTCCGAGTGCGCGCCTCGGCCGTTCGGGCGTCTGTGGGCACGGTCGGCCGGTGGTGGTGACGACGCCGTGGTGTTGCTCCACGGTCTGATCTCGACCGGCGACGTCTTCGGTGCCGTGTTCGATCGGCTGGCCTGGACGCACCACCTCGTCGTCCCTGATCTGCTCGGGTTCGGGCGTTCGATGGACGAAGCGCGCGAGTCGTTCGACGTCGAGGAACACCTGGACGCCCTCGACGAACTGGCCGAACGAACCGGACTGTTCGACTCCGCGCGTTGGACGCTGGGAGCCCACTCGATGGGCGTCTCGCTCGCACTGCGCTGGGCCGCCCGTCACCCGGATCGGTCCGTTCGTGTGGTCGGCTTCGGTGCCCCGGTCTACCGCTCGCCCGAGCAGGCGCGTCGTCACATTGCCGTAAGCGCAATGGCACGGTTGTTCGCGTTCGACACGGCGCTGGCTGAGCGCGCGTGCGCACTCAGCTGTCGCCATCGGGCGGCCGCCGGTTGGCTGAGCGTTGTCGCCGAACCACGGCTTCCGATCCCGATCGCGCGCGCGGCCTCGATGCACACCTGGCCGGCCTACCGTGATGCCGTTCGGCACCTCGTGCTCGACGTCGACTGGGCCGCCGCCCTACGAGCGTGCGACGAGCACGGGATCGAGGTCGATCTCGTCTGGGGCGGGAATGATCGAATCGGCGACCGGGCGTTCGCCGGGCAGCTGATCGATGCCGGTCGACTGAGTCGACTCGTCGTGCTCGAAGAAGGCGATCATCGGCTCCCGTTGACGCACCCGACGACCTGCGTCGAACAGCTGCTCTCCCCTCATCGACCGCTCCATCGCACTGCGCTGCGATCCGGTCGCGCAAAGCGCCGGTATCTCGTCGTCCCGACCCGGGCGGCAGCCGCCGAGTGCGACGAACATTCGTAGACTCTCGGAGATCGGAGGAGGTGTGATGGGGCGTCGACCCGACGGAGCGTTGGAGCGGGACGTGATGGAGGTGCTCTGGCGCGCCACTGGGTCGCTGACGCCCGCGGAAGTGTTGGAGCGCCTCGACCTCGATCTCGCCTATACGACAGTGATGACCGTGCTGGGTCGCCTGCACGACAAAGATCACGCCCGACGCGAGACGCGCGGGCGTGCGTTCGCGTACTCGGCAGCCGTTTCGGAGTCCGAGCTGGCCGCCCAGCAGATGAACTCGGTGCTGTCGTCCGCGACCGATCGGGTCAGCGCGCTCGGTGGCTTCGTCGGCGTCCTGACCAACGGCGACCGTGCGGCGCTCCGCCGCCTACTCGACGGGCGAGGCTCATGAGTATCGCATCGGTGGCCCCCCTGGTGACGGCCCTGACGATGGCACTGATCGCCAGCGCACTCCACTGTCGAGTCCGTCCGCAGGTGTCGGCGGCACTGTTGACGGGGGCGATCTTGGGTGTAGCCGCCACGGTCGTGCCCACCATGTTCGTCCTCGCGATCGGGTTTCTCGTGCACCTGCCGTACCTCGGTGGCGGTTTCGAATGGTGCCGAACCGTGCTAGGTCTCCACGCAACGGTGAACCCTTGGCTCGGGGCCGCCACGACCGCGCTCCTCGCGGTCGGGATCGTCCGAGCCGTTCGTTCGGTTCGTGCCTGGCGCCGACATCGCTGTGCAGACGCGGGCGCACCGGCGCTGGTGGAGAGCGACGAGTGGTTCGCGTTCTCACTTCCGGGTCCGGGCCGGCGAGTGGCGGTGTCAGTGGGTCTGGTCGACGCACTCGACGCCGACGAGTTGGCGGTCGTCCTGGCGCACGAACGCGGTCATGCAATCCACCGGCACGATCGGCATCTCCTCGCCGCCGAACTGGCCGCAGGTCTCGTACCGCCACTCGAGTGGCTGCGGCGGCGACTGCGGTTCGCGCTCGAGCGCAACGACCATTCAAACTACATGGCGTAGTTGCCGACTCCACGTCGTGGATGCCGATTTCGGTCGGCCCGGCGGGACCGTCAGCACACAGACCGGACATAGGGATACGGGTTCACGGCGCGGCCGCCACCTGGGTGAACCTCGAAGTGCAAGTGGTTCACGCTGGTGTTTCCGGTTGACCCCACGTATCCGATGACGTCGCCCTGGGAGACGCTCCGACTGGACCCCTCCCAGGCGCTGAGGTGGGCGTAGTAGTACTTCGTTCCGGATGAACCGGTGATCCACACCGCGTTACCGCCGAGCGCGTTCGCCTTGAACGTCGCCGATCCCGACTCGACCGCGACGAGCGTCGTCCCTCCCGGGGCCATCATGTCCACGCCTTCGTGGCTCCGCCCTCCGGACCTGGGTGCTCCCCACGTGTCGGCGAACGACCGGGGGCCCGCAACGGGACACACCATGCCGGATCCCGCGTTGGACGCCGCTGCCGGGGTCGGCGCCGGAGGAGGCGTGACGGGAGCAGCCGCAGGAGCGGCACCCGAGCCGGACGCCGACACCGCCGCAGCGGGAGGCGGTGACGGTGTCGCTGCCGTCTGCGATGCCCCGCTCGACCCGCCGGCAGACGCGAGGCCGTTGCTGCTCGATGCCGATGCGGGAGCGGCCTTCGCCTTCGACTGGGCCTCTGCCGCTTGGCGCTGCGCCTCTTGCTCGCGCTGCTGTCGTTCCTCCTCGGCGCGACGCCGGCGTTGGCGTTCGAGTTCATGCTGCACTTCAGCGTCGGCGAGCCGCTCCTGTTCGATGCTCTGCAGCTCGATCACCCGGCTCTCGGCTTCGATCGTGAGTGCTGCCCAGGTTTCGCGTGCCTCGATCGTGTCGGTTCGCTGCTGCTCGAGCGCTTGTCGTGCATGATCGAGTTCGTCGATCGCTTCCTCGTAGTCATCGGCGTGCACCAGTTGCGAACCGGTGACGGCACCCGTGTAGACGAGCGCCGCGGCCGTTTCGGTCGTCCGCCCGACATCCTGGAACAGCATCAGCGAGTCCTGTCCGGCACCGACGTACTGCCGGACGGCGCTCTGCGTCAACCCGGACCTGAGCTCCGCGACCTCGACCTCGAGTGCAGCGAGGTCCTGCTCCGCAGCTGCGAGATCGGTCGTCAACGTGTCCAGTCGCGACTCGGCGTCGAACATCGCCTGAGCAGCATCGTTCGCACGATCGCGCGCATCGAGAATCTCGGTCGCCGCCCGCTCGGCCGCTTCCCCGGCGTGCTCCGCCTGGGCCGGCAGCGCCGGGCTCACACTCGACACGATGATCGCAACGACAGCGGTCAGGATCGACCGGGACCGCTTTTTCTCCGACAGCATGTCGGAGATGTTACGGAACTGTGACGGAAGTGCCTCGCCCGCCGGAAGAATGTCACCGTTGGTGTGCGGTGCCGCACGCCGACGAGCCGGCGACCGAGCCTCCTCGGTCTGTACGCATCACTTGCGCACTCATCGAACGCCACAACCGTGATCAGCCCAAGGTTTGCAAAGTCACGGGTCGCCGAACGAGATCGGTGCGCAAACGCCAGCCGCGCTGGCGTTCGTCGATCACGGACCCGGAATCCGGCCGTGACGCCTGATCAGCCGTCGGTGGTGACCGGGTGATCGGTGGTGACCGGGTTGTCGGTGGTGACCGGGTTGTCGGTGGTGATCGGGGCCACGGTGACTGGCGATTCATTGTTCGCAGGGGCGTCATCTCCGCCGCATGCAGCGAGGACGACGAGTGGGACCATGGTCAGGCCGAGTATCGCATGGCGTGGGTGGCGCGTGAAGCGTCGAGCTGTCATTGTTGAACTTTCTCACGAATCGGATCCCTGTGGGCTGCGGCCGTCGGTGTTTTCCGCTTGTTCGCAAGCGAACCTCCGTCGATCGTGCGTGACCCGTCGGCCGGAACGACTCCGAGTCTTGGACGGTGACTTGATGTCGCAGAAGGTGAGCGCGGCGTGCCACTGCTGATCGATCGCCGTTCCGTGCCGCTGTTCGTCCCACTGTTCGACAAACACGGAACAGTTTCGAAAACCCGGCGAGGCGGTCGACGCTGGACGCCGATCTGGGCGAAGCTGACGGCGTGTCTCGGGTTGAACTGATCGATGTCGACAATGCTCCGGTGCTGGTCCGCGGCTATTTCGCTGATGGCGACCCGGGTCCGATCGTCGCTGCGTTGGCCGGCGTGCCGGAGCTGGTGAGCCCCACGCTGGGTTTCATCGGTGCTGCGCTGGGTGACGGTGCGGCGCAGACTCGTCACAAGGAATTTGCGGTTCTTCGGACGTCAGCGCTCCAGGGATGCCAGTACTGCGTCCACGCACATTCGGCGGTTTCGCTCGATGTCGGGCTCACCGTGGATGAGATCCGGGCTCTTCGCGGTGAGTGCGAGTCCGATGATGTGTTCCCCGATGCGGCTGAACGCGCGCTGATCCGATGGATCGATGCGATGGCGGGTGCGACCGGTCCTGTCCCGGACGAAGTCTGGGAGACCGCACGCGCCCTGTGGCCAGAGCACGTGCTCGTCGAGTTGTCGATCACGATCGGTGCCACCATGTTCCTCAATCGGTTCGCAACCGGTTTCGAGTTACCGAGCTCGCAACAGACTGTCGATCGTCTCGTCGAAGCCGGTCTGGAATGAGCGTGGACGTCGACTCGATTCTTGCGACCGCGACCGCGACCGCGACCGCGATCGCCACCGGGCCGATCGGTGATGCCGTGGCATCCGGAGAGTTGCCTGGCCGGGTCTGGCTGTACTCGAACTATCACTGCAATCTTGCGTGTTCCTACTGCCTGACCGAGTCGAGCCCACGGAGCGCACGTCGGGAGCTCGAGCCGGGACTCATGCTCGCCGTGGCACGACAGGCGCGCGAACTCGGTTTCACCGCACTCGGGGTGACCGGTGGAGAGCCGACCCTGCTGCCGTGGTTGGCGGAGACCGTCGCCGAAATGGCCGATGAACTCCCGGTCGTGCTGCTCACCAACGCCACGCTGTTCGGAGGCGACCGGATCGAGCGGATGCGAGCCTTGGCCCGCCCTGACGTCGCAGTCCAGATCTCGCTCGATTCCCACATCGCGGACGTGAACGACATGGCTCGCGGTCCGGCAAATTTCGACAAGGTGGTCGATGCGGTGCCGCGCTTGCTCGCGCTCGGTGTCTGCGTCCGCATTGCGACGACGACCGACGGCCCGCTCGACGACCCAGCGCTGGAACCGTTGCGAGAGCTCGTGGCGTCGCTGGGTGTCGCATCGAACGACCACCTGATTCGCCCGATCGTGCGTCGTGGTCGGGCCGACGGCAACGATCTCGGGGTGGTGGCTGCCGCCCGCGACATTCCGTGCGAGCTGACCATCACCGCCGACGGGGCGTTCTGGGGCAGCTTCGGGCCGACGGTGAGGGGTGGACGGCTCGACACCGACCTGTTGCTGACCCGGACCGTGCTCCCGCTGTCGATACCCGCCAACGCACTGCTCGGCGCAGTGCGAGGGTTGCCGCCGGGGACCGACGCTCAACTCGGCATTCGTTGAGCATGACACCATCGGTGCCGGTCGGCATCGCAACCTGGGTCGGTGAACGGCGATTCGGTTCGCGCGTGCGTGACGGTCTGCCGTCGGGGTCAGCGCGTGGCGAGCAACCGT
Organism: Ilumatobacteraceae bacterium; assembly: GCA_039921745.1. Taxonomy (GTDB): domain Bacteria; phylum Actinomycetota; class Acidimicrobiia; order Acidimicrobiales; family Ilumatobacteraceae; genus Ilumatobacter. The sequence goes on along the minus strand of JBDSBE010000170.1, from coordinate 16,269 downwards.
CGCGCCGTCGTGCCCAGACGTCCTCGGTCGTCGCAAGCCGCCCGGAGGTCGTCGAACGTGTCCAGGTCACGGATCATCGGGAGCATCCGCACGGGGCGCCCGCCGGCGTGCAGGCGAGACAGCTGCGCGAGGCCGGAGTTCGATTGGCTCATGGGGACCCCGATGATCGCGTTCGGGTCGGGGTCGACGAGTCCGATCAGCCAGTATCCACCGTCGGTTGTGAGACCGATGCAGTCGTATCCGGCGCGCAGCGCCCGGATCGCATCGTTGAGCCACCGCCCTCCCGACGGCGCATCCATCGCGATGATCAAACCCGGGCCGAGGTCGGCAAAACCGTTTGCGAGGCGTTCGTCGAGGCCGTCGCCACGCTGTGCTGCGAGTTCATAGCCCGAACGCATGAACCGTCCCGGCGGACCGTCGAACAGCAGCACTCGTCGCACACTGCCCTCCAGCGAGGCGGCGAAGGCGGCGTCGACCGCATCGAGCGTGTCGTCGAGCGCGGCAGCGGCGACCTCCGCGGCCTCGACCGGTGTGCAAGCCGGACTCAAGCGGGTCTTGACACGGCCGGCGACCGGCGCACGCGCGATCACCGTCAGATGAACGGCAGGAAGCGGCAAACGGCGATGTTCGTCGACACGGTTCGTCACCGGAGGAGCCTGCTCATGTCGGCGACCGCCCGCACCGTTCCGCTGACGGTGCCCGTGACCTTCGATCGGCCACTTCGTGGGCGGTATTCAACCGGCACCGTCGTGATCCGCATGCCTGCCGAAGCGGCTTTCAAGATCATCTCGAGTGGCCAACCCGACCGCCGGTCGAGCAGTTCCAGCTCGACCAGTGCACACCGTCGGGCGGCACGCATCGGGCCGAGATCGGGGAGCGGCAATCGCGTCCGCCGCCGAACCTCCGCTGACAGCACCCGGTTCGCGATCCGGGCGTGGGTCGGCCACGCGCCGCGTCGTGCAATTCGTTCGCCGATCACCAGGTCGGCCTCATCGTGCTCGACGTACGCGGTGAGCATCGGGAGCGCGAACGGATCGAGCGATCCGTCGCAGTCCATGAAGCACACGATGTCGCTGGTCGCTGCTTGGAGCCCGGCCCAGCACGCCGATCCGAATCCGCGAATCGGCTCCGACACGACGGTTGCGCCGGCATCGGCGGCGATCGCAGCGGTCGAGTCGGTCGACCCGTTGTCGACCACGATCGCCCGGAACCCGGCCGGCATTCGTCCGACCACCCATGACACGGCGGCCGCTTCGTCCAGAGCAGGAAGGACGACATCGATCATCGTCGGACCTTCCGACGGGCCGGTGTGACGTGGAAGGATCGACGCCTGGCCTGAAGGTGCTCGTGACCGGCGGAGCGGGTTTCATCGGCTCGCACGTCGTCCACGAGCTGGTCGGACTCGGTCATGAGGTGGTTGTGCTGGACGATCTGGATCCGGCCGCGCATGACGGCGTCCCTGCCGGACTCGACGACAATGCGAGTTACCACTGGGGTGACATTCGTGACGCGTCGGTGTGGACGACGATCCTGGATGGCATCGGGGCAGTGTGCCACCAGGCATCCAAAGTCGGACTCGGCGTCGATTTCGGCGACGTCGCCGAATACGTCTCGAGGAACGATCTGGGGACCGCCGTGATGTTGCGCGCCCTGCACGACTGCGGCTTCGCCGGGCGGCTCGTGATGGCGTCGAGCATGGTCGTGTACGGCGAAGGCCGGTACCGGTGTGCAACCGACGGTCTGGTGCGGCCCGGCCCGCGCGATATCGCCGACCTCGACGAGGGCCGGTTCGATCCCCGCTGCCCAGCCTGCGGCGGCGACCTCACACCCGAGGCGGTGCCCGAGGATCATTGGCTCGACCCGAGAAACGTGTACGCGACGACCAAACTCGCGCAGGAAGGTCTGGGCGCGTCCTACGCCCGCGAACATCCGGAGTCATCGGTGACTGCGCTTCGGTACCACAACGTGTACGGGCCGGGCATGCCGCGCGATACGCCGTACGCGGGTGTGGCAAGCCTGTTTCGGAGCGCCTATCAACGCGGCGACGCACCGCAGTTGTTCGAAGACGGCCGACAACGCCGCGATTTCGTGCACGTCACCGACGTCGCACATGCCAATGTCATCGCCCTCACCTGCCCGGAGCCACGAACGGGCCCGTTCAACGTCTGCAGTGGTGTTCCGCACACGATCGGCGAGATGGCGTCCGCGATGCGCCCGGACGGTGGGCCGGAACCCCAGATCGTCGGCGGCTTCCGACTCGGCGACATCCGGCACGTGTTCGCGAGCCCGGATCGAGCGGACAGCGTTCTCGGCTTCACCGCCGCCGTCTCGTTCGAGGATGGGATGGCCGAGTTTCGCGACGCCGCGCTGCGGGGCCTTGCGAGCCGTGATCCTGGCTGAGATCACCATTTGCTGACCAGCGCGGCCTGCAGGACGATCGCGCACCCAGCCTGGATCGCGATCCAGATTGCGGCCGTCCGCCGCCGGCTCTCGACCACGAGCGAACCGGACGCGATCACGATCCACGGAAAGAACAGCAGCCAAATCCGCTCCACTTCAGCGAGGGTGTACCGCGACAGATCCGATGCGATGAGCGCAGTCAGACCTCCGCCGACCAACACCCACATGGCGCGCGACCTCAGTCGGAGCACTCCGGCGAACGCGAACGGACCCAGCGCGATCAGCGCCGCCGCAAGATTGCCGAGCGAGAAGTAGCGGAACGACCGGAACTGCGCTGACCCCGCCCAGTACTCCTGCCGCGTGGCGATCGCACCGTCGAGCCACCAGAATCCGGCGAGCGCCCACGCCGCCAGAACGGCCACGGATCCGGCGATGGCACCGACAAGCACGCGCCACAGATCAGCCCGGATCCCCCGCTCGGACTGCACCCATCCGGCGCCGACCACCGTCGCGGGAACGACGAGGAACATCGCTCCGCCGTAGGTGAAGAACAGGAGGACGCCGAGCACGATTCCGCCTCCGAACCCCCACGCTGTTGCCGACCGCTCGACCGATCGGAGGCCCAATGCGACCGAGGCGACGGCACACGCAGCAACCGCTGTGTAGACAGCGTCTGCAGAGCTCACCATCCAGATCAGGTACGGCGAGACGATCAGTGCCGGGGCGGTGCGTCGCACCCACTCTGGCCCGGCGACCGCCCACACCGCGATGAGCACTGCGCAGGGCAGGACGGCGGTCGCCCCAATGGACAACGCGACGACGGGCCAGACACCCTCGAGGCCGATTGCGTCCATCGCCTGGAGCAGCACGACGAAACCGGGCGGATGCCCGCGAACGTGGACCGAGTAGTCGCCGATGCGCTCGACGAACGTACGCACGAACTCGCCGGTCGGTGGGGTGATCGCAAGGTTCGACAAGTACTCCGATCGATGCACGACCCCATAGGTGAGACCGTCGCGCCCGTCGGTCAGCGCGAGCAGTGTCCCGAACACGGCGGATCCGATCGACGTCACCGCAACCAGCGTGCGAATACGAATCCGCCACCACCATCCCGTCAACACCGCCCACGCCAGCCACGCGGCACCGGCGCCGGCAGGCAGCAGAGACCAACCGAACCGCCAGTTCCAGCCGTCCCGGAAGTCTCGACCCACCAGCGGTGCTGCACCGAGGAAAATCTCTGGCGAGTCACGTTGGAACCGGCGACCCCACACCACGCTGACCACGATCAGGGCCACCGCCACCGCCCACGCGGCACCACGCAGGAGCGGGGCCACGCGCGTCAAGACGCAGCGGCCACGGAATCTGCGAGATCCGCGTCGTGGTCACGGCCCGATGGAGCCGAGTCATTCGACAGGGAACGAGTCAGCAGACCTGCGACGACCGCGAACGCACCCCACATCGCGGCGTTCGGCGACGTGGCGATCACCTGAACCGAACCATCGGCACGCACGTAGTCGAACGTCTCCGACACGAGCACCACGACGGCCATCGCACCAAACCCGCCGGCAGCGATCCAGCCCGCAATCCGCGACCGCGCTCCGGCGACGAGCGCAGCACCGAACGCGATCGTCAACGTTGCCCACAGCGGGTTGAACCACACGAACTTGAGCTCCCAGCGTCGAACCAGGTTCCCGTCGGCATTCGTAAAACCGGCGTCGCTGCCGAGCAGCGCGACCCGGGAGCCGGAAAATCCGATATTGCGGGCGACGTACAAACCGACGATACCGACGACGACCGCGACGACGCCAGTCGCCAACAATGCACGCTGCGAGCGCTCGGGGCGTCTGGCGGCCAGCACTCCATCCAAGCCGACCGAGTACCCGGCAGCCGTCGCGAACAGCAGCAGATGCAGCCCGATCATCATGAAGTACGCCCACGACCATTCATCGGCCCCGTCGTAGTAGATCGTCGACAACAAGATCGGCACCGTCATCGCGGCACCGATCAGCGCGACCCAACGCGTGCGGTATCCGACCAGCAACAGCATCGCCAGCGCGAGTTCGACGCACAGCGTGATCCAGCCGAACACGCGGAAGTTCGGCAGGATGATCTCCTCCACCACCCACGTGAACGGCGCGAACGGCGAATGGCGACTCACCGACGCCGCGTACTTGTACAGACCGCCGCCGCCACGCTCGCCGAAGTCGGGCGGCACCTTCCAATGCAGATTCGCCAACCACAGCAGGCCGGCGAGGATCCGAGCTGCCCCGATGATCGCCTGGTTCACAGCGGGGCCACGCCCTGCCACGTCCGCTCCCGTCGCAGTCTCGCTCATTGCCCGATACTGCCACCGATATCGACGGGGTCGACCTCGTTTCGAAACTGTTCACGCCCGCTGGGATCGACCCCGTGCCGCTCGTGCCACCACGCTTCCAGCCTGCGCCAGATCCAGAACGACGCCCACACGAGGATCGCGCCGCCGAGGATGTCGGCGACGTAGTGCTCGCCCAGGTAGACGAGCGAGATCGACATCGCCACCGGATACAGCGCCATCAGCCCTCGAACCCACCAACGACGGACGTGATCCCAGAAGTACACGACGATCATGAGTGCGAACGACGCGTGCAGCGAGGGCATCGCAGCAACCGGATTCGCCCAGTCGCGCGCCGTCTCCCAGGCGTGCACGAAACCGCGCAGTCCAATGTGGCTCCAGCCTCGACCAGTTGACCGCACCACCGGGGGGAGAGCCGATAGTTCGATGATCGAATCCCCTCCCCCCGCCATCCACGGCGGCGCCGTCGGAAAGACGACGAAGCTCACACACGCGAACGCCAGCAACGTCGCGAAGCGTCGCATGAAGGCGAGCCAGCGCTGGTGTCTGGCGATCCACAAGCTCAGGATCACTGCGGGCGGTACCACGAAATGGCTGTAGTAGGCCATCGACGCGACCACGTCGTACCACCGCACCGACGACGGCTCGTAGAAGTGCCGCTGCATCCACACCGTCGGATCGGCACCCAGGAACAGGACTCGGTCGATGTTCCTCACCGACTCGACCTGTAACGGAAACCCCAACCCGTCCGCGAGTCCACGGGTCGTTTCGTACGCGAACCACATCAGTGTGTACAGCGCCACCTCGAGACCCAGACGGGCCCACCGCCGCCAGGGCCGACCGAGATGTGACACGGTCAGCAAGATTCCTCCGGCGATCAGCACAGAGATCCGGTCAACGATGACACCCTCACGCCAGAACCACCCTGCGTACGCGAGGCCGAAGGCGACGATCAGCACCGCTCGAACGAGGGTCCAGTGATCGGTCCGACAGCGACGAACCCATCGAGAACACGCCGCCCGAACTCGTTTTCCAACCGCGCTCGATGATCGTCGAATCGCATTGCTCGACGAACTCGCCACCACCGCGAACCTACTGGAGTTGACCCGTTCTGGTGACACGTCCGGTGTGGCCACCCTGGCGTGACATCCAAATCCGCGACCTGAGCGATCCTGAGCATCCTGAGCGATCTAGAGTACTCGTCGCGCGAACATCGCCGGTTCCCGGGTGGCCAGCGTGGTGTAGTCGGCCGGAGACCGCGTCATCACTGGTGTTTTGCAGCGCCCCAGGCAGGGATCGAACCTGCGACTCACAGCCGGAACGGCAACCCTGCCCAGCTCGAACAATTCGTCACCGACCGCATCGGAAACGCACCAGCCTGAGACGCTCGGCCACAGCACTGAGTCCGAATGGCCACCGCCGTAGCGCGCCGTTCATCGGATCGAAAGAACCCAGCCCGAAGGCTCCCGGCTGAGCGATCCGCTGGGTGCGCGACTTCTGCTCAGCCCTCCTTCGCGCGAGCTGCGCCGAACTCGAGCGCAGCGGTGATGTCGTGGGCGTCGAGATAGGGGTAGTCCGCCAAGATCTGATCCCGTGTCTGTCCAGCAGCGAGTTGGCCGACCACCATCGCGACGGTGACCCGGAGATCTCGTATGCACGGCAGACCGTTCATACGACCCGGATCAACCGTGATGCGATCGAGCAACATCCCCAAATCGTAGCGATGCACCTGACGTCGCTCGACCTTCCTTCGGGTGGGCGTCTTCCGAATCGTGGCCCACGCCCAATGCGTAGACTCACGACATGGATGGATCGAACGCCCGCCACATCGACGTCGAGTCGGTGGTGCATAACATGCGACCTCCTACCGACGACGATGTGCCCATGACTTTGGACTGGGAGCCGCTCGACACGAAGGAAAAGCTCTTGGCCTACCTGAGCGAGATCAACGAGGCTCGCGAACAAGCACGTGTCAGCTGAGAACCCGGAGTTCGATCCGGCTCGGATCCTCCGCGTCTTGGAGTCGCACGGCGTCGAGTACGTGATGGTCGGCGGCTTCGGCTCGCAGTTGCACGGTGCAGAACGCCAGACGTTCGACATCGACTTCGTACCCTTGGCTGCCGCAGCGAATGAGGAACGCCTTGCAGCAGCACTTGCCGAACTCGGCGCCCGTCTGCTCGACGATGCACGCCGCTGCTACGGGCATCAGAGACGACAACGTGGCACTGACCTTCATCTGGCCATCGGGGCTCGTTCGCCGTGCTCTGCTCGGGTGCGGAGACCGCCTCGCCGCACGCAACCTGCTCGCCCACGAGGCTGCTGCCCTGTCGAGATACTCGGCGTTGGCGAAACGGGACGTGCCCTTCACGATGTCGACAGTGCGAAGTTCACCGGCCCACGGATAGACCGAACCAAACGAGCGCCGGTGGATCGCTCTGAGATGGTCGAGATCCCACGTCGCTGACACGACGGAGGGCCGACGGAACAGCACCATGGCGCCGCGCAACGCGGCGTTCGCTTCCAGGCGAGCCAGGGCCCACCGGGTCGTCGATGTCATATGTGTTCTCGAGCACCCCGGACGCCCGGAGGTACGGGTCGTGCGTCACTGCCGCCCGGCAACGAACAAACGCGTCGCGACTCAGCGACCAAAGCCTGCTCGTGTTGCTGGACGGCGGCATCGAAGTGCGCCTCGCTCAAGTCGCCAGCGGCGAACGATTCCGCGAGCGCAACAATCTCGGCGTCGGGTTCGGCCCCTCCAGGCGCGCCGAGCCGAACTCGGATGCCACGATCCGGCTATCGGAACCCCGCTGCAGCGGGACCGTTTCAACGCTGCTCATCGCGCAGATTCTACCTCTACTGCACCTTTCACGCGGCCCATCTGAACTCGGGTCATCCCCGCGATGTCGCCTACGGACGTCAGCTCAGAATCGCGTCGAGGAACGCTTCGGCCTCGTCGTCGGTGAGATCGGCGACCACGTGCTCACCCTGCGGTGGGTGCGGCCGGGCGCGTCGAAGGATTTCGTCGACCGCGAGTATGGGTCGGTTTCCGCGATCGGAAGTGCCGCTATGGGCGGTTTGACGCACGGCCAGACCGTGCTGATATGCCTGGTTCTGGGCCCCACGCCGCTCGGCTTCTTTGGTAGCCAGTCAGGCCCAACCCGAGAGGTAGACCGGGCGGTTCATGGTGCGCAGCTTGCACAGACGAACGCGGCGCGTTCGTAGGGTGGGACCACGCCGGGAGCCGGTGGAACTCAGCTCGACGACGCGGCAGCGGCGGTGCTGATCACCAACTCGCCACCCACCGACGGTTCGGCAGATGGTGTGCGCGTGATCTCGATGGACGAATGGAACACGGTCGTCGACGACGCCCACGAGGCCGATCTCGCCATCGGCGTCGAACCGGATACCCTCGCCGGGTTGTTCTACACAGGTGGCACCTCCGGTACTTCGAAGGGTGTCATGTTGACCCATCGAAATCTGATGGCGAACACACAGAACATGCTGATCGCGGCCGCGATGACGGTCGACGACACGTACCTGATCATTGCTCCGCTCTTTCACGCGGCCGGATCAGTCGCCGTGCTGCCGTGTTTGTGGCTGGGGGCCAAGCAGGTGGTGATGCCGGCATTCGATCCAGCTGCCACGCTCGATGTCATCGAATCGGAGTCCGTCACCGTGACGCTCGGAGTCCCGACGATGATCGCTGCGTTGAACGAAGAGCAAGCTCGCCGACCGCGTGTTACTTCGTCGGTTCGGATGGTCTTCTATGGCGGCAGCCCGATTCCGACCGAGGTCGTCAGAGCAGCGACGAAGGCATTTCCCAACGCCGAGCTCTGCAACCTGTACGGCGCGACCGAAGTCGCACCGCTCGCCACGATCCTGCGTCACCACGAACGCTGTCTCGACGACGACAAGGCCAAGTCCGCAGGGCAGCCCGGCGACCTTGGATTCGCGGACGCCGAGTCGAACATTTATTTCGATCGCGTCAAGGACATGATGGTGACCGGTGGTGAGAACGTGTATTCGACCGAAGTCGAAGAAGCGCTCTACAGCCATCCGATGGTGCTCGAGACGACCGTCTTCGGCATCCCGGACGACAAGTGGGGCGAAGCGGTCCACGCTGTGGTCGTGCTGCGAGGCCCGGTCGCGGCCGAGGAACTGATCGAACGCTGTCGCACCCGAATCGCGGGTTACAAGGTTCCCAAGAGCATCGAATTCCGTGAGACGGAGCTCCCGAAATCAGGCCCGGGAAAGGTGCTCAAACGACAACTGCGCCAGCCCTACTGGGAAGGACACACCAGCAACATCGTGTAACGATCGGGGAGTTGGTACGCCTCGTGCCATTGACAGATCCGGTGACTTCGGATGTCACGGGCCGTTGACGGCATATAGGTCGTATCCGCCACATGTACGGTACGCGGCTTGCGCCGCAGACGATGAAAGGGACATCACATGGAACTTGGGCTGAAAGCGAAGTCGGTCGTGGTGACCGGGGCTGGGTCGAACATCGGCCGAGCGATCGCGCTGACGTTTGCGCGTGAGGGAGCCGCGCTCACGCTCGGCGACATCGACGTCGAGCAGACCGAGCGGGTTGTCGAACATGCGCTCGCTTCCGGGGCCACAGCTGCTGAGTTCGTGCGCGCCGATGTGACTGATCTCGCTCAGGTCGAAGCGCTGATCGGTACTGCGAATGATCAGCACGGGGCCGTCGACGTGCTCGTGAACTGTGTGGGGTGGGATCAGCTGATGTACTTCACCGAAACCACCCCGGAACTCTGGCAGCGAATCATCCAGATCAACTACGTCGGCGTCCTGAACTGCACCAGTGTCGCGCTGCGGTACATGATTCCTCAGCAACACGGCTCGATCGTGTCGATCTCGTCTGACGCCAGCCGGCAGGGCGAACCGCGCGAGGCGGTCTACGGCGGCGTCAAAGCCGCGATCAACAGCTTCATGAAAACCATCGCCAAGGAGAACGGACGCATGGGCATCCGCTGCAATGTTGTGTGTCCGGGCGTCACCATCCCCGACGACAACGAAGAAGTCGGTGAGGCGAGCATGTGGCGCGACAAGGACTCGATGTTCACACCGGAGCAACTCGAAAAGGTGGCGCGAGCGCTTCCGTTGCGCAAGATCGGCAAGCCACAAGACATCGCGAACGCGGTGGTGTTCCTGGCGTCGGATGCCGTCGCTGGTCATGTCACCGGGCAGGTGTTGTCGGTGTCGGGCGGCTACACCATGGTCGGCTGATCATGGTGCAGCCGTGGATGACACTCCGATGAATCGCCTGTACAAACGTGTGCTCTGTCAGGCACCAATCGAGCAGGTATTCGACGCACTCGTGACCGATTCGGTCGTGGCAGAGTGGATGACCGCCGACGTCGAACTCGACCCGTGGGTGGACGGGTGCATCGTCGTGGCGGTCGACGGATGGCCGAAGCTCGCCGGCCATGTGGTCGCGTTCGAGCCTCCGGGACGACTCGTCGTCCAGTGGCAGGCCGACGACTGGCGGACGTCCGCGACGTTGACGTTCGATCTCGAAGAATCAGGTCGCGGATGTTGGGTGATGATCGAGGAAGTGGGGTTCGTCGGCGACGATGAAATCTTCGCCCAACGCGAAGTGCTCTGGTCCCATTGGCTGATCCGTCTCGCCGCTGTAGTGGCCCGTAGCCGGTGGTCCTCGTAGCGCCTGATCTGCCCGGTGGCTGGCCGAAGAACACGATGGAGCGTCGGTCCGGTGTGACGCTCGGGTGACGGTGGTTCATTTGTAGGAGCTGAACTGCCGTCCGAAGGTTTCTCTGGCGATGATCGCCTTCATGATCTCGGGGGTTCCGTCGCCGACTTCGAGGCCCATGACGTCGTTGAGGCGCTGCGCGAACGGGAGATCGGTGCCGTAGCCGGTCCATCCGTGCAGGAGGAGGCAGGCGTGGATGGCTTCGACCGATTGCTTAGGGCCGAGCCATTTGCACATTGCCGCCTCCGAGGTATGGGGAAGCCCGGCGTCGGCCCGGGTGAGCACCTCGTAGGACAGGAGTCGTGTGGCGTGCAGCAGGGCGAGGTGTTCCGCGATCTGGAACGCAACACCTTCTCGTTTCGCGAGCGGTTGCCCGAACGTTTCGCGGTGTTTGGTGTACTCGATGGTTTCGTCGAGGCTTTGGCTGGCGGTGCCGATGGCGGCCAATGCAATGATCGCTCGGTTGAAATCGAAGGCTTCCATCGCCCCGACGAAACCGGTGCCTTCGGTACCGATCTGATGGTCCCCCGGCACACGGACACCGTCGAAGAACAGTGAGCCGCGCTGGCTCAGGTGGCCGCCGGCGCTCGAGTACTTGGTGCGGCTGACACCTGGCAGGTCGAGGGGCACGAAGATCATCGAGATGCCGCGGGCGCCCGGACCGCCGGTGCGGCAGAAGACGACGCATCCGTCGGCTGACCCGGCGAAGGTGATCGACGACTTCTCCCCGTTGATGATCCAGTCGGATCCGTCCCGGCGCGCCGTGCAAACGAGGTTCGCGGCGTCGGAACCGACGCTTGGTTCTGTCAGCGCGAAGGCGACGGTCGCGTCTCCGTTTGCGATCGCCGGGAGCCATTGTCGTTTCAGCTGTTCGTCGGCGTCGGCCAGAAGCTTGGCGGCGATCGCCGAGAGTTGCAGGAAGTAGCTGACGTTGAAGTCACCGCGTGCCAGTTCCTCGGCGGCGATCCCCATCGCGACGTAGGGGGCGTCGGAGCCTCCGTACTCGGCGGGGATGCGCATGCCGAGGACGCCGAGGTCTGCGAGTTCCTTGAGGATCTCCGGAGCGAAGTCCTCGGTCTGCCATCGAGCGGTCTCTGGTGCGAGCCGCGACAGCGCGTACCTGCGGGTGGTCTCCTGCAGGAGTTGGTGCTCATCGTTGAACGAGAAATCCATGTGTCTGTCCTCAGTCGAAGGTCGGTGTGCGTTTTTCGATGAACGCGGCGATGCCCTCGCGTGCATCGGGTGTTGCGAAGAGTTGTTCGACGTAGTCGGCTTCGACGTCCATGCCGGCGGCGAATGGCAGGTCGGTCGATGCGTCGACGCAGCGCATGATGGCCGAAAGGGCTTGCTTGGGTCCGTTGGCCAGTGTCTGTGCGAGTTGGACCGTTTCGTCGACGAGGTCATCGGCGGGTACGAGACGATCGACGAGGCCGACGTCGAACGCGTGGTTCCCGTCGATGCTTCGCCCGGTGATCAGGAGATCGACAGCGGCCGCACGTCCGATCAGGCGTGGTAGCCGCTGCGTGCCGCCTGCGCCGGGTATTAGACCCAGCTTCACCTCGGGAACCCCCAGCTGGGCGCGAGGTGACGCGATCCGCAGGGTGCACGCGAGCGCGAGTTCGAGCCCACCGCCGAGCGCCATCCCGTCGATGGCGGCGATGCTCGGCTGTGGGAGCTGATCCAGTCGTTCGATGAAGGATCGGAGTGTTCCGAGGTAGTGGTGGAAGTCGGTCGGGGTCGCTTCGGCCAACAGCTTGAGGTCGGCGCCTGCGGCAAAGAACCTGTCGAGGCCGGACCTGAACACGACAACCGCCGCACCGCTGTCGAGGGCTGCGGTGACGGCGTCGTCGAGCGCAGCGATGAGGTCGAGCGACGAGGCGTTGGCCGGGGGGCTCATCATCGTGATGACGGCGACCCTGTCGACGAGTTCGGTGCCGACGAGATCGCTCACCATCTGACGCTGGTGGCCGACAGCGCACCGGCGACGGCGGTTGGTGGCCCGGCTCGGCCGACGTCCGAGTCGGTCTCGTGGTCGTGGAGTTGGGGCATCACCTGGTCGGCGAACAGGCGCATGTTCTGCTCGGCTTCGTCGTGGGGCATCCCGCCGTAGCTGAACACCCCGATGATGCCGGCCGCGCCGACCATGCGCTGATACTCCTTCAGCTTGTCGGCGACCTCGTCGGGGGTGCCCCACACCTGCAGTTCGGCGAGGAACCGGGCGAACGTGTCCCGGCCGTGCTTGGCGATGTTGCCCGAGATGCCTGCGTAATACTCGTACCCGGGGATGCCCGCGATGGCTTCGTCATAGAACTGGTAGTGATCGACCGCGGAGTGCGAGTAGCTCATCATGTACTCGTCGAACATCTGCTGCGCCCGCCCTGGGTCTTCGTCGACCGCAATGAAGACCGCGATGATCGGGCCGGGTGGTGGTTCGCCATTGAGTTCGAGGTAGCGCTCCCCGTACGCCTGGATCTCTGCGGTCGTGATCGCCCACGGCTTCTGGGCGATGATGAGCAGGCCGATGCCGAGTTCGGCCATGAGATCGATCGACTGTGGCGACACCGCCGACGCGTAGGTGCGCCCCCGGAACGACCGGCTTGGATACGGCCGGATGGCGGCACGCGGCTGTTTCAGGAACTCGCCGTCATATTCGATGTAGCCAGACTCGAGCGCATTGACGATGGCCTGGGTGTAGTCCGTGAAGCGCCCACGAGACTCACACATCTCCGTCCTGAAGCCGTCGAACTCGACGCGGCCGAGACCCCGGCCGAGACCGAGGATCGCGCGACCATTCGACAGTTCGTCGAGCATCGACCACTCCTCACACAGTCGAACTGGGTCGTGCCACGGCAAGACGTTGATCATCGACCCGACCTGAACCCGCTCGGTGCGAGCGGCGATCCACGTCAGGAACTGTGTGGTGTCGGGCATCATGATGTAGTTCGTGAAGTGATGCTCGGGCGCCCAAACCGAATCAAAGCCGAGCGGTTCCGCCAGATCAGCGAGCGCGAGTTCGTGCTGGTACACCTCGGCGTCGGTGTGTTCACCGGAGAGGTTCTGGAAGAAGGCGCTGTACCCGACGTGCATGTTTCTGGCTCCTGAGGTGTTGTCGTGTGACGGTTGATCGACCGGCGTTACCGGAACTGTTGGAAGTCCGGCGGTCGTTTCTCGTTGAATGCCGCGATCCCTTCGGCGGCTTCAGCGGTTTCGACGAACAGTTCGAGTGAGTCGAACGCCATCGCCCCGACACCGGCGATGTGCTCGGTTTCGGCGTTGAACGAATGCTTCAACACTTTGAGCGCGGTCGGTGACAGTGCGAGGGCGTCGTCTGCCCACGCCCGAACGGTTGCTCGGAGTTCGGACATCGGCACGACGGCGTTGACGAGCCCCCACCTCTCAGCAGTCTCGGCGTCGTATTGGCGACAGAACATCCAGATCTCTCGGGCCGCTTCTGGCCGATGATGCGCGCGAGGTAGGCCGAGCCGAACCCGGCGTCGAAGGAGTCGACCTTCGGACCGGTCTGACCGAACTTGGCGTGGTCAGCGGCAATCGTGATGTCGCACGTCACATGCAGGACGTGGCCACCGCCGATCGCGTAACCGTTGACCGCAGCGATCACAGGCTTGGGGATGTCACGGATCAAGCGGTGCAGCGCCTCGACCTCGAAGAGCCCAGTTTCGGTCGGGCCGTAATCGCCGGTCTCGCCCCGCTGCTTCTGATCGCCACCGGTGCAAAAGGCCTTCTCGCCGGCCCCGGTCAAAGCGACGACGCCGACCGCAGAATCAGTCCACGCCGTCTTGAACGCACGAATCAGTTCATCGATCGTCCGACCCCGAAACGCTTTGTATCGATCGGGGCGGTCGATCACGATCCACGCCAGCCCGTCGTCGACCTCGTAGCTGATGTCGGTCAGATCGTTCATGTCGATGGTCACGATGCTCGCTGCTCCTCGGGCCGGTGCGGCCCTGTTCGGGGTGTGGTCGGGCGGGGTGTGGTTGTTGGGTCAGCTGGCGATGTGCGCGTCGAGTTGTGCGTGGAAGTGCTGGAGGGCCGCTTCTTGTCGACCGAACACCGAGCTGTCACGCACACCCGCGAGGTTGTTGCGGTGGATCGTGCGGGCGACGACGAAGTCCTCCAGCAACACGGTGTCCATGAGGATCTGCCAGTTCTTGTCCCACCGAGCTTCGTAGTCGGGGCCCATCAAGTCGGCTGGTGCGAGCAGGCTTGCTCGGGCCGCGACCGTCGACGAATCGCCCCCAGGGTGACTCGACCACACCTCGAAGTGGTCCCCTTGCCAGACCAGCACCGTGTTGGGGAAGACCTGGTAGATGATGGCGACGTGGGGGAGGAGGTCCTGCTCGGCGGGAGGACCTTTCCGCATCGACTCGAACGAGTCCCGCAGACCGACCATCCGGCCGTGAGGGCCGAACGAATCGAACAGAGCGAAGTTCGAGTTGATGTATGGACCGATGGTGCTCCGATGCAGGAACCGCAGGTGATACGTCTCGAGGAAACCGTCGACCACCTGCTTCCAGTTGAACGACTCTCGAAGGACATCGGTGCGGTCGTGGCGATAGTTCGCCATGTCGAACGCAGCGAGTTCGGCGTCGAGGTCACCGAGAAAGGTGGCGACATCGATCCCCTCGTGGATCGGAGCTGTCGGCCGAGCCCAGACGAGACCGTGGCGTTCCTCGACCGGGACTTCGACGAGTCCGCGAGTCGCGCGGTCGACACCGTCGAAACCGTCGTCATTGGGGATCGACACCAGCGAGCCCCGATTGTCATAGCTCCACGCGTGATATGGGCAGGTGAAGCGCCGCGTACAGCCACCGTTCGCGTCTTCGACGGCCGCTCCGCGATGGCCGCACGAGTTGTGGAAGCCGCGCAGCACGCCATCGTCGCCCCGGACGACGATCATCGGAAAGCCGGTCAGGTCATCGGTGAAGAAGTCGCCCGGGTTGCGCACGCGGTCGCCGGCGCCGACCACGAGCGGGAGCCGGTCGAAGACTGACCGTCGTTCACCATCGAAGCGCTCGGCGCTGGTGTAGTGCTCGGTGGGCTGGAGCATGATCGTCGCCGCCATCGGGTCGGAACTCGAATCGAGGTACGTGTTGATTCGCTCGAAGAGTTCGCGTTGTGTCTTGAGTTCCACATCTCTCCTTCCGACACGTGATGTTACACGACGAGAAAGTTGTTTCACAAGCGAGGGCTGACGTCGAGGGCGGGCAGCTACCATCTCGTACGTGTATGCACGATGGCCGGACAACGTCGACGTCGACGATGTGATTCTCGACGCCGCCGAGCGATGTTTCACCGACGCCGGCGTCTCGAACACGACGATCGAGGAAGTTGCTGTCGCAGCCGACGTGTCGCGGATCACCGTCTACCGGCGGATCGGCAACCGCGATCAACTTGTTTTGCTGGTGCTTTTGCGGGTGACTGATCGGTTCCTGTCGACGTTGCGCCCGCGCCTGATGACCGAGTCCAGCCTCGGCGAGGCGCTCCTCCTGCTGGTTCGGTCGACCACTCGGGCTGTGAGACGCGAGGATCTCAGTCTTCTCTTCGCCTCGGCCGAACGTGGTGCGATCGGCGTGCCCATACCTGGTGTCCTTGCGCCCATGGCCGACCGTTTCGGCGGAATCGTCGCGATGCTGGCCGACCAGTTCCCAGCCCAGCTCTCGGACGGCATCCGCCCCGAAGAGGCCGGCGAGTGGCTGGTCCGTGTGATCGTGAGTCTGGCGACGTTCGAGCGGATCGACAAGCCGAACGAGGAAGACATCGACCACTGGATCCGCACGTTCGT
>JBDSBE010000169.1:0-18103 GCA_039921745.1 Ilumatobacteraceae bacterium | reverse complement strand
CCGGCGTTGCGACGTCGTGGTTCGTTGGGGCCGCCGGGCTCGGCGGACTCGTGTTCCCGTGGTTGATCGGGCGGTGGTTCGATGCGAGTGGTGCGGCGGCCGTGCCGTGGTCGATGCTCGTGCTCGGGATCTTGACCCTCGGTTCGTTCGCAGTCTCGAACCGGGTGCTCGGCGGTTGACGCTGGCGCAGCGGCCCGGCGGACGCCCGACGTCGACGGGCACCCGCATCCTCGTCAACACCGCTTCGATCGATCAGAACGGCGGGATTGTGGAGCCGCAACAAGGCTTTCGCCGGGCTTGTCGAGTCCAGAGATCCCTCGACTCGCGCGGCGCAACTCGCCCGTGCACGACGATGGACCCTGACCCGATCGGCGGCGGCCTCAGATTTGTTTCATCCGGCTGAGGCCAACGTGATCGCGAGCGCTTGACTGGCGCAGTGTCAGACCCTTTGAAGCTGCCGTATTCGGCATCTGATCGCCGCATTCCACGCACGATCATCCAGCCCGCTCAACGATTTGCGGCGGTGGAGACCGCCGGTGGCATCGTGATGCTCGCCGGTGCGGTGCTCGCACTGCTGTGGGCGAACTCTCCGTGGGATTCGTCGTACCGGGATCTGTTCGACACGGCGATCGAGTTTCGCATCGGCGACATCGTCGAGCTCGATCTGTCGCTCCACGAATGGATCAACGACGGCCTGATGTCGCTCTTCTTCCTCGTCGTCGGGCTCGAGATCAAGCGCCAACTGGTGCACGGGGAACTTCGCGACCGGCGTGCGGCAGCACTGCCGGCACTCGCCGCGCTCGGCGGAATGATCGTCCCTGCTGCGCTCTACATCGTGTGGAACCTCGGTGGGGCGACCAACGGGTTCGGTGTACCGGTCGCGACCGACATCGCGTTCGCCGTCGGTGTGGTCACCCTCGCCGGCAGCAGCGTGCCGCTCGGCGTGCGGATCTTCATCCTGACGCTGGCCGTCGTCGACGACATCGGCGGCATCGTCGTGATCGCGATCTTCTACGCCGAGGGTGTCAGCATGGCGTGGCTCGCCGTCGGCGTGGCATCCGTCGTCGGGGCCTGGGCCGCGAGGCGCCTGGAGATCAGATCGCTCGTTCCGTATGTGGGTCTCGGGATCATCTGCTGGTACTCGCTCCACCAAGCCGGTGTCGAAGCGGCGATCGCCGGTGTGGTGTTCGGGTTGCTCACGCCGGCCGAACCGTTCCACGACCCGAGTCGGCTCGGCGAGGGCATCGAAACATTCGTCGACCATTTCGACCGCAGCGAACACACGGTGCCCACCGAGATCGCCGCATACGTGCGTGAAGTGGCGTCCCCGCTCGACAGGATCGAACACCGGCTCACGCCGTGGGTGTCGTTCGTCATCGTCCCGATCTTCGCGATCGCGAATGCAGGTGTGAGCGTCTCGACGACCGGCCTCGACATGAATGTGTTCATGGGTGTGCTGACCGGGCTGGTGCTCGGAAAGCTGCTCGGCGTAGTCGCGTTCACGTGGCTCGCGGTCCGACTCGGTGTGGGGCGACTTCCGGATCGCACGACGTGGAGTCACGTCGTCGCGATCGGCGCCACCGCGGGAATCGGGTTCACGGTCGCACTGTTCGTCGCCGGACTGTCGTTCGACGACCCCGACCTCCTCCGCTCCGCAAAGCTCGGCATCCTCGCAGCGAGCACTGCAGCCGGAATCCTCGGCTACTCACTCCTGCGCCGGTCGGCGAAATCCGACGAGTCCGTCTGAGACGATCACGACGGTCGCTCCGCGACGGGCTTCGATGTGAGTTGGCGATGGGCTGTGCACAGCGTGCGCATCGGCCGGCCGCTAGCGCGGAGCAGGCAGCGTTCGCTCCTCGGCGATCGAGTTGCCGCCGTCGATCACCAGGCACTGACCGGTCGTGTAGGCCGCACCGGGCGTCGCCAGCCAGGCGATTGCGCTGGCGACCTCGTCGGGTGTGGCACTGCGACCGATCGGTGTGACGAATCCCTCGGCTCGCTCGCTCGGCGTCTGTGAACCGGTCTCGATCCATCCGGGGGCCACCGCGTTGATCGTGATCCCGTCGGCGGCGTGGTCCAGCGCGAGCGCTCTCGTCAGTCCGATCAGCCCGGCCTTGGATGCGGCGTAGGCGGGCTCGTGTCGCATGGCCATCACCGGGCCGGACACGCTCGCCACCGAGATGATGCGCCCCCAGCCGTTGGATCGCATGAGGGGGATCACCGCGCGCGACATCAGGAACGCCGTGTCGAGATTTCGTTCGATCGACGCCCGCCACTGCGAGTACGGCAGCGCTGCCGCCTCGTCGGCCTCTTCCAGCCCGGGTCGGCTGACACTGGTCATCCCGGAGTTGTTGACGAGGATGTCGATCTCGCCGAGCGCTGCGATCGCCTCATCGACGATCCGCTGGACGGTTGCCTCATCCGTCAGGTCACCGAACGAACCGTGCGCCACGAATCCTTCCCGTCTGAGTTCGTCGACGCGCTGGTGAATTCGATCGGTGGTCGACGTGATCATGACCTGCGCACCGAGCTCGGCGAGCATTCGTGCCGAGGCGACCCCGATGCCGGTGGGACTTCCGGCCCCGGTGATCACTGCCCGTCGACCCGCCAGCGAGAACTGGCGCGGCTCCAGGTCAGGAGCACGGGCGGTGATCAGCACCTGCTAGTCGAGTTCCACTCCCTCGCCGCAGTCGCGTCGCTCAACGAACGACTCCAACGAGATCGAGCGAGTGGGATCAAGCGAGTGGACCGAGATGAACTTGCCGTGCGAGAACGCGAACAGCTCCAGCGGGCCGTCGGTTGCCACGAACGCGAACCGCACCGGATTGTGCATCGTCCAGATCGACATGTCGGTCGTGTCGGTCGCATCCCGGACGTCGAGCGGGTCGTACAGGAGCGCAGCGTCGCAGCCGCTCGCCTCCAAACTCCGCACAGATCCGTGCGAACCGGTACCGGCGCGACGCCGGGAGATCGGCGAGCGGCAGACCGACGGGGACCACTCGGCCAGCGTGGCTGCTGATGGGCCGACCTGATGCATCTTGCAGTCGGTGTGCTCAAGGAGCCACGGTGGCGGGGCACCGGTCCGGGCGCAGGTTACGTCACGAATATTCCAGGTCATGCATGCGGAGGGGACGCGATCGCACGCACATGCCCCTGAGATCTGGGGCGAGCCGGTGGGTCGTGCTCGGCGCGCTGGCAGAATCGAACGGTGCTGACACCAGGTCGACCCGCTCCAGCGTTCCAGCTCCTCGACCAGCACGACCAGGTCGTCGAGCTGTCCGAGTTCGCATCGCACTGGGTGCTGCTCTGGTGGTACCCGAAAGCCGCCACGCCGGGTTGAACCGTCGAAGGTCAGGCCCTGCGTGCCAGGGCCGAGCGCTTCGACGAACTCGGGGTCGTGATTCTCGGTGCGTCGTTCGACACGCCGGCCGAGAACCTCGCGTTCGCAGAGGCGCAGGACTTCCCCTTCCGGCTGCTGAGCGACACCGATCACAGCGTCGGCGTCGCCTATGAGGTCGTGCGTGACCGCGACGACAAGTTCGCCGCCTTCCCACGCCGTCTCAGCTACCTGATCGACCCCGATGGACGCATCCATCGCGGGTACGACGTCACCGACGTCGCACGCCACGCCGACGACGTCATCGCCGATGTCGAGCGAGCGTCCCAAACGCAATGAGTGGAGCGCCCTACACCGCCACCTCGGCGCGCTCAGCTGCCGATCCAGCCGGTGACGCCCGGCGCCTGCAACAGCGTGTGTCGACCGTGACTCGTGGAGCGGCACGGGCTGCGGTGCTCGGCGTGAACGATGGACTCGTCACCAACGTGTGCCTGATTCTCGCCGTGGCCGGGGCCACCGCAGGCGTCAGCGATGTACGACTCGCCGGGCTCGCGAGCCTCGTTGCGGGCGCCTTCTCGATGGCTGCGGGGGAGTGGATCTCGGTGCGCAGCCAGGTCGAGTTGTTCGAAGGGATCGTCGGCGAGTTGGACGGGCTCGCGCGACGGAATCCCCGACTGCTGCTCGACGAACTCGTCTCGAAGCTCGAACAGACCGGCCTGGCGACCGACACGGCCCAGCGGGTCGCGACCGAACTTCCGCTGGAGGGAGACCGCTTCGTCGAGTTCACCGCGCGGACCGTGTTCGGCTTCGACCCGGGCGAGGTCGGTTCACCGGCGCTGGCTGCGGTGTCGTCGTTCGGACTGTTCGCGGTCGGTGCCATCGTGCCGCTCGCGCCGTGGTTCATCACCAGCGGGAACCCAGCGATTTTCGCATCGGTGACGGCCACGGCGCTCGTCAGTCTGGTCGTCGGAGGTTGGGTCAGTCGGTCGGCTGGCCGACCGGTCGCCCAGGGGGCGACGCGACAACTCGCGATCGTGATTGTCGCGTCGACCGTGACGTTCGGCATCGGATCCGTGTTCGGCACGGCGATTGCCTGAACATCGACCGCCACGACGTCAGCGACGAACCCGACCGTCCTGGCTCGTCGCCACGTGACGAATTGTGCCTGGCACAATTCGTCATGTGGGTTCACGATGCGAGGACGCGCACGGGCTCGCAGAGACCATCACGGACGACAATTCAGCCTGGCACCGTTCGTCGTCGGTGTGTCGGGCTCGTCGACGTCACGTCAGATTGCAGCCAACGGACGGGTCGACGATTCGAACTAGGGTCGGCGCGTGGAGAGCGGCATATCGTGCGACAGGGCATAGCGATCGCCGGCGCCGGACTCACCGGAGCAACCATCGCACGCTGCCTCGCCGATGCGGGACGGACCGTCACCGTGTTCGACCCGAGACCGCACGTCGCAGGGAACTGTCACACCGATCGCGATGCTGAGACCGGTGTGATGGTGCACCGGTACGGGCCCCACATCTTCCATACGGATTCGGCTCGGGTCTGGGACTTCGTGAACCGATTCGCGACGTTCGAGTCCTATCTCCATCGTGTCCGAGCGATCAGCCAGGGACGCTCGTACCAACTTCCGATCAATCTGAGCACTTTGCGAACGTTCTTCGGCGTCGAGTTCGACTCGGATTCCGCACGGCGGTTCGTTGCCGAGCGCGCATCGCCGTACGCGAACCGAACGGACGACACCTTCGAAAGCGCAGCGTTACGCACCGTCGGAGCGGAGCTCTACGAGGCCTTCTTTCGCGGTTACACCAACAAGCAGTGGGGCCGTTCCCCTGCAGAGCTGCCGGCCTCGGTGTTCGCCCGCCTGCCGGTCCGTTACGTCGAGGACGATTCGTACTTCGATCATCCGCATCAAGGAGTTCCCCGGCACGGGTACACGGCGATGGTGAATTCGATGCTGGATCATTCTGCGATCGAGCTCGAACTGGCCACCGCCCTCGATCCCGGCGACCGAGATCGCTTCGAGCACGTGGTTTGGACGGGGCCGCTCGACGAGTTCTTCGGCTGTCGGCTCGGGAACCTGACCTATCGCACCCTCGATTTCACGCACGAACGGTTCACCGGGGATCGCCAAGGCTGTGCTGTGGTCAACCACTGTGACATCGATATTCCGCAGACGCGCTCGACCGAACACGTTCACTTCGCCCCGTGGGAGCAGCACCACGCCACCATCGTGACGACCGAGGTCGCTCGCGCGCATGAACCCGGCGACATTCCGTACTACCCGGTTCGCCTCGCCGGTGAGGAGGCGCGCCTTGATGCGTATCTCAGGCTCGCCGACCAGGTCAAGGACGTGACGTTCGCGGGGCGTCTCGGGTTGTTCCGGTACCTCGACATGGACCGTGCGATCGACGAAGCACTGTCGGTCGCCGATCGACTCCGGGTCAGGTTCGCCGGCGTGAGCGGGCATGATTGATGGAGATCGAGCGCTCGCGGGCGGTGGCGTGGTGGCTGCTCCTCACGGCAGTTGCGATGGTGGGTCTCGCCCTGCGCACGTCGAACATCGACTGGGACGAGGGTCAGCACCTCCACCCTGACGAACGACATTGGAGCTTCGTCCTCGACGGCATCGAGGCACCCGGATCCGTCGTCGACTATTTCGACACCAGCGCGTCGCCGCTCAGCCCGTACCGGGTCGCTCCGTCGTTCGTCTACGGGACTTTGCCGCTGTTTGCGACGAAGGCAGTTGCCGGAGCACTGCACGCAGGCGGCGGAGGACCGGTCGTGACGCTGATCGATCGGCTGGGCATCGACCTGATCGCGCCGGACGGTTCCCCCCGCTTCGATGCCGACTACAACGCCAACCTGATCGGGCGCCTGCTGTCGGCGCTCGTCGACTCGGTCACCGTCGTGCTCGTGGGCGTGATCGGGTTGCGGCTCGGCGGCCGACGGGTCGGGCTCATGGCGGCTGCCGCGTACGCGACTGCGGTGCTCGCAATCCAGCAGTCGCACTTCCTGGGCCCGGACACGTGGGCGACGATCTTCACGACCGCCACGGTGCTCGCAGTGTTGACCTGGGTCCAGCGGCGAACCGTGGGTGCGCTCGTCGGTGCGGGCGCCCTGATCGGCGCCGCCGTCAGCAGCCGAGTCACGGCTGTGCTCATCCTGTCGGTCGTCGCCTCGGCGATCTGGACCCAGCGTCACACCTTGCGCCGTCGCGACATCTGGGCGATCGCAGGCGCTGGCTTGGCGGCGTTGGTGACGTTCCGCGTCGCGAGCCCCTACGCATTCGATGGCTGGTGGCTCAACCCGGCGTGGCGTGACGACCTGCGTTCCGTGCGCGACAGCTCGAACTCGGTGACGTTTCCTCCGACCATCCAGTGGGTCGGCCGGCCGCTGCTGTATCCCTTCGCGCAGATCGTCAAGTGGGGGCTCGGCCCAGGCCTGTCGGCACTGGCCGGAGTCGGTGCGGTGAGCGCGTTCCGGCGCTGGAAACGGACGTCGACGGGCTGGCTCCTCGCCTCGTGGCCGATCGGCTGGGTGCTGCTCGCACTCGATTCCAATGCGAACACGCTGCGATATCTGCTGCCGATCTACCCCCTGCTCTGCCTTGCCGCCGGGCTCGGGTTCGTCGGGCTCATCGACGCTGCCGGCGACCACCGCATCGCCTCCTGGCGCAGGTACTCCACGAACCTTGCCGTCGTGTCCCTGTCGGTACTGGCCGTCGGGTGGACGGTGGCGTTCTCCTGGGGGGTCTACGGGCACACGAACAGTCGGGTCGCCGCCAGTCGGTGGATCGAACAGCACGTGAAGCCCGACGAACAACTCACGAGCGATGTCTGGGATGACTCCGTACCACTCCGCCTGCCAGGTGTGACAGAACGCACGACGATCCAACTCGAACCGTTCCTGCCCGATTCGCACGACAAGGTGTTGACCTTCGTCGGTCAACTCGACGCCGCCGACGTCATCGCCGTGACGAGTCAGCGAGCACGTCTCAGCGTCGTGCGGTTGCCGGTGTCATACCCGGCGATGATCCGCTACTACGACGCGCTCGACAGCGGGTCGATCGGTCTCGAGCCGGTGGCACAGTTCCAGAACCTGCCGCGACTCGGCCCCTTCGTCATCGACACGGTGGGCGCAGAAGAGGCGTTCTCCGTGTACGACCACGCACCGGTGACGCTGTACCGCAAGACCGCCGCATGGTCACCTGAGCGGGCTCTGGAAGTCCTCGATCCCTGGACGGCCGACGCAGCGGCGCCCGTCCCCGACGGCGCCGCCGACGCGAACAACGCAATGCTGACGCCGGCCGACCGTTCGGCGACCAACGACGCAACGTTCGATCGGCTGTTCCGGGTGGGCGGTCTGCTCGCTGTTGCAGTGTGGACGGCGTGGTTGGCCGCCTTGACGGCTGCGGCCGTGCCCGCCGCGCGCCGGTTGCTGCCTGGGCTCGGTGCGGCGGTGCCGGCGGTCGCCATGGCGCTCGGACCGATCGGCACCGGGCTCCTCACCTGGTCGGTGGTCGCCTGGGGCGTCGCCTCCTTCTCCGCTGCCCTGGTGGCCGTCGTGACGTGCGCCCTGCTGGCGCTCGGGGGTTGGATGTGGGGGCATGATCGCAGGCGACTCTCCTCGCAGTACCTGGCCCAGCGGACTGCGTGGCGCCAGACGATTGCTGTGGCAGCGACCGTGTATGTCGGGGTGATCGTGCTCCGGTCGCTGAACCCCGACCTGTGGTCCTCACCGCTGGGCGGCGAGAAACCCATGGAACTCGCGTACTTCACGTCGATCGCCCGAAGCTCCACCGTCCCGATTCCGGACCCGTGGTACGGCGGCGGTGCCCTCAACTACTACTACCTCGGGTGGTATCTACTCGCCGTGCCGGCCAGGGGGCTCGGCATCCGCCCCGAGGTCGCGTTCCAACTCGGGCTCGCGACATTCGTCGCGCTCACCTGCGCGATCTCGTTTGCGTTTGCGCACGACGTCACGGCGCGGACCAAGTCGGGTCGGCGTCGCGGGCCGTTCATCGCGGGGGCCGTCACGGTGGCACTCCTCACCGTGGCGGGCAACCTCGACACCGCCCGCCAGATCGTCCGCTGGGCCGTCGACGGCGGTCGGGTCTTCGACTGGTGGGCGGTGTCTCGTGCCCACCGCGGAACGTTCGACATCACCGAGTTCCCGGCGTGGTCGACGCTGTTCGGAGACCTCCATCCGCACGTGATGAGTTGGTGGATCAGCGCGCTCGTCGCCGTGCTCTGTCTGGCGCTCTGGGCGGGGCCGAGCACGACGCGGCGACGACTGCTCGTGAGCGGTGTGCTCGGCGTGGTGCTCGGCCTCGCTCGGATGGTCAACACGTGGGACGTTCCGGCCCTCACGATGATCGTCGCCGCGTGCCTCGTCGCGAGCGCCCCACGCAGCAGTTGGCGTGACGCAGTGTGGGGCCGCGTCCGGGAGTTCGGCATCGTGGCGATCGTGTCCGCCGTGGTCACCTCGCCCTACCGGCATCACACCGTCGTCGCCGCCGAGGGCGTCCAGCGTGCTCCGTCGATCACGTCGCTGATCGACCACCTCGTGCATGTCGGCCCATTTCTCCTGCTGTGGGCGGCGTGGTCGCTGGTCTGGTGGCGGGCCGGGCCCCACCGACCGTTGCGTCGCCTGATCGTGCCGGCGGCCGGCAGTGTGATCGTGGTCGCGGTCGGCGGGTTCGCAGTGGGGTCATGGGCGTTCGCGGTGACGCTGGCGGTCGTCTGCGGTGTGGTCGGTGTGATCGCGTGCCGGTCGGCCCGCGCCGGCTTGCATCTGGTGCGCCCCGACGTCGCGATCGTGGGCCTGCTCGCGGCCCTCGGTCTGGCGCTGACGATCGTCGGTGACGCAGTCATCGTCAGCCCCGACATCGTCCGGATGAACACCGTGTTCAAGTTCGGCGAGCAGGGGTGGGTGCTCCTGGCGCTGGCGAGCGGCCCGGCCGTGGTGCAGGTCGTCGTGTCGGCGCGACTCGGAGGGCGGCGGGCCCGGGCGCTCACCCTCTCGGTCGGTGCACCGGTGGCGGTCGCGATGTTGCTGTTCCCGATCCTCGCCGTCGGCCCCCGGCTCGACGACCGCTTCGAAGCGATCGGTCCCACGGTCGACGGGATGGCGTACCTCCGACACGATCCGGTCTGGGGCGATGTGCCGATCGCCGACGATCTTCCCTTGATCGAGTGGGCGCGAGGAAACGTGCCGTCCGATGCGACCATCGTCGAGCTGGCCGGCCCTGCATATGGCTGGAACCAGCGCTTCTCGGCGACCACCGGGCTCCAATCGGTGGTGGGGTGGACGTGGCATCAGATCCAACAGCGGCAGGGCACCACGGAACGGGTCCAGGACCGGACCGACGAGGTCGTGGCGTTCTATCGAACGCGGGATCGCACCCGAGCTGCACGGTTTCTCACGACGTATGGCGTGGAGTACGTCTTCATCGGCACACTCGAACGGTCGACCGCCGATTCGCTCAGCATCTCGGTGATCGAGGCCATTCCTGGCGCCACGACGGTCTTCCGGTCCGGTGATTCCAAAATCGTGCAGATCGACCTCGACGAGACCAGGCGAGCGCTCGCAGAAACGGAGCGGATCCCCGACCTCACCGGCTCGGAATGACTGCCCCAGTGACGGGATCGATCAGCACCAGCCGGAACGGCACCTGCTGCACGGGGTTCCACACCGTGCGTTGCGTGAACCACGACCACCAGACGCCCGGGGAACGGTTGCTGTAGTCAGGCAACCACGTGGCCCGCAGATCGAACGGGGTGCCCGCATCGGGTGGCAGGCCCAGCATGGGGACGTTCGCCTCGGCCACCACGACCGCACTGACACCGAGGGGGATCGTCGACGAGGACAGCTCGAACCCGATCACGGGAAGGTCGCGCACGTACCAACCGAAGGGCCAGCCGCCACCGTCGCTGCCGTCGATGAGGATCGAGCCAGTCGCAGACGCGCGGTCGAGTTCGGCAGCGACCCCGCGGACGTCATCGGTCGTCTGCACTGCCACCACGAGCTCGCGCGGATCGTTCGGGCGGACCTGTGCGATCACGACGGACATCCCGACGCTCCAGACGACCGCCACCGCGAGCACGGACGCCGCAATCCAACGATGGCCGACCGAGCGCAGTCGACCCCAGTGCCACGTGCACTCGGCGCCGAGCCCCGCCAGCATCGCGATCGGCACCATCGGATGCACGATCAGCCACGGGAAGCGCTCTCCCGCCCAGCTGTAGATCACGAACTGCGAGATCGCCGACCACACCAGGAACAGCCGTACGCGATCTGGGCGACGCACGGCGCCCCACGTCCCGATCGCGGCGAGGATGAGCATCGGCCATTCGTACGCCGTCGCAAGGAC
Organism: Ilumatobacteraceae bacterium; assembly: GCA_039921745.1. GTDB lineage: Bacteria > Actinomycetota > Acidimicrobiia > Acidimicrobiales > Ilumatobacteraceae > Ilumatobacter. The sequence continues at coordinate 7,379 of JBDSBE010000169.1, read as the reverse complement.
GCCGTAGTACGACCACGGTTGACTGCCACGCCCGACCTCGTGTTGACCGAGCCAGTACGTCGGTCCATCCCAGATCCCGCGCCACACGCCGCCCGGATCCGTGAAGAGCACCGTGTACGACAGGACGAACACGGTGACGAATGCCGTCGCCGCCCACCACCACGGCTCCGCGCCGACCTCGCCGAATCGGCGCAGTGTCGGGATCTGTCGCCACATGCGCAACCCCCGCCACTCGATCGCGATCAGGCCGACAAGATACGTGACCAGGACGAGCACGGTGATCGCAAACGACTCCTTGATCGCCGCTGCGCACGCCAGTCCGAGCGCGCCGACGACGGCGAGGTGGGCGCGAGGCTCACGAAGGAACTCGACGAGCGCGAGCGAGCCGACCGTGGCGGCGAGCGCGTATGGGAGATCTTCGCGTCCGAATCGGGAGAAGTACACGAGGGTCGGGCTGACGGCGAGCGCCACCGCCGCCGCAATCCAGCCGACTCGACCGAGCGATGACCGGATCATCCCAGGTGTCGCGACGAGGGCAACCCCCGAGGCCGCGGCGAGACAGCGAGCAGCGGTGTCACCCGCGCCCACCAGCTTGAACAGCCCGGCGGTGAGCATGATTCTCAGCGGGCCGTGGTAGGCCGGATCGTAGACGTAGGTCCGACCGGTGGACAGCCGCCATGCGAACCACGCATCGAGGCTCTCGTCGTGGTGCAGCGGGCGATCGCCGAGGTTGCCGAGACGGATCCACAGCACGGCGGCGACTGCCACCGAAACGCACGAGATGAGGAGGGTCGGACGCCCCAAAGTTCTGCTTCTGGAGCGGGCACGTAAGTGGTAAGATCCGACGTCGTGGAGCGTAGTCGAGGTCGTCGCGGTGCGGCCGTCTCGGGAGCCGTGGCGGTGATGACCATGGTGGTCGGCACCGCCGCCGGGCCTTCGGATCTCTTTGCCGGCGGCGTGGTCACACCGACGGCCACCCCGTTCATCACCCCGACCGCCACGCCCACCGTCACACCGACCGTCACACCGACCGTCACCCCCACGGCGACGCCAACGGTGACCCCGACGGTGACCCCGACTGCGACACCCACCGCGACGCCCACGGTCACGCCGACCGCGACGCCGACGCCCACACCCACTGCGACGCCCACGGTCACCCCGACCGCGACGCCAACTGCGACGCCGACTGCGACGCCGACGGTCACCCCGACGGCGACGCCCACCCCGAGTGGATCGACCACCACCTTGGTGGGGACCACGACGTCGACCACCACCGTTGCATCGACCACCACCGTTGCGGCGAGCACGACCACGACAGCGATCGCCACGACCACGGTGCCTACCACGACCACGACTGCGCTGGGTGCCGGCGCCGGTTCTCCCACCACGACGACGACCACGACGACCACGACGGTCACCACCCCCGCCAACGAGCTTCCCGCGACGGGTACGCCGATCGGGCCGCTGGTGTGGCTTGCGCTCGCGCTGGCGCTACCCGGCATGGCACTGGCGTTCGCAACGCGCCGGCGTGGCCCCCTCGACGCCGCCTGACGAGCCGCTCGGCGTTCGCCGTCACCTCATGTCCGGGACCAAGGGGGCCACTGTCCGATGCCGTATGAGCCCGCTTTGACCGCCGATCCGGATTCGCTCGACGTGGCTGCTCAGCCGTCGACTCGATAGATCCGATAGGTCGAGTTCTCGAACACGATTCGCGCCGCCGCATTCCAGTAGGACTCGTCGGCGCCGTCCGGCAAGCGCCGTTCGTCGTCACCGATGACGACGTACTCGACGTCGTACTGCTCGACCAGGAACGCGGTTGTGGGTCCGGCGCGCAGCATCTCATTCGCGTCCTGCGACCGTTGCAGCCAGTCGGCCACGCCGAGGTCGAACGTCCAACCGGGATACCCACTGACGACCCGCCTCGCGCCGACGGACACGAACGGTTGATTGATCGTCGGAGCCACCGCGAAGATTGCATCCGAGGCGGTGTTGGTTCGCGCCCAGGTGGCTGCCTCGACGCCGTCGCCGGTCGCGAGCTGACCAGCGAACGTTCCCGCGCCCGTTGCGGCCCAGACGTCGATGGTCCCGCTCGCCATACTGGCCACGGCGATCACGACCGCGCCGGCACGAGCGATGATCGACGCCGATCGGGCCATCATCACGAGCAGCCCGGCTGCCGGGAAGCACAGCATCAGGAGCCACACGACGAGATAGTGGGAGTTGTTCCACTCCCACGGCTGCACTGCGACGAGATTCATCATCACGAACGTCGACCAGACCGGAAACGCGAACCAGAGGTCCGAACCCGTCGGAAGCGAGTCCGCTCGTACGAGCGCAGTCAACCCGAGCGGGATGAGGGCGGCGGTGTTGATGATCCAGAACCACACCCACGGCACGTCCGCGCCCGGTGCCATCCACCCGACGAACCAGCGAACGTGACTCGTCTCTGGTCGCAGAGCGAACAGCACCGGGAGCGCCAGTGCGAACGCCGGCACGAACAGTGCCAGCCGGCCGCGCCGCGCCCGAAACGCTGTCCAACCTGCGAGCCCGAGCGCCATTGCGCAGCCGTACGCGCTGAAGGACGCGCTCGCACCGATGAGGATGCCGATCACGAGCCACGGGCGAGAGGACGTCGAATTCCGCTGATCGAATGCCACGCCGACCGCGATCAGCACCACCGGGATGCCGATCAGCCCGGGGCGCTGCGCGTACAGGTACGACATGACCGGATTGTCGAACCAGATGCCGTCATCGGTCATCCGGGCGTACGCACGAACGGGGTGCAGCAGCGCTCTCGCGCCGTGCTCGCGCACGTCTCCGAACACGGCAAGGAATCCGAGGCCTCCACTCAGCGTGAAGAGAAAGTAGGCGACCAGCGACGTCGTTTCGCTGCCACACAGCCGTCGCGCTCCGAACAGGAACACGAACGGAAAGGCGAACGCAAGCAGCCCTGATGTGAGGCTGAGTGCTGAGGTCGGTGATGCTCCCAACACGGAAGCGCAGGCGCCGAACACGTCGACCATGACGTGGTAGGCCAACCGAGATCCCGACGCGAGCGGCGAGGTCGGTGGGTAGTTGGCGCCGTCGGAGAACGACCCGGCGTAGGCGAGGTGAGCGTTCCAATCACCGTATGTGGAAAGGTGTCCGGCCACGAGGGCGCCGTCAGGACTCGTGCGGTAACCCGCAGCGAGGATGCGAACGGTCAGGGCTGCCGAGATCGCTGCCACCAGCAGCATCGGACGGGCGCCGCCGCGTGAGCGCCACGGCTGCTTGATTCGACGGCCGAGATCGCGAAGTTCGCTGCCGACCGACGCGCTCCCGGTCAACCAGCCATGGACCGATCCCAGCGAGACGAGCGCAGCGGCGACCGACACCGACGTGGCATCGAAACCGGCAACCCACCCGGTCAGGAACGCGGTGATCGTGGTGGCCATCACACCGAACACGACGCCGACGCCGATCCGCTCCTCGAGGACCATCTCGATCCCGGTGGACCACGTGATCCCCAGCCCAGCCATGGTGACCACGCAGAGGAACAGCACCGACAGGACCATCGTCGGGGCAGCGTAGAGCATGCGACGTGGCGGTCCTGCGTGATCGCCGGTCGTCCGACGACCGGTACAGTTCGCCCGTCATGGACCCGATCGGATTCCCGCCTTCCGAGGTCGAGTTGTCTCTCGTGATGCCCGCCCACAACGAGGCGGCGGTGATTTCTGAGGTTGTTGCCGGCGCGCTCGCCGTGCTGCGTGGGATGGTCGGCGATCGCTTCGAGCTGATCGTCATCGATGATGCCTCGACGGACGGCACTGAGCTCGTGCTCGACGGGATCGCGGCTGTGGAGCGCTCGGTCAAGGTGGTCCATCTGGCGAGCAATGTCGGCCACGGGCCGGCACTCCGAGCTGGTTGGAACATTGCGACCGGCGCGTGGGTCGCCCACCTCGACAGCGACGACGAAATCCCCGCGCACGAGCTCGCTGTTCTGTGGGACACCAGGGGTGACGCTGATCTGGTGCTGGGCGTTCGGACCGCCCGTCAATCCCCGCCCTCACGTCGCGCCGTGACATGGACGTTGCGACAGGTTGCGGGAGTGGCGGCTCGTCGGCGACTCGCCGATGCCAATACGCCGTGCAAAATCGTGCGCTCGGCGGCGTTAGGAGCAGCACTTGCGTCGATGCCGCCATCGGCGTTCGCCCCGTCCGTGCTCCTCGCCGTCCATGTCGCACGCTCCGGTGGGATCATCCGCGAGGTGCCGGTTGCGACGCGTCTTCGATCCAGCGGTCGATCCTGGCTCGTGCCCACCCGGCTCGCGAGCGGTGCTGCGCATTCGTTCTACGACACGGTGATGGCTGGCGTACAGCGCCGGGCTGACGGGAGGCGGGTTCGTTGACGTTGCACGTCGAGCCTCTGGCGACCGCACGCTTCGATGTCGGGCACACGGTGACCGTGGTGACGGCGCGCCACGATCGCAGTTGAGCAGTCGAATCACCCCGTCGTGATGTGGAAGGAGATCGGTCGCGCCGATGTCGTCGCACTCCACTCACGATGTTCGAAATCGTCGAGGTCTCGTGCCGAGCGGGATCCGGCGACCTGGACCACTGTCACCATGACGAATTGTGCCTGGCACAATTCGTCACGAGGCGTTCCACCATGCGAGGACGCGCAGGGCTCCCAGGGTCAACCATCGTGACGGTTCGCCCGGACCGTCATCGACGTCGAACCAGACCTCGCCCCGGAGGGTGCGGTCGAGGTGCCAGCGGCCGTCGTCGCGACGCACCGAGCGGAGATGATCGATCGCTGGTTCGAGACGCGCTTCGGGCGGACGGTCGCTCGACACGCCCGCCGCGCGGAAGTGGTCGAGCGCCCGCAACACGTCGTACTGCCAGCGAGTCGGGTGCAGCAGGGCGAGGAACTGATCGTCCGCGGGTTCGCCGGTGCTGAGACGGCGGAACAGGTCGCGCTCGAGCAGGTAGCGCTCACCGCCCGATCGGGCGGCCAGCGAATCGGGCGTGCCTCCCGTCGCCCGCTCGAACTCCAGCAGCCCCTCCAGCACGTTGATCGTGGTGTGGAACGACGACCGCACGGAACCGTTCGCGCGCTCGCAGTTCCAGCCGCCGTCGGGCTGGCGTTCGCCGACCAGCCGGTCGACGATCGGCGCCACGTCCACGCCGAAGTACGCACCGTCAGCGACGGTCCGTCCGTTGATGCACTCCTCGACCTCGCCGTCCCAGAACCGTTGGCCGTCGTGTTCCCACCGTGAGTTCTTCCCGACGAGTTCGACCATCTGACGGGCGCGGTCCGACGACGGGTCGAGGCCGAACTCGCGAAGTTGCGTCAGGGCGTACGTCGTCGCGGTCCATGGTTGACCGAGTTCGGCCCACCGCGACCAGTCGAAGTCGGCTGGGGCAAACGCACCGCCGGCCCACTGCCCGTCGTCGTCCTCCAACGCCAGCAGCTGCGCTCCCCAGCCGTGCGTTTCGACTTTGGAGCGCTCAGCTCGCCACTCGGTTTCCGGGGTTTCGGTGAGATCGCGCATCACCTGCCACCGGATCGACGGGTCAGAATCGAGGAGCCATTCGACCACATCGTCGTTCGACGCATCACTCGGCATGACAACCTCCGGGTTTCAGGAACTCGCGGCCACCGACTCGCGAAGTTCACGCTTGAGAATTTTGCCTGATGCGTTTCGAGGGAGCTGCTCGGTGACGATCGTGACCTTCGTCGGCACCTTGAACTTCGCGAGTCGCTCACCGACGAACTGCTGGAGATCCGCAATGGTGAGCGGCGCGCGGTCCTTGACCATCACGTGGCACGCCAACTCCTCGCCGAGGCGCTCGTCGGGAATGCCGTAGACAGCGGCCTCGTACACCGCCGGATGCTCGTAGATCGCAGCCTCCACCTCCGCGCAGTAGATGTTCTCGCCGCCTCGGAGCACCATGTCCTTGGCACGGTCGCTGACGTAGACGAACCCTTCGTCGTCGACGTGACCGATGTCGCCGGACCGCAACCAACCGTCGACGATGGTCTCGGCGGTCGCATCCGGGCGGTTCCAGTAGCCGCGAATCAGTGATGGAGCACGAAACCAGATCTCACCGGTCTCGCCGACCGCCAACGGCTCACCAGCGAGATCGGTCACACGGATGTCCATGATCGGGACCGTGCGCCCCGTCGAGGTCGGGTGGGCGATGAAGTCGTCGCCGGCATTCTGCGGGCCGTACGCGTTCGTCTCGGTCATGCCGTACCCGAGGCCCGGCCGACCCCTCGTGAAGTTGTCGTCGATCCGCTTGACCAGTTCGGGCGGCATCGGGGCTCCGCCACCACCGACGGAACGCAGGCTCGATGTGTCGCGGTCGGCGAACGTCGGTGCCTCGAGCAGGTCCCAGCTCATCGTCGGCACGCCGACGAAGTTGGTCACCTGCTCCTGCTCGATCAACTCGAGCGCCCGGTCGGGATCCCAACGGTGCGTCACGACCAGCTTGGCGCCGCTGACGAACGACCCGAGCATGACGGGGACGAGGCCGGTGACGTGAAAAAGCGGGACACACAGCATGAAGGCGGTCTGGGTCAGGCCGGCATCGGGGTCAGCGGGTTCCCGGATCGCCGAGACCGCCGCTCGGGCCGCAAAACTCATCAGGGCGCTCAGCAGCGCCCGATGGGTCGAGATGGCACCTTTGGGCCGACCGGTCGTTCCGGACGTGTACAGGATCGTGACGTCGTCGTCGGGATCGATCTCGACGACGGGCATCGTGGCGTCATCGGTGAGCAGCTGGTCCAGAGGGGTCGCGCCGTCCGGAAGCGGCTGGGTCGGCCGAACGGCGATGACGCGTGCGCTCACCGCACCGGCCGGGGCCTGGGCGATCCGCGCGATCCGTTCGTCGTCGGCGAACACCACGGTGGCGCCGGAGTCATCGAGCGCGAACACGATCTCGTCGGTCACCCACCACGCGTTGAGCGGCACGGCGACTGCGCCGATGCTGGTGATCGCCACGAAGGTTGCGATCCATTCGGGGTAGTTCCGCATCGCGATCGCGACCCGGTCGCCGTGTGCGACGCCGAGTTCGTCTCGCAGCGCGGAGCCGATCCGGCCGGCGAGTTCGAGCAGCTGCGGCATCGTCCAGCGCTCGTCCTCGTAGATGACGAAGTCGTCGGTCCGGGTCGCCGCCATGGCGAACAGATGACGGATGTTCGGCGGTGTGCCGGCGAACACCTTCGTCGGCAGACCACACACGTCGATCTCGGAGATCTCGAATGGTGTGCCAGGAGCGCAGACCGCGGTACAGGCCTCCGCGAACGTCATCGACATGGAACCGTTGTGTAGCACCTCGTCGCCCTGCCGTTCGAACCGTTGCTGATCTCGCACCCCTGCCACCGATCACGCCACG
>JBDSBE010000168.1:0-5993 GCA_039921745.1 Ilumatobacteraceae bacterium | reverse complement strand
GCTGGTGGCGCGTGCGGCGAAGCATCTTCTTGTGCTTCTTCTTCCGCATGCGCTTCCTGCGCTTCTTGACGAGCGATCCCATAAGGCTCGCAACGCTACCGGCGATCTCGCGAACCCGGGCAGCGAGGTGCGACCCGGATGGGGTCGGTGACGTCGATCGCGGGCGCTACCGTGATGGCCGACCGTCCGGGGTCGTTCAATGGTAGGACAGCGGTTTTTGGTGCCGTCGATGGGGGTTCGAATCCTCTCCCCGGAACGATGACGATCAACCCCCCAGCGTGCCCATGAGCGTCTCCGCGATCGTGCTCGCCGCCGGCGCTGGCACCCGGATGCGCTCCGACCGACCCAAACCGCTCCACCGCATCTGCGGGCGACCGATGGTGCTGCACGTGATCCACGCCCTCGAACGGCTCCGCCCCGAGCACACGGCTGTGGTCGTCGGCCATGGAGCGGAGTTGGTCACCAAGAAGGTCGAGGCGCTGGCGCCGACGTGGGCCAACGTGGTGTTCGTCGAACAGTTCGAGCAGAACGGAACAGGTGAGGCTGCCGCGATCGGGATGAGCGCGTTCGGCGGGGACGACTACGACGAGGACGCAACCGTGGTGATCCTGCCTGGTGACACGCCGCTGCTCGGGGCCGACACGCTCGACGAGCTGGTCGCCACCCACGTCGCCAACACGAATGCCGCCACCATGCTCACCAGCATCATGGACGACCCCACCGGGTACGGGCGCATCATCCGCGCCAACGACGGTCGAGTGCTACGGATCGTCGAACAGCGCGACGCAACGCCCGACGAACTCGACGTCACCGAGGTGTGCACCAGCATCTACGCGTTCCGGCGGGATCTCCTGGGCCCGGCGCTGCGAAACCTCACGACCGAGAACGCCCAAGGCGAGTTCTACCTCACCGACGTGATCGGCGGCCTCGCCGCGATGGGGCACCGCGTCGGCGCCGTCCAGGCACCGCCGGCGGAGACGCAAGGCGTCAACGACCGCTGGCAACTTGCGCTGGCCGAGCGCGAGCTCCGCAATCGCACCAACCGCCGATGGCTCCTGAACGGCGTGACGATGCTCGACCCGCGCCAGACATTCATCGACGTGACCGTCCGGCTCGGGCGCGACGTCACGATCTACCCCGGCACGCTGCTGCAGGGCGACACGATGGTCGGAGACGGCACCGATCTCGGACCCCACACCCAGCTGGACGGGTGCTCGATCGGCGACGACTGCGTCGTCGCGCACACGGTCGGCATCAACGCCACCGTCGGCGACTGCTCGACCGTTGGGCCGTATGCCCACTTGGGCGCCGGGTCGACCGTCGTTTCCGGCAGCGTGACCGGCCCGTTCTACACTGCACACGTCGACGATTGACATCGTGCCCTCGGGAGGGGCAGCTGATCATGGAAAAGGTGACCACCAAGAAGCTCGCGCTCTATTCGGGGCGCACGCATCCGACCCTCGCCCAGGAGGTGGCCGAACATCTCGGCCAACCCGTCGGCGACGCCAACATCGTCGAGTTCGCGAACGGCGAGATCCGACCGCGGTTCGCCGAGAGTGTGCGCGGCTCCGACGTGTTCATCATGCAGAGCCACTACGGCGTCGACGGCCATTCGGTCAACGACTCCCTGATGGAACAGCTCGTCATGATCGACGCGGCGTACCGGGCGTCGGCCAAACGAATCACCGCGGTGTGCCCGTTCTACGGCTACGCACGACAGGACCGCAAGGCCGAAGGTCGTGAGCCGATCACGGCCCGGCTCGTCGCCGACATGTTCAAAGCGGCAGGGGCCAAACGGATGATCTCGATCGATCTCCACTCCGGCCAGATCCAGGGCTTCTTCGAGGGCCCGGTCGATCACCTCACCGCAGCCCCGGTGCTCGAGAACTACATCCGCTCGCAGGCCCCCGACTCGCCGGTCATCGTCTCGCCGGACTCCGGCCGGATCAAGGTCGCCGAGCGGATGGCGCAGCACCTGCACGACTGCGATGCCGACATCGCGTTCATCTACAAGCGCCGCCCGAAGGGACAGGCGAACGTGGTCGAGGCGAAAGAGGTCATCGGTGACGTCAAGGGTCGGCTGTGCATCCTGACCGACGACATGATCGACACCGGCGGCACGATCGTGTCGGCCGCCGAGATCCTGCTCGCGCGCGGCGCGACCGAAGTGTGGGCGATGGCGACCCACGGCGTGCTGTCGGGCCCGGCGATCGACCGCCTCAAGAACGCCCCGATCGGCAAGATCATCCTCACCAACACCCTCCCGCTCCCGCCGGAGAAGCAACTCCCCCAGATCGAGGTGCTGTCGGTCGCCGAGATCATCGCCGAAGCCCTCAGCGCCGTCTTCGACGACACGAGTGTCAGCGAGATCTTCGGCGGGGAGAACCTCGCCTGACACGGCACTGACGGTCGGTCGACTCCACCGACCTGCCAGAGTCCTCGCCCGGGGCGATCGGCTGGACCTGCACCGAGCGGTGTGGGTCTCCGAACCCTCCGGTAGCATAGCTCGCTGCTCGTACTCGCTGCTCCTTGAGGCTGTTCAACCATGTCTGAGACCCTTCTGACCGCATCTTCCGGCCGTTCCACCGGCAGCGCCCACTCGCGCCGCCAGCGTACGGTCGACTCGATTCCCGCCGTCGTGTACGGCGAGGGAATGGACCCGATCAGCATCTCGGTCGAGCGTCGCGACCTGCGCAAAGCGCTGTCGGGCAGCGCCGGGACGAACACGATCCTCGACCTCTCGGTCGATGGAACCGTGTACCCGGCGATCGTCAAGGACATGCAGCGCCACCCGGTCAAGCGCACCGTCCAGCACATCGATTTCATCCAGATCAACCTCCGCAACCAGATCAGGGTGTCGGTCCCCGTGCACCTGACCGGCGAGGCCAAAGCCGTCCTGGACGAGGGTGGCCTCGTCGATCTGATCCGCAACGAGATCGAGATCTCGACCACACCTCGCAACATCCCCGACGAGATCGTCGTCGACGTTTCCGAGATGGACATGGACACCACGATTACGATCGGCGACCTCTCGTTGCCCTCCGGTGTCGAAGCCGTCGGCGAGGACGACTGGGTCGTCGTCACCGCCCTCGTGATGCGCACGCCGCTCCTCGACGAAGAGGACGCCGCCGCAGAAGCAGCTGCCGCCGAGGCGGCGCTCGAAGCCGGCGAAGGTGGTGCCGAGGGTGCCGACGCAGCCGGCGGCGGTGCCGACGGCGGCAACGACGACGCCGAGTGACGTCGGCCGCCCACCACTGACTGATGGGTCTGTTCGACCGTTGTGCCGACAAAGGCGCGCCTTTCGACTGGCTCGTCGTCGGCCTCGGCAACCCGGGCCCGAAGTACACGCGAACGCGCCACAACCTCGGTGAAGAGGTTGTCAAGGTGCTCGCGGAACGCCACGGTGCACCGTTGACGAGCGGCCGTGACCAGGCCCTCGTCGGTGAAGCCCGATTCGACGTCGGAGCACGCGTTGAGCGCGTCGTCCTGGCATTCCCGCTCACGTTCATGAACGAATCCGGTCAGGCCGTCTCCAAGCTGGTGCGGCGTTACCGACTCGACGCTCCCGAACGGATCATCATCATCCAGGACGAACTCGATCTCGAGCCCGGCGTGGTCAAGTTGAAGAACGGCGGCGGTCTCGCCGGCCACAACGGCCTGCGCAGCATCACGCAACATCTCAAGACACAGGACTACCTCCGAGTGCGGATCGGTGTCGGGAAGCCGCCGGGTTCCGGTGGCGGAGTCGGCCATGTGCTCAACAAGATTCCCAAACGCGAACGCGACACACTCGATGTCGCTGTGCAGATCGCGGCCGATGCGGTCGAGATGATCATCGCCGACGGCATCGACGCGGCGATGCAGGACATTCATGGCCGGTGAACTGGCGGCGTTGCCCCCGCTGCTGCGCGCCGAACCGGGACTGACGCGAGCGCTGGACAACCCGAACGCGCGCCTCGCGATCGTCGAAGTCGCACGCCCGATCTCGATTGCCGCGCTCGCACACCTGTCCGATCGCACACCGCTCGTGGTCGCGTGCCCGACCGGAGCGATGGCCGGCCAGCTCTACGACGACCTCTGCCAGTTCCTCGGCGACGACGAGGTCGCCCACTTCCCCGCCTGGGAAACGCTGCCGTTCGAACGGGTCAGCCCCGCCGTCGACACGATGGGAACCCGACTCGAAGTCCTGTGGCGGCTTCGCAGCGACGACCACCGCCCCAAGGTGATCGTCGCCGGGGTGCGCGCACTCCTCCAGAAGCTCGGCCCCGGCGCGACCGAGGTCGAACCGATCACCGTGCGGCCCGACGCGATCGTCGACCCCGACGAGCTCGGCGCCCAGCTCGTCGAGTTCGGATACCGACGTGAGGAGCTGGTCGAACACCGCGGCGAGTTCGCGCGACGTGGCGCGATCGTCGACGTCTATCCGTCGACCGCCGACGCCCCGATCCGCATCGATCTGTGGGGGGACGAGGTCGACCGACTGACGACGTTCGGTGTGAACGACCAGCGCTCGATCGCCGACCTCGACGAAGTCCAGATCTTCCCGGCCCGCGAGTTGATGCCGTCGGCCGATGTGCGGGCGCGCGCCGCGACACTGGTCGGCACCGAGCCCTGGGGTCGCGAACAGTGGGAGCGCCTTGCCGAGGGCGCTCACTTCGACGGGATGGAGTCGTGGGTCCCGTGGCTCGTCGACGACCACGTCCTGATCACCGACATCCTCCCCGACACCGCGAAGGTCGTGCTGGTTGAGCCGCGTCGCATGCGCGACCGGGCGGCCGACCTGCTCGCCGAGGAGGACGACCTCGCCAAGGCGTTGGCCTCCACGTGGGCGCGCGACCCCGACAAGACGTTCCCGCGTTTGCACGCCGACCCCGATCATCTCCTCGCCGCGGCGTCGACGGGGGGCGGCTTCTGGACGATCGATTCGACGCCCGAGTCCCCCGACACGCCGATCGTCGAGGCCTCCGGTTGGGGTCCGGTCGGCGGTGACGGATCCGGCCTGGCCGACCGCCTCGCGCAACTGATCGGCCAGGGCTATTCGATCACGATCGCTGCCGACGGTGCCGGCTCGGCGACGAGGCTGCGTCAGATCCTCATCGAACAGGGCCTCGAGTTCGCTGTCGCCCGCTCGACGACCGACCTGTCGAAACCGGGCGGCGTGATCGCGATCGCACCGCTGCACCGTGGTTGCACCGTACCGAACGCGAAGGTCGCCGTCGTCGCCGAATCGGATCTCACGGGACGTCGCCGTGCCCATCGAACGGCACGCACACGCAAACGCGAAGGCACCACCACCTTCGAGGACCTCACCACCGGCAACTACGTCGTGCACCACCAGCACGGCGTCGGCAAGTACGAGGGCATGGTCAAGCGCACGATCGGCGGCGTCGAGCGGGACTACCTGCTGGTCTCGTACAAGGGCGGCGACAAGCTCTACGTTCCCTCGGATCAGATCGACACGCTGCGCCAGTACGTGGGCGGCGAGGCGCCCACGCTCCACCGCCTCGGTGGGAGTGACTTCGCCAAGGCGAAAGGGAAGGTGCGGTCAGCGGTCCGGGAGATCGCTCAGGAGTTGGTGGTCCTCTACCAGACCCGCGTCAACGCCGAAGGGCACGCATTCGGACAGGACACGCCCTGGCAGCACGAGATGGAGGACGCCTTCCCGTTCGTGGAGACGCCCGACCAGCGCACGGCGATCGAAGAACTCAAAGCCGACATGGAGCAACCCTTCCCGATGGACCGCCTGATCTGCGGTGACGTCGGGTTCGGCAAGACCGAGATCGCGATCAGGGCAGCGTTCAAAGCGATCCAGGACGGCAAGCAGGTCGCCGTGCTCGCGCCGACGACGCTGCTCGCGAGTCAGCACGGCAACACGTTCGCCGATCGCTTCGCCGGCTACCCGATCCGCGTCGAGGTGCTGTCGAGGTTCCTGACTGCGGCGCAGGCAAAGCAGGTCATGAAGGGCCTGCAGAGTGGTGAGGTGGACTGCGTGA
>JBDSBE010000167.1:0-27865 GCA_039921745.1 Ilumatobacteraceae bacterium | reverse complement strand
TCCACAAGCCGTACTACACCCTCGTCGAGGTCGCTCCGTACCAGGACATCCGCGTCGAAGAGGGCCGGGCACCGATCCCGCCGGCGATCGACCAGACGCAACCCCGCCAGTACGTGTACATGATCCGCGACCTGGGTTCGCTCCGTGAGCCGGCTGCATACATCACGCTCGGCTCGACCATCATGTTCTTCGCCCTGTGCTTCTTCCTGCACCGGCGTGACCGGTTCGTTGCGGTCAACCGGGAGCGCAAGGCGTTGGCGGCCGCCTGATCATGGGTCAGTACCTCCCGTTCGTCGTCCTGATGGGCCTCTCGATCGCATTCGGCGGGCTCAGCTTCGTCGCGTCGCGATTGCTGGCGCCAAATCGGCCGTCGGCGGCGAAGGCGGCGCCCTACGAATGCGGCATCGTCCCGAGTCGCGAGCCACCCGAACGGTTCCCCGTCGGGTTCTACATCGTCGCCATGCTGTTCATCATGTTCGATATCGAGATCATCTTCATGTACCCCTACGCCATCGAGCGCGGCGCACTCGGAGCCTTCGGCTTCTGGTCGATCGTCGCATTCTCGCTGGTCTTCTTTCTGACCTTCGTCTACGAAGTCGCACGCGGGGGTCTCGAGTGGGGGCCGCTGCACAGCTATCGCACACTCGAACGAGATGCTGCGATGGTGTCGGCCGAACGGAGCACGACCACCACGATCCGTCGCGTCGGTCTCGAAGGGCGCGTCGAGAGTCCGGCAACACCCGAGATCGAAGCTGCGTAGGAGACGGTCATGGGTGTCATCGACGATGTGCTCGCCGACGGAATCGGCGGGCTCCAGCACAACGCCATCACGGCACGCCTCGAGGATCTCGTCAACTGGTCACGGGCGCGCTCCTCGTGGCCGGCATCATTCGGCCTCGCCTGCTGTGCGATCGAGATGATGGCGACCGGTGCTGCGCACTACGACATCTCGCGGTTCGGGATGGAGGTCTTCCGGGCGTCGCCGCGTCAGGCTGACATCATGATCGTCGCCGGCCGCGTCAGCCAGAAGATGGCCCCGGTCCTGCGCCAGGTGTACGACCAGATGATGGAACCGAAGTGGGTCATCTCGATGGGTGTCTGTGCGAGTTCTGGCGGCATGTTCAACAACTACGCGATCGTCCAGGGGGTCGACCAGGTGGTGCCGGTCGACGTCTACGCGCCCGGCTGCCCGCCGACGCCCGAGACATTGATCCACGCGATCGAGACGCTGCATCAAAAGATCGAGGACGGCGAGATCCTGCGTCGCCGCGCGGAGTCCGGTGCTGGCGCCAACCTGCACGTCCAGGAGATCGCTGCGACGACGACGCCGGTCCTGCTCGGAATCAAGTGACATGAGCGACACCGGGCTCGACCACGACATCGACGCGACCGAGGATGCGCTCGACGACGTGGCCCTTCCGGAGTTGCACGGCTGCCCGATGACCGACCTGCGCGGTCAGGTCGTGCTGTTCCCGTCGCGAGATCAGTATCTCGGCGTCGTGAAGGAACTGGCGGACGAGGGCTACGCGATGGTGGTCGACCTGTGCGGCGTGGACTATCTCGGCTACCCCGATCGCCCGCTGCCGGCAGGCGTGATCGGCGAACGGTTCGAGGTCGTGGCCAACCTGCTCGACATTTCGGCGCGTCGTCGAATCCGTCTCCGCGTGCAGGTGCCGGCCGACGACGCCACGCTGATCTCCCTGTTCGACGTCCATCCGGGTACCGAGGCCATGGAGCGCGAGGTGTACGACATGTTCGGTGTCGAGTTCACCGATCATCCCGACCCGTCGCGGATTCTGATGCCCGAAGACTGGATCGGGCACCCGCTGCGCAAGGATTACGACGTCGGCCAGATACCCGTGCAGTTCAAAGGCGCGAACTCATGAGTACCGTCGTGGTGGCAGAGGTGGTGACAGTCACGCGTGGCGCGGGTGGAACGTCGGTGACGGTGTCGGAGTCGATCCGTGCTCTCGGTGGAGATCGGCACGCGTCGCGTCATGGCACGGATCGACTCCGACACCCTCACCAGCGTGAGATCGGGCGGCTCGCGTGAGTGTCACACCCGTCACCCAAACCCCTGCTGACACCGGCGAGGGTGCGCAGGAGATGAAGCTCCGGTCACAGATCGGAGCGCGCCAGTTGATGCGCGAACTCGGCTCGGTGCTCCGCATGAGTGAGGCCGAAGCGGCCCAGCTCGGCGATCTCCCCGACGATCCCGACGAGGATCAGACGATGATCATCAACATGGGGCCGCAGCACCCGTCGACCCATGGTGTGCTGCGGCTCATGCTCGAACTGCAGGGCGAAACGGTGCTGCGCTGCAAGCCGATCATCGGATATCTCCACACCGGGATGGAGAAGACGGCCGAGCAGCTCACGTTCATGCAGGGCGGCACGAACGTCACGCGGATGGACTACCTGAGCCCGATCGCGAATGAACTCGTGTTCTCGATGGCGACCGAGCAGCTGCTCGGCATCGACGGTGACATCCCGGAGCGTGCGGTCTGGATGCGGATGTTGCTGTCCGAGTTGAGCCGCATGAGCAGCCATCTGCTCTTCATGGCGACCAACGGCATGGACCTCGGTGCGGTCTCGATGATGATCTACGGATGGCGCGAGCGCGAAGAAGTGTTGCGGTTCCTCCAGAAGGTCACCGGTCTGCGAATGAACCACAATTTCATCCGCCCGGGCGGCGTCGCCGCCGACCTGCCGGCCGGGTGGCGTGACGACATCCTGCGCCTGCTCGAGATCATCCCCGAACGGCTCGACGAGTACGACGTGCTGATGACCGGTCAGCCGATTTGGCGTGAACGGCTCCAGGGGGTGGGCGTGATCACCCCGCAGGAAGCGCTCGCGCTCGGAGCGACCGGGCCGATCCTGCGGTCGACCGGGGTTGCGTTCGACCTCCGCCGCGACATGCCGTACCTCCACTACGACGAGATGGACTTCGACGTGATCGTCGGCACCTACGGTGATGCGTTCGACCGGTACGCGATTCGTCTCAACGAGATCCGCGAGTCGATGAAGATCGTTCGACAGGTCCTCGACCGGATGCCCACCGGCGACTACCGCATCCAGGACAAGAAGGTCACGCCACCGCCCCGTGCCCGAATCGACGAGTCGATGGAAGCATTGATCCATCACTTCAAGATCTTCACCGAGGGCTTCAAGGTGCCTGAGGGCGAGGTGTACGTCGCAATCGAATCACCTCGCGGGGAAATCGGGTGCTACATGGCATCCGACGGGTCACCGACGCCGTACCGGATGCACATGCGCGACCCGTCGTTCGTCAACATCCAGTGCCTGCCCCACATGATGCGCGGCGGTCTCGTCGCCGATGCGGTCGCCGTCATCTCCTCGGTCGATCCCGTGCTCGGAGGCGTCGACCGGTGATGGAACTCGACACTGCTCGCCCACTCGCGCCGATCGGCATGACGCTTCGACGGCCGGTCGCGCCATGAACCTGTCACTGTCCGAACTGCTCGTGGTGGCAGGCGTCGTGATCGCCGTCGCTGCCATCGTCATCGCACTGCGGATGAGCGGTCGGGGGGCCCAGCGATGAGTCGACTGAGCGACCAGAACGTGGCGCTGGCGCGCGACATCATCGCCAGGTATCCGAAGCAGAAGTCGGCGCTGATCCCGCTCGTGCACCTGTCGCAGGAGCAGAACGGGTACGTGACCCAGGACGCGATGCGACACGTCGCCGAGCTGATCGATGTCACGCCGGCCGAGGTGTACGGCACGGCGACGTTCTACGAGATGTTCCGGTTCGAGCCGACCGGCAAGTTCCTGATCAACATGTGCGGCACGATGTCGTGCGCGCTCCTGGGCGCAGCCGCACTGATGCACCACGCCGAGCACAAGCTCGGCATCAAAGCCGGGAGTACGACCGACGACGGCCTGTTCACGCTGCAGCACGCCGAGTGTCAGGCAGCGTGCACCGAGGCCCCCACGCTCCAGGTCAACTATCGCCATCGGTTCCGCGTGACACCGGCCGATTTCGATCAGCTCGTCGACGACCTCGCCGCCGGCAAGCTCGACGACGAGATCCCGCCGCACGGCACCTTGGGCCGCAACCGCCAGGTGATCCCGCCGAGCAAGGCGGTCGGCGCGGTGCCGCCCGACCAGGTCGTCGACCCGCCCGCCTGGGTGACCATCACGGAGGACGAGACGTGAGCTGGAGAACACTGTGAGCGCCACGCCCTACCCGTACCCCTGGGCCGCCGGCTACTACGACGAAGGTGACCGTCCGCAGATCGTCACCTCGCGGTTCCAGTACGACGACTCGCACACCCTGGACCGGTATCTCGCGACCGGCGGCTACGAGGGTCTTCGTGCTGCGCTCGACGCATCGCCGGAGTCGGTGCACGACGAAGTCCGCAAGTCGACGCTCCTCGGTCGCGGCGGAGCCGGGTTCCCGGCTGGTGTGAAGTGGGGATTCACCCCGCAGGGTGTCTGGCCGCGCTACCTCGTCGTCAACGGCGACGAGTCCGAACCCGGTACGTACAAGGACCGGCTGCTCATGGAGCTCGACCCCCATCAGCTGATCGAAGGGTGTCTCATCGCGTGCTACGCCGCGGGCTTGAGTCGCTGCTTCCTGTACATCCGCGGCGAGATGGCCGTTGCCCACGAGCGCGTCGCTGCGGCCCTCAACGACGCGTACGACAACGGGTACGTCGGCCGCAACGTGCTCGGTACCGAATTCAGTGTCGACATCATCCTCCACTGGGGTGCCGGGGCGTACGTCGTCGGTGAGGAGACCGCGCTGATCGAGTCACTCGAGGGGGAGCGGGGGATGCCACGTCTCAAGCCGCCGTACTTCCCGGCGGCGATCGGTCTGTACGGCAAACCGACGATCGTGAACAACGTCGAGACGCTGGCCAACCTGCCGTTCATCGCCAAGAACGGGTCTGCGGCCTTCACGGCGATCGGCACCGAAACGTCCCCAGGCACCCGCATGATCGCCGTGTCCGGTCACGTGAAGCGGCCCGGCGTGTACGAGATCGTCAACGGCTCCACCACGTTCCGCGATCTGATCTACGGCGACGAGTTCTGCCTGGGCATCCGCGACGACAACGACCTCAAGGCGTTCGTGCCCGGCGGCGGCTCAGCGCCCTGGTTTCTACCTGATCAGCTCGATATCCCGTTCGAGGGCAAGGAGGCCGTACAGGCCGGCTCGATGCTCGGTTCTGGAGCCGTGATGGTGATGGACTCGACCACGGACATCCCCGCTGCGGCGTTGACGCTCGTGAAGTTCTACGCCCACGAGTCGTGCGGCAAGTGCGTCCCGTGCCGGGAGGGCGGCACGTGGCTGTATCGGATCCTGGAACGGATCGTCGCCGGTGAGGGAACCGACGCCGACCTCGCCACGATCCTCGAGGTCGGTGAGTCGATCTGCCCGGGTGAGATGCCGCATGCGTCGAGCGAACGACTCGGTCTCGAGGCGCGCCCGTTCCCGTACAAGATGACGACGATCTGCTTCGTGGGCCCGTCGGCGTATGTGCCGGTGCACTCGGCCATGACGCTATTCCCCGAAGCGTTCGAGGCGTTGGTGACCAAACGTGAGGTGCGCTCGATGATCCCCGTGACCGCTGTTGCCGGAGGTGGCGCATGAGTGACGGCACCGAAGCGACACCGGGCGTCGCCGACGACGAGACGACCACCCCGGACCTGACCGACGCCGAGGGTCACGATTCGTCCGCCGATCCCGAGGTTCAGCCGACCGACGACGGCGCCGACGTCCCGACTGACCCCGAACCCGAACCCGATCCGAACGCCGTGGCGATCACGCTCAATGGCCGCTCGATCGTGGCTCGCAAGGGTGAGCTGATCATCGCCGCAGCCGATCGGCACGGCGAGTACATCCCACGCTTCTGCTATCACCCCCGGATGAGTTCGGTCGGCATGTGCCGCCAGTGCATGGTCGAAGTCGACACCGGTCGCGGGCCGATGCTGCAGCCGTCGTGCATGATCACGGTCGCCCCCGACATGGTGGTCGACACCGACTCGCCGACGGCGAAGCGGGCGCAGGAGGGCATGATCGAACTGCTGCTCGCCAACCATCCGCTCGACTGCCCCGTGTGCGACAAGGGAGGCGAGTGCCCGCTCCAGGACCAGGCGTTCAGCCACGGCCCCGGCGAGAGCCGATACGTCGAACAGAAGCGTCACTACGCGAAGCCGATCCCGATCAGCGAGAACGTGCTCCTCGACCGCGAACGCTGCATCCTCTGCGATCGGTGCACCCGATTCGCCGACGAGGTCGCCGGCGACAAGCTGATCCACTTCATCGATCGCGGCAACGCGACGCAGGTCAACACGTTCCCCGACGAGCCCTTTTCCTCGTACTTCTCCGGCAACACGGTGCAGATCTGCCCGGTCGGGGCGCTCACCGCGATGCCGTATCGGTTCAAGGCCCGCCCGTGGGATCTCGAGCAGGTCGACTCGACCTGCACGACGTGCTCGGTCGGTTGTCGCA
This sequence comes from Ilumatobacteraceae bacterium, assembly GCA_039921745.1. Lineage (GTDB taxonomy): Bacteria > Actinomycetota > Acidimicrobiia > Acidimicrobiales > Ilumatobacteraceae > Ilumatobacter. The sequence continues at coordinate 21,390 of JBDSBE010000167.1, read as the reverse complement.
TCTCGGTGCACTCGAGTCGTGACGAACTGCTCCGCTTCCAGGGCGTCGACATCGATTCGGTCAACTGGGGCTGGATGTGCGATCGCGGGCGGTTCAACTTCGAAGCGATCGAATCCGAGCTCCGGATCGCTGATCCGATGGTGCGCGGCGAGGCCGGTCTGACTGCGACCACGTGGAGCAGCGCGATCGAGATCGCGTCGCAACTGGTGCGCACCGCCATCGACGAGAACGGTCCCGCATCGATCGGGCTGATCGGTGGCGCTCGCGGCACCAACGAAGATGCGTTCGCCTGGGCCCGACTCGCCGATGCGCTCGGCATTGACCGCCGTGATGCGCAGATCGGCGACGGGTTGCCGGCAGCTGTGCTCGGCCTGCCGCGGGCCACGATCACCGAGGCCGCGAACGCCCCAACCGTGTTCCTGGTCGGCCCAGACCTCAAAGAGGAGTTGCCGATCCTGTATCTGCGACTGCGCGACGCCGCCGAGCAGGGTCGCACGAAGATCATCGAGTTCTCCACCCAGACGACAGGCATGAGTCGCTACGCGTGGCGCAGCGTGCGACACGCCCCCGGCGCAGCACCGGCCGAGATCGCCAAGTTCCTGAACGGCGCCGACGACGAGGTCACATCGCAGATCGGATCGGGTGATGTCGTGATCGTCGCCGGGCGCGACAACCTGGCAGTCTCGGAAGCCACCGCGATGAGTGGCGTCCAAGCGCTCCTCGATCGTTTCCCCGCAGCCACGGTGCTCCCGGCGCTGCGTCGCGGCAACGTGGTCGGGGCACTGCAGTTGGGATTGGCGCCACAGACGCCCGACCACGGCGCGATCGCGACGCTGCAGGCAGCAGCCGACGGCAAGCTCGACGTGCTCGTGCTCCTCGGCGCCGACCCCATCAACGATTGCCCTGACGCCGACCTCGCTCGTCGGGCGATCGCCGGCGCCCGCCGCATCATCTCGATCGACACGTTCAGGAGCGAGTCGACCCAGCAGGCCGACGTCGTCCTGCCGGCCGCCGCATTCGGCGAGCAGACGGGCACGACGACCAATCTCGAAGGCCGGGTCTCGCGTGTCAATCAGAAAGTGACGGCGCGGGGCACGGCCCGGCCGGACTGGATGATCGCCGCGGACCTGGCTGCGCATCTGGGTCACGATCTCGGGTTCGGATCGCATGCCGACGTCACGGCAGCCATCGCCGCCGAGGTCCCGGCGTATTCGTCGGCCACCGCAGCCGCGATCGATGCCGATCCAGACGGTGTCCTGGCCGTCGGTTTCGACGGCGAACTCCCGGCCCCCGAGTCGTACGAGGCCGCGCCGAGTAGCTACGACTACCGTCTCGCCGTGAGCCGGACCCTCTTCGACCGCGCCGTCCAGACGTCGATGTCGCCGTCACTCGCCATGTTGCCGATCGGTGCCGGGGCGCACATCCATCCGCTCGACCTCGACCGCATCGGCGAGCCTGACGGCGCTGAAGTCCAGCTCGTCAGCGTGAACGGTTCGGTCGTCATTCCGCTCGTCTCCGACGACCGGGTGCAGCGCGGCACCATCTGGGCGCCGTTCAATCAGGCCGGGGCAGACGTGACCGAGATCGTCGACGCCACCGCGCCCGTCACCGACGTGCGGATCGAGCGGATCGTCTGATGCTCGTCGTTCGCCCGCGTGAGCTCGCGTCCCTGTGGGGAGGGCATCTTGTTCGCCGCTGACCCGATGCTCGACACGGCCGACTGGTGGTGGCAGGTCCTCGCGATCGTCGCGGCCAAGGTCGTCTTCATCTTCGTGCTCGGCCTGGTCGGCACGATGTTCATGGTGTGGTTCGAGCGCAAGATCGTGTCGGGCATGCAGAACCGGGTCGGGCCCAACAAAGCCGGCCCGTTCGGCATCCTGCAGACCCTGGCCGACGGCACGAAGCTGTTCTTCAAGGAAGACCTCCTCCCCGACAAAGCCGACAAGTGGGTGTTCCGCCTCGCACCGTTCCTCGCGTTCGTCCCGGCGTTCCTCGTCTGGTCGGTGATTCCCCTCGGCGGTGACTTCACGAACGGCAAGGACGGCACGGTCACCTGGGCCGGCCAGGTCACCCGGGTCCAACTGGTCGACGCTCCGATGGGTGTTCTGATCGTGCTGGCACTCAGCTCGATCGGGGTCTACGGCATCATGCTCGCCGGATGGTCGTCAGGCTCGAAGTATCCGCTGCTCGGCTCGGTGCGCGCCTCGGCGCAGATGATCTCGTACGAGGCGGCGCTCGGCCTGAGCCTCGCATCGGTGCTCCTGATGGCCGGCACGTTCACGACGTCCGGGATCGTCAGCAGCCAGGACGGATTCACGAATTGGCACATCGTGTCGACGGGGTTCATCCCGTTCGTCATCTTCCTGATCGCGATGACCGCTGAACTCAACCGGCCGCCGTTCGACCTCGTCGAGGCCGAGCAGGAGTTGGTCGGCGGGTTCAACACCGAGTACTCGTCGATCCGATTCGCACTGTTCTTCCTCGCCGAGTTCATGAACGTGATCACGATGAGCGGCGTCATGGTGACGCTGTTCCTCGGCGGTCCGCAGCCGCTCGCGCTTGGCGACCTGCAACTCGGCCGGCTGATCGAAGACGGCAACATCTTCGCCTGGGCCGGGCCACTCAGCGGCACGATCTGGGTCGTGTTCAAGGTGCTCGCATTCCTCTACATCTACGTGTGGTTCCGAGCGACGCTGCCACGCCTGCGGTACGACCAGCTGATGGACTTCGGTTGGAAACTGCTGATTCCCGTCGCCCTCGGCTGGTTCCTCGTGCTCGCCGCGCTGCAGATGGCACGCGACCGATACGACAGCCTCGCAGCGGTGCTGCTCACCGGAGCGATCTCGATCGGCGTGCTGTTCGTTGCCTACGCCCTGTTCAATGCAGCACTCGTGGTGAGCAAACGCAACCGGGAACGCGAAGGAGCGGCGTACTGATGGGCTATCTCGACGGGTTCGCGATCACCATTCGCCAGCACCGATTGTTCGGCGGCAAACAGGTCACGACCCAGTACTCGGGCGGCCGTTCCGCAAAGAAGCGCGGTCGCGCCAACGAGCCGGATGTCCACGACGACGAGAAGATCCCCAAGCCCGAACGGCTGCACGGTCGTCACGTCCTCAACAAGTACGAGGACGGCATGGAGAAGTGCATCGGCTGTGAGCTGTGTGCCGGGGTGTGCCCCGCGAAGTGCATCTACGTGCGCGGCCGGGACAACGACCCTGACAACCCCACGTCACCCGGCGAGCGGTTCGGCTTCGTGTACGAGATCAACTACCTGCGGTGCATCCACTGCGACCTGTGCGTCGAGGCGTGCCCGACCGAGGCGATCACCGAAACCAAACTGTTCGAGTTCAGTTTCACCAACCGTCAGGACGCGATCTACACCAAGAAGGAACTGCTGGTCGACGACGAGGGCAAGCCGAAGCACATGCCGTGGGAAGACTGGCGTGACGGTGAAGACGAGCACACGTCCGGTTGGATGCGGGCGACGTCACCCTCTGGCGACGCCACGTTTCGAGGTGTCGTCGGGTGGAGCAACGAACTCGGGCACGGCGAGCGCGCCCCCGAGGTGCCACAGGTGGAGGCTGACCAATAGTGGAGCTGGTGGTCTTCATCCTGGCGTCCGTGATGGTCGTCGCCGGTGCGGTCGGTGTCATCGTGCGGTCGCAACCAGTCCATGCGGCCCTGTCGCTGGTTCTCACGCTCTTCGGCGTGGCCGTGCACTTCGTCGCGCTCGGCGCGCACTTTCTCGCAGCGGTCCAGGTGATCGTGTACGCCGGTGCGATCGTCGTGCTGTTCCTGTTCGTGATCATGCTGCTCGGTGTCGACAAGTCCGAGGACCTCTCCATCGAGCCGTTCCCGATCCAGCGACCGGTGGCCGTTGCGGTCGGCGCCGCGGTCGCCGGTCTGGTGATCGCCGCAGTCGTACGGGCACGGGACACGATCTCCGAGGGCGTGCCGCTGCGGGCCGACGACGACGAGAACGTGCGGGCCCTCGCGCGGAACCTGTTCCAGGACCACGTGTTCGCGTTCGAGTTCACGTCGATCCTCCTGATCGTCGCCATTGCCGGCACGGTCCTGCTGACCCGCAAGGAACACCGGAAGGTCGATCCGTGACGCCGGACCAGCGGGGTGGGCGATGAGCGCGTCGATCCTGGGCGCCGTCGTACCGACCACGACGTACTACCTGATCCTCGGCGCGGTGCTGTTCGGCATCGGCGCAACGGGCCTGATGGTCCGCCGCAACCCGCTGATCATGTTCATGTGCGTCGAGCTGATGCTCAACGCCGTCAACTTGACCTTCGTCGCCCTTGCCGTCCGATTCGGCAACATCGACGGCCAGACGGCTGTCTTCTTCGTCATGGTCGTCGCCGCCGCCGAAGTCGTGGTCGGCCTCGGCATCATCATCTCGATCCTGAAGCGTCGGCCCGGTGTGACCGCCGACGACCTGGCGGAGCTCAAGGGATAGACGGGAAGAATCGTGCTCGACGTCATCTGGTTGATTCCCGCGTTCCCGCTGCTGGGCTTCGTGGTGATCCTGCTGTTCGGTCGTCGCCTCGGCGAACCGGCGAGCGGATTCGTCGCGTCGGGCATGGTGCTCGCGTCGTTCATCGTCTCGGTCGGGGTGTACTTCGATCTCCTGTCGATGGACGCCGAAGCGCGGTCGAGCATCCACACGGTGTTTTCGTGGGTGCCGGTCGATTCGCTCCAGGTCGACATGGCATTCCTCGCGGACCCGCTGTCGATCACGATGTGCCTGTTCGTCACCGGGATCGGCTTCCTGATCCATCTGTTCGCGATCGGGTACATGCACGGCGATCCGAAGTTCTCCAAGTTCTTCCTCTACCTCAATCTGTTCATCCTCTCGATGACGCTGCTGGTGCTCGGTGAGAACCTGCTCGTCACGTTCCTCGGGTGGGAGGGCGTCGGCACCTGCTCGTACCTGCTGATCTCGTTCTGGCACACCAAGGACGCGAACGCCACGGCCGGCAAGAAGGCGTTCGTGACCAACCGGATCGGCGATTGGGGATTCATGCTCGCCATGTTCCTCGGCTTCCAGGCGATCGGATCGGTGAGCTACGAGTCACTCAATCTCGCCGCCGAGGCCGGCACTGCCCAGGGAGGGATCGGTCAGAGCACCGCGACGGGGATCGCTCTCCTGCTGTTCGTCGGCGCAGTCGGCAAGTCGGCGCAGCTACCCCTGTACGTCTGGCTCCCCGACGCGATGGCAGGCCCGACACCCGTGTCCGCGCTGATCCACGCCGCGACGATGGTCACCGCCGGGGTGTTCCTGATGACCCGGATGAACCCGATGCTGGCGGCCGCCGCACCCGAGGTCAGCGTGCTCATCGCATGGGTCGGAGCATTGACCGCGCTGTTCGCCGCGACGATCGCGGTCGCGCAGACCGACATCAAAAAGGTCCTCGCGTACTCGACGGTCTCGCAACTCGGCTACATGTTCCTCGCCGTCGGTTCAGGCGCGTTCGTCGCCGCGATCTTCCACATGGTCACGCACGCGTTCTTCAAGGCGCTGATGTTCCTCGGTTCCGGTTCGGTGATCCACGGGATGCACGACGAACAGGACATGCGCAAGATGGGTGCGCTGCGCCGGTTCATGCCCGTGACCGCAGCGACGTTCATCGTCGGGTGGTTGGCGATCGCCGGTGTACCGCCATTCGCCGGCTTCTGGTCGAAAGACGAGATTCTGCTGTTCACCCTCGCCGAGCGCGGTCCGGTGCTGTACGCGATCGGCTTGATCACGGCGGTGCTCACGGCGTTCTACATGACCCGCCAGGTGATCATGGTCTTCTTCGGTGATGCGCGCTGGGGGAGCTTTGCGAACGAGGCCGAAGCCGCCCATCTGGACGCCGCCACCGGCACCCGGACGGACCCCGAAGCCGACACCGAAACCGACACGGACGGCGCCGAGGCCGCTGCACGAGATGATCAGGTTCCGGTGGTGACGCACGGCGCCCACGGCGAGTTCAAGCCGCACGAGTCATCACCGATCATGCTGTTCCCGCTCGTCGTCCTCGCCGGCCTGGCGTTCGTCGGCGGGGTGATCCAGCTGCCGTCGTTCGGCATCGTCCCAGAAGGTTGGCGTCACCAGCTCGAGCGTTGGTTGGAACCGGTCGTGGAAGCCGGCGAGGCTCGCATCACCGATTCCGGCGCGTACGACAGCAAAGGACTGCTCGCAGTGCTTGCGATCGTCTGCGCGATGATCGGCATCGCCGCCGCCGTCGCGATCTACGCGCGCAAGATGGCCGAACCGATCGAGCCGGAGATTCTTGCAGACGGGTGGGGGTACGACCGGGCGATCAGTGCGTTCATGGGCGGGCCGGGACGCCGAGCGTTCGACGCGGTTGCATGGTTCGACAAGCATGTGGTCGACGGCGCGGTCAACGGTGCCGCCCGGCTGGTCGGCGGAGCGGGCGCCGAGATCCGGCGTGGCCAGACCGGCAACGTCCGCAACTACGCGGCGATCGTCGGCATCGGTGTCGTCGCCCTTCTCACGTGGTTCGTGATCGGCCGAGGGATCCTCTGATGCAGCAGTCCCCAGCGACGCCCAGCGGACGTTCGCCGTCACCCTTGCTTCGCACGTCCGTCCCGGAACGAGATCGACAGCGGATGGTGCGATGATGTTGGCCGCCGAAACCTCGCAGACGCTCGACTTCCCGATCCTGTCGATGCTGGTGTTCCTCCCGGCCGCCGGCGCGCTCGTGATCACGCTGCTCTCCAAGCGACGCCCGGAGTTCGTCAAGCTCGTCGCTGCGATCTCGTCGATCGCGACGGGGGCGATGAGCATCTGGCTGCTGGCCAAGTTCGACGGGGAATCGGGCGGCTTCGAGTTCGTGTCGAAGCATCCGTGGATCGAGCAGTGGGGCATCTCCTGGCACCTCGGCGTCGACGGGATCTCGGTGTTCCTGATCGTCTTGACCGGCGTGCTGTTCCCGCTCGCGATTCTCGGCATCGACCCGCACAACGACGACCCGACGCAGGACAAGCCGTACTTCGCGTGGCTCCTGCTCTTAGAGGCCGGGGTCCTCGGCTCGTTCATGAGCCTCGACCTGTTCCTGTTCTTCGTGTTCTTCGAGATCGTGCTCGTCCCGATGTATTTCCTGATCGGCGGGTGGGGTTACGAGGGCCGCGTCTACGCGGCCACGAAGTTCTTCCTGTACACGATGACCGGTTCGGCGTTCATGCTCGTGTCGATCATCGCGACCGCGTTCATCGCGAGCCGCAACGGTGTCGGCCGCGTCACCTTCGACCTGATCGAGATCGCCGAGAACGCCAACTTCGCCGCATCGACCGGCCGATGGCTGTTCTTCGGCTTCGCAATCGCGTTCGCGGTGAAGGTCCCGATCTTCCCACTCCACACCTGGCTCCCCGACGCCCACACCCAGGCGCCGACGGCCGGCTCGGTGGTGCTGGCGGGCGTGATGCTGAAGCTCGGTACCTACGGGTTGTTGCGCTTCGGCCTGTTCCTGTTCCCGGAGGCGGCGTACTGGAGTCGGCACCTCTGGCTGGTGCTCGCCGTCATCGGGATCATCTACGGCGCCATCGCCGCGACCATGCAAACCGATCTCAAGCGACTCGTCGCGTACTCCTCGGTGGCCCACCTCGGCTTCATCGTGCTCGGAACGTTCGCGTTCACGACCCAGGCGATCACCGGTTCGGTCATGCAGATGGTCAACCACGGCGTGTCGACCGGGGCACTGTTCCTGATGGTCGGCTGGATCTACGAGCGCCGACACACCCGTCAGATCGCGGACCTGCGGGGCATCCAGGCGATCGCTCCGATCTTTGCAGCCGGCTTCACGGTCGTGATGCTGTCGTCGATCGGCGTGCCGGGCCTCAACGGGTTCGTCGGCGAGTACCTGATCCTGATCGGCGCGTTCCTGTCGGCCCGCTGGTACGTGGTCATCGCGGCGACCGGTGTGATCCTCGCTGCGCTGTACCTGCTGTGGGCGTATCAGCGGGTGTTCCACGGTGAGCCTGACGAGGACAACCGTTCGTTCGCCGAGTTGAAGTTGAAGGAAGCCGCCGTGCTCCTGCCGTTCATCGGCATCATCGTGTTCACGGGCGTGTATCCGAAGCCGATGCTCGACCGGATCGAACCGGCCGTGAGCAACCTGATCGAGACGGTGTCGTCGCGGGGTGGCTTCACCGTCGAACGACCCGGTGAGTTCGATCCCGAAACGGTCGTCATCGAACACGACGAAGACGGAGACGAGGGCGACCACTGATGCTGGCGCAAGATTTCACCGCTCCCGAAGTGGAGTGGTTCCACCTCAGCCCGATCCTCACGCTGGTCGGCGGCGCCCTGGTGCTCCTGGTGGCCGGTGCGTTGACGCCGACCTGGCCACGCAACCTCTACGCGATCGTCACCGCGCTGACCGCCGCCACGGCCGGCGTCCTCGCGATGTTCCAGTGGGATGCCGTCACCGACGACGGCGTCGGGACGCTCATGAGCCGGTCGCTCGCGTTCGACACGTTCGCCCAGTACCTGACCATCACGGTCTGCGCCGCGACCCTGCTGGTGGCACTCGTCACCGCAGACGAACTGCACCGCTCCGGCAAGGACGGCCCCGAGGTGTACGCGCTGTTCCTCGTGGCCGCGACCGGCGCCGTCGTCATGGGCGCCGCCAACGACCTGATCGTGTTGTTCCTCGGTCTCGAGACGCTGTCGCTCGCCCTGTACGTGCTGGCCGCCTCCGACCGTGAGCGCTCGACCAGCCAGGAGTCGGGCATCAAGTACTTCGTCCTCGGGAGCTTCGCCTCGGCCTTCTTCCTGTATGGGATCGCGTTGATCTACGGCGGGACACAGTCGACCAACATCGGCGAGATCGTCGCCGCGTTCCAGACGAGGGTGCTGCTCGACGGCCAAGACTCGATCGTGCTCGCAGGTGTGGCCCTACTGATCGTCGGGCTGGCGTTCAAGGTGGCGGCGGTGCCGTTCCACGTCTGGACGCCCGACGTGTACCAGGGCGCTCCGACGAACGTGACCGCCTTCATGGCGTCGGTCGGCAAGGCCGGCGCATTCGCGGCGATGCTGCGCGTGCTCGTCGTGGCGCTGCCGTTCCAACGTGACGACTGGCGGCCGGCGATCTGGGTGCTGGCGGTGCTGTCGCTGGTGGTGGGTTCGGTATTGGCGGTCGTGCAGTCCGACGTCAAGCGGATGCTCGCCTACTCGTCGATCAGCCACGCCGGATTCATCCTGGTCGGGGTCGAGGCCGCCGGTCACGACGCCGGCGAGGCCCAGGTCGGCGACGGCTTGCCGAGTGTGCTCACGTACCTGCTCCTGTACTCGGTGCTGACGATCGGCTCGTTCGCCGTCGTCGGCCTGGTGGCCCGCAGCAATGGGGGCGACACGTCGCTCGATGCGTTCAAGGGGTTGGCCAAGCGCCGTCCCGCGATCGCGGTCGGCCTGACCGTGTTCCTGCTGGCTCAGGCCGGGGTGCCGCTCACGTCCGGGTTCGTGGCGAAATGGGGAGTGATCCAGGCCGCCGTGGCGCAGGAGAGCTATGCGATCGCGATCATCGCCATGGTCTCGGCCGTCGTCGCCGCGTTCCTCTACCTGCGCATCATGGTCAACGCCTGGCTCGAGAGCGGCGAGGAATCGGTCGTCCGAGAACCCGTTCCGTTCGCGACCGGTTTGGCCGTCTTCCTGGCAGCTGCGTTCACCATCGGCGTCGGCGTCTGGCCGGGCTGGTTGCTCGACGCTGCGGACACCGTGACACAGTACGCCCGCTGAGGCAGTTGACCGCTCGCTTCCGAGGCGTCATCGTGGAGATGTGGGGTATGACGACGAACGACGACGGGTGTTCATCCCGCAGGCACTGGGGGCCGACGAGTACCTGCGGGTCACATGGCACGAGGGCCGGCGGGTGATGGTGTTCTCGCACTGGGACGGTGATACGTGTGTCGCGGCGACGCCGGTGCGGGTCAGCGACCTGGGTGGCCTGGCGGCGATGATGGTCAGCGCGGTCGTCCACGATGCCGCCGTCGCTCCGTGGCCGCCCCCCTCGGCACGCGACCGCCAAGCGTTCGTGCAGGTGGCCGAGCGTTCGGCCTGACCGAGCCGGGTCCGGTGATCAGAGCCCGATGATCAGAGCCAGATGATCAGAGCGGTGATCGGTCGGGTTTGATCCCCGGGGGCGGATGGCCCGTCGCCTTCTCCCACCCTCCGGCAGCGAGCCGAGTCGAGACGAGTCGGGCGATGCCGGCGCCGACCCCGGAGGCGAGCGACCAGGCCAGGGCTTCTCCCCAATCGATCCGACGATCAGCGGGATTCAAGGGTGGGTTGTGTCGACCGGGCCACAGCGCGGCGACGAGTTGCCGCATCGCAAGCGCGGCAAGCGCTCCGGATGCAACGCTGACCATCTTCCATCTGACCGACTCCACGTCCACTCCGTTCGCTCGCTTCGACCAGGACTACCCGACTCGGAACGCGCGAAACCCGAAGCCGACCGAGGCACGCGCCGACCGAAGAACTTGTTGGCTGGGCACGCTGTCGGTCAGGCGTGAGCGACGGCGCCTTCGGGTAGCCCTGACCAACCGCTCACGGAGGTCCCCATGAAACGCTCACCGATCCTCACAACCATCGCTGTGCTCGTCGGCAGCGTTGCCATCGCCGCACCGGTCGGCGCCGAGCCACCACGGCCGGGCTGTGGATACGGCGACACGATGCACGCCCATCAGGCAGCGCCCGGCCTTGACGACCTCGATCTCCGTCCTGGCCGCGGCACCGGCGACGACGTCCATCCGCACACGGCGCCGCCCGGGCAGTCTCCCGCCGACGGCGGCGATCAGAGTGGGCCGATGCGTGGCTGTCAGCAGTCGCCGTTGCGCTGAATTACTGCCGACCGACGTCGAACGACCGTCGCATCGACGTCGTTCGTCGCTGCGGCGCGTCAGGCCGGAGCGAGTGACTCTTCGCGCCGGCGGGCGAGGCGGTTCGCAACTCGCTCGCTCTGAGCCATTCGCTTCATCAGCTTCTCGCGAGCTTCCTCGCCGACCTGGGACAGCCCTTCGACGTTCTCGACGTCCCAGGTGCGCATGACGACCGGCACGAGGATTTGCTCGTGATGGACGGTCAGGTCGTAGATGCCGGCCGATGCGATCTTCTTGGCGTGCTCGAGGAAACCTGGGATGCCGGTCCCGGGCATCGCGAAGTTCCGCACCTGGTCTTCGATCGCGATCATCATGCCGTCCGGGTCGACCTCGATCGCTGCAGCCGCGAGGTCGCGGTAGAACAGTTGGTGCAGGTTCTCGTCACCGGCAACGCGCATCATCACGTCGTATCCGGCCGGGTCGCCGATCAAGCGCCCGGTGGAGCGATGCGCGATACGGGTCGCGAGCTCCTGCAGGGCGAGGTAGACGAAGCCGTGCTGCAAACTCTGCGGGTCGGGGGTCTCGCCCTTCGACACCTGTGCCATGCGGCACCGCTCGAGGTGGTGGGGGTCGATCGCGCGGGTAACCATCAGGTACCCGTAGATCGCCATTGCATGGCGGCCCTCTTCGGCTGTCCAGCGTCGGACCCATTCACCCCAGGCACCGTCGGGGCCGAACAGGCCTTCGACCGTCCGGAAGTAGTACGGGAGATTGTCTTCTGTCAGGAGGTTGACCAGCAGGGACGATCGGACCTCGTCGGAGATGGTCGCACCGGCCAGGTCGGCATCGGCTTCGCTCCATTCCTCGCCCGAGATCGGGTCGCGACCTCGGCCGTACGGCACGTGTTCGTGGGGGAACCACTCCTTCGACGTCGCCAGGTGGCGTTCGAGTAGCTGCTCGATCGTGGTGTCGAGGGAGTCGTGAAGGGTCTGAGCATCCAGCACGTGAACACTCTAGCTACCTACTGGTCGGTAGGTAGCTCGCAACGTAAATTTGATCGACTTCACCCGATCGAGCGGTGCACCGCCATCAGACGCGACGAACCGCCGTGGCGAGGTGCCACGGCGGTTCGTCGGACGTCGGCGCGACGGCCGACCAGATTCAACTGACGAGAATCGACTGGCCAGGAGCAGCTGAGCAGGATCAGCTGATGTAACCGACCACGTCGATGATGACCTCGGTCGCCGTGAGCGTGTACACGTTCACGGTGCCGGTAGCGCTGACGGCCACCGTGATGCCGTTGGCGACGAACTCGCCGGCATCGACCCAGTTGACGCTCGAACCGGTGGAGCCGGTCGGCTTCGTCTTCGTGTCACCGTTGTAGACCAGCGCGAAACCGCGCGGATCGGTGTCGGCGACCGTGACGTTGATGATCGCACCCGACGCCGAAGCCGGCAGGTTGCTGAACTCGGTGAGGTTGATCTCACGAACCTCGTCGGCGCGGTGGCGGCCCTTGTTCTTGTTGGCCGGCGTCGCGAACTCCTCACGCGAGTCGTATGCCCGCTGGATGTCGTTGAGGATGACCGTGCCGCCGGTCTGACCGTTCAGCTTCGTGAACAGCGTGCCGTCGTTGTAGTACAGGTCGCCGTTGCCGTCGACGACGAGCTCACCGACGAGGTGGCCGGTCGTCGAAGGGGCACCGCTGGCGACACCGGTGCTCGGGATCAGTCGGACCGACGCCTTCCCGCCGACGAACTCGCCGCCGTAGCCTTTGATCGAGATACCGCCGATGCCGGCACCAAGGTTGTTGTGCTTGCCCCAGGTCGCTGCTGTGGTGTTCGCGTTGGACACCATCGTGGCCGAGCCGGGAGCCTCGGGGACCATGGCCGGGGTCTCGCCAGCGACGGAGTGACCGGCGCCGTTGGTCGTACCGAAGACGGCGTGCGAGCCGTTGGTGGGGGACGTGATCGCGCCCTCCACACCGCGGGCGGGACCGGCGAGTTCGGCCACCGGCGCCGTGTTCACACCGCCGACGCCAGCGCCGCCACCACCGTGACGACCCCAGGTCGCAGCGACGGAGTTGAGTCCGACGCCGCCGGCACCGGCGGCGGTGGCCGGGGTGTCACCGGCCACGGAATGTCCGCCGCCCTGCGTGACGCCCTTGACGGCGTGGCTGCCGTTGGTGGCGACCGTCACCGTGCCCCGTACACCATTGCCGTCTCCGGCGATCGGGATCGCCACGGTCGAGACGTTGACGCCATCGACGCCGGGTCCCGAGCCGCGATGTCGACCCCAGGTCGCGCCGGCGGTGTTGGCGACATTGTTGGTCTCGCCGGCAACCGCATGGCCCGTACCGACCGTGATGCCTCGGATGGCGTGCGAACCATTCACTGCCTGATCGATCTCTCCGTAGAGCGCCTCGTTGCCGGCGGTCCCAGGAACACCTCCATTGGACCCGGTATTGAGCACGCCGGTGCTTGTGATCGCTTCCTTGACTTCGTTGAGCGTCACGTCATTGGGGTCGGCCGCCTCAGCCGTGCCGACCTTGGTCAGAGCTGCGGCACTGGCAATCCCGGCTCCAGCCAGGAACATCCGGCGGCGGTTGATGCCGGCTTGCGGCTGGGTCTCCTCGTCGGTGATCGGGGGATCGATCTGGTCAGTCATAGGTCCTCCTGTAGGAACGGTGTGGCGTCGGGGCCTACCCGACGACGACCGGACGGAAACGTGATTGCAACATCTCCGGATGATCGACAGCGTGGGTCGGCCGTGCTTCGTTGTTCGATGAAGTGTTCGTGGTCTTCATGATGCGGATCGCCGAAACGTCACAGATGGCATGCCGCTGATCTCACGAATCGGGTCGGCGGTCAACTCGTGCATTCGTGATTGCGTTCCAGCCGAATTCGGGTGCGGAGGGTTTGGGGACCTCTTCCCGATCACTGGTAGCCTCGCTGCCCGATGTCGCTGTTTCTGAGGGATTACCTCACCGTTGTCTGGTTCGGCCTCGCCGCGATCCTGATTGCCGGTCTCCTGCTCGGCCTCGCCGCCGCTGTCAGACCGTCGCGTCCGACCGCCCAGAAGCGAATCGCGTACGAATCCGGTGTCGATCCCGTGGGTCTCGGTTGGTCGCAGAGCCAGATCCGGTATTACGTCTTCGCGCTCCTGTTCGTCATCTTCGACGTCGAAGCCGTGTTCATCTTCCCGTGGGCGACCGCGATGGAGCGCTACGGCTGGTTCGGTCTGATCACGATGCTGATCTTCATCGTGCTGCTGCTCGACGGCCTCGTCTACTCGTGGAAGCGAGGACTGCTCCGATGGGTCTAGTCGACAGCGGTCGCATGCCGGCACCGCTCACCAAGCTGTTCAACATGGGCCGCTCGTATTCGATGTGGGTGTACCAGTGGGGACTCGCCTGCTGCGCGATCGAGATGGGTGCTGCGTTCGCATCCCCCCGCTACGACGTGATGCGCCTCGGCGTGATCCCGCTGCCTGCGAGCCCGCGCCAGGCCGACCTCGTCGTCGTGTCCGGGACGGTCACCGACAAGATGGCTCCCGCCGTCAAGCGGCTGTACGAGCAGATGCCCGAACCGAAGTACGTCATCTCGATGGGATCGTGCGCGAACTGCGGCGGCCCGTACTGGGATTCGTATTCGGTCACCAAGGGCGTCGACCAGATCATCCCCGTCGACATCTACGTCCCGGGTTGCCCGCCGCGCCCGGAAGCGCTGCTCGAAGGCATCGTCCTGCTCCAGCAGCGCATCAAGCACGAAGACATGGCTGCCAAGTGGCGCGGCGAGGAGTACACGTCGCTGCAGCAGACGGCGGCGCGGGAAGCCGGCCGGAGGGTGCCGCCCGTGGCCGCGGAGCCGATCGTGGTCGGGGGTGGCCCGATTGAGTGACGCCACCGACACCGAGCAGTCGGAGGAGACCCCAGCACTGCCCGGCGACGGGTTGCGCGAGGGCATCGTCGACGCGCTGCGCGATGACCTGGGTGAGCATCTGCTCGACACCCACCTCGTACCCCAGGACGACCTCTGGGTCCGCGTGTCGGCCGAAGCGTGGGCGCTGACCGCACAGGCCCTGAAGGCTCAGGGCTTCGAGTACTTCTGCTTCGTGTCGGCGATCGACTGGATGCCGTCGCCGTACGGCAAGGGTGAGGACAATCCGGACGACGAGCCGAAGCCGCTCGACACCGAGATCAAGCAGGGCTACGCCGGCGGCGACACGCGCTTCCAGGTCTTCGCCCGGCTCACCGACCTGCGCCGCCACGTCGGTGTCACGATCAAGGCGGACGTCCCCGAATCGATGACGATGCCGACGTGGATCGGGTCGTTCGCCGGTGCCAACTGGCACGAACGGGAGACGCACGAGATGTTCGGGATCGGCTTCGACGGTCATCCCGACCTGCGCAACCTGTATCTCCCAGGCGAGTTCGAGGGGTACCCGCTCCGCAAGGACTTCCCGCTGCTGTCGAGAATGGTCAAGCCGTGGCCCGGGATCGTCGACGTCGAGCCGATGCCCGAGTTCGCCGAGGAGATCGGCGACACCCCGATCAGCGCTGACGGCGAACCGCTTCCCGTCGAAGCGGCCGGCGACGCGGAGAAGACCGCCGACACGGCGGCCGGCGACGCGGTCGAAGCCGCCACCGCACCTGATGGCGATGCCGATCGACCTGCCACGGCGACCGACGAGTCCGCGACGGCGACGGTGGTCGACACGCCGCCGACCGACGGCGATGCGGCTGGCGACGTCGACGGCGAGACCGCAGCGGTCGCCGACGCCGTCGACGCAGCAGACGCCACGGACGACGCAGTCGAGCCCGACGGCGAGCCCGCTACGGGTCCGGTCGCCGACACGATCATCACCGACGACGGCGCGGAACCAGACGGCGAGACACCGGACGACTCGGATGGCGAGGCGCCCGTGACGGCCGATCTCGGTTCCGGCACCGTGACGGAGTCGACCGACGCCGACCCGGCCGCTCCCACGCCGGGCGACGGGGTCGCCGACGCAGAGGCCGAACAGGCGGACGATCGAGAGGGCGACGCGCCATGACGATGCTCAACGAGCGCCAGCAGCTCTCCTACATCGCCGGTCAGGCTGCTGACGCCCGACTCAACGTCGAACTCGAGACCGAGGGGATGACCCTCAACATCGGTCCGCAGCATCCGGCCACGCACGGCACACTGCGGATCATCGCCCGGCTCGACGGCGAGCAGGTGATCTGGGCCGAACCCGTTGCCGGCTACATGCACCGCGGATACGAGAAGCTCACCGAGGTCCGGACCTTCCCGCAGGTCACCACCCTGATCAATCGGATCGACTGGCTCGGATCGTTCGCGAACGAGGTGCCGTTCATCCTCGCCGCCGAGAAGCTGATGGAGATCGAAGCGCCGCCGCGCGCCCAGTACATCCGCACGATCCTGTTCGAACTCAGTCGGATCGCGAACGTCGGCTTGTTCCTCGGTGACCTGGGTGTCCAACTCGGTGCCGTGACTCCCGTCTTCCTCGCGTTCCGCGATCGCGAGTACGTCCTCAACCTGATCGAAGGCGCAACCGGCGGGCGGTTCCACCCCAACTTCGATCGCATCGGCGGTCTCAAGGACGATCTGCCGAAGGGCTGGATCGCCGAGACCAAGCAGGTCATGCGCAAGTTGCAGGGCTTCTGCGACGAGATCGAAACCCTGCTGTTCGGCAACGAGATCTTCCAGAGTCGAACCCGGGGCATCGGCGTGATCCCCGCGGATGTCGCCAAGTCGTACGGGCTGTCGGGTGCCAACCTGCGGGCGTCGGGCATCGACTACGACCTGCGTCGCGACCAGGATCTGCCGATGGCCTGGAACAAGGCCGACTGGAAGGTCTGGACCCACCCCGACGGTGACTCGTGGGCGCGGTGCTGGGTGCGCCTCCAAGAAACCAGGGAGGCGTGCAAGATCGTCGAACAGCTCGTCGACGACATTCCCGCCGGGCCCATCATGGCCAAGGTGCCCCGCATCATCAAGGTCCCCGAGGGCGAAGCGTGGGTGTCGACAGAGAACCCGCTCGGCGAGATGGGGTACTACGTCGCGAGCAAGGGTGACCTCGGGCCGTTCCGAGTCAAGATCCGCTCAGCGAGCTTCAACAACATCTCGATCACCCCCTGGGTGCTCAAGGGCGTCTACGTGCCGGACATCATCACGATTCTGGCGAGCCTCTACTTCATCCTCGGAGACATCGACCGGTGATGTCGAGCCCCACTGTCCACCCCCTCCGCGTCGCCGCATGATGTCCGTGCTCGCGATCGAGATCCCGTACTGGGGGCAGTCGCTGCTGCGCGTCCTCGGCGGGATCGTGGCGGTCCTGCTGCCGGCCGGTGGGATCGTGTACCTGTTCCTGTTCAAGATGATGTCGTTCATGCAGAGTCGGCTCGGCCCGATGGAAGCCGGCCCGTACGGCTCGATGCAGCTGATCGCCGAGGTCGGCAAGTGGCTGCAGAAAGAAGACATCATCCCCGAGAACGCCGACGCGAAGATCTTCAAGATCGCGCCGATCATCGTGCTGCTCTCGACGTTCCTGCTCGTCGTCGTCGTGCCGTTCGGGCCCGATGCCTGGTTCACCAACTTCCAGGCCGGCGTGTTCTACGCACTCGCGATCGGTTCGGTGTCGGTGATCGGCATTCTCGTCGCCGGGTGGTCGAGCGCAAACAAGTACTCACTGCTCGGCGGTCTGCGCGCGGGTGGCCAGCTCATCGCCTACGAGCTGCCGATGGTGCTCGCCGCCGTCGGCGTGGTGATCCAGGCCGGTTCGATGAACCTGCAGGACATCGTCGTCGCTCAGAACAGCCAGCAGATTTTCGGTCTCGACTGGGTCGGGAACCCGTTCGTCATCACGCAGTTCGTCGGCTTCGTGATCTTCATGATCGCCGTCCAGGCCGAGCTCACGCAGCCGCCGTTCGACATGCCGATCGCCGAGTCCGAACTGGTTTCCGGCTACATGACCGAATACTCGGGTTTCCGATTCCTCATGTTCTTCATCGGGGAGTTCGCGACCGCCGGAGTGTTCGCCTTCATCGCCTCGATCCTGTTTCTCGGCGGGTGGGGCGTCCCGTTCAGCTGGTTCGGCTGGACCAACGTCGATGACGTCGCGAACTGGATGAATGTCGTCGGCCCGCTGATCATGATGTCCAAGATGATGCTGCTGGTCGGCATCATCATGTGGGTCCGGTTCACGTACCCGCGCTTCCGCGAAGATCAGCTCCAGCGCTTTGCGTGGAAGGTGCTGATCCCCGTCTCGATCGGCAACATCGTGATCACCTCCATCTTGAAAGTGGCCATCTGATGCCCAAGCTTCCCGGTCTGATCAAGGGCCTCGGTGTCACGATGGGCACCATGGCGCGCACCGCCAAGAACGGCGCCAACACGGTGCAGTACCCGCACGAGAAAGAGACGCCGCCGGTTCGAGCCCGCGGCGTGATCGCGCTCCACAACGACAACTGCACGGCGTGCATGCTGTGTTCGCGGTCGTGCCCCGACTGGTGCATCTACATCGAGGCTCACAAGCAGCTCGCGCCGCCCCGGCGCGCCGGTGGGAAACCTCGCCAGGTCAACCACCTCGACCGGTTCGACATCGATTACGCCCTGTGCATGTACTGCGGGATCTGCGTCGAGGTGTGCCCGTTCGACGCACTGTTCTGGAGCCCGGAGTACGAGTACTCCGAGCCCCGCATCGCCGACCTCCTCCACGACAAAGAGAAGCTCGGGGAGTGGATGGAGACGGTGCCAGAGGCGCCGGAGCTCGAAGCAGGAGCGCAGAAGAAATGATCGACGTGAGAGTCGTCTCCGCCCGGCGTAGCCCCTGGGTGTGGATTCAAAACGGGACCGAGGCGCCGGAGATCGAAGCAGGAGCGCAGAAGCAGTGATCGCCGCATTCCTGGCGGCGGATGTGAACGTCGCGCAGAACGTCGGGTTCTACATCATGGCGGCGGCGATGCTGATGGGCGCGTTTCGAGTCGTGACGTCGGACAACGTGGTGCACGCCGCGCTCTGGCTGGTGGTCGTCCTCGGCGGCGTCGCCGCGCAGTACATCCTCGCCGCCGCCGAGTTCGTGGCCGTTTCTCAGGTGCTGGTCTACATCGGCGCTGTGATGGTCCTGTTCCTGTTCGGCATCATGCTGACCCGCGCCCAGCTCGGGGTCGAACCGGAACTCAACAATGACGGTTGGGCGATCGGGATCCCGGTTGCGCTGCTCATGTTCGCGATGCTCGCCTGGGTGTTGATCGACGAGTACCGAGGCCAGGTGATCACCGACCTGTCGGGTGAGCGGATCGCCACCTCGACCCAACGGTTGTCCGACGGATACCTCGGCGACTTCCTCGTCCCGCTGATCGCGCTCTCGTTCGTCCTGCTCGCAGCCGCCATCGGCTCGATCGTCCTGGCTCGGAAAGACTGATGCTGGCCGTCAACTTCCTGCTTCTCAGCGCGGCCCTGTTCTGCATCGGCGTGTTCGGCGTGATCGCCCGCAAGAACGCGGTGATGGTGCTGATGTCGGTCGAGCTGATCCTCAACTCGGTCAACCTCAACCTGATCGCCTTTTCGCTGATGAACGACGACATCGACGGGCAGGTCTTCGCCCTCTTCGTGGTCGCCGTCGCGGCCGCCGAGGTCGGCGTGGGCCTGGGCATGGTGCTGATGGTCTATCGAAACCGTCGGTCGATCTCGCTCGATGAACTGTCGGAGATGAAGGGCTGATGGTGTTCGCAGTCGACGAAGCCGCCGGGCACGGAGCCGAGGCGGCCGGATGGTTCCTCGAGCACGCGTGGCTGATCCCCGTCCTCCCAGCGGTTGCCTTCTTTGCGATCATCTTCTTCGGCAAGAAACTGCCGAAGGGCGGCTCGGAGATCGGGCTCGTCAGCATGATCGCCTCGTTCGTCATCGCTGCCGGCGCGACCGCGCAGTGGATCACGCGGGTCGATGCCAGCCACGGGGAGGAAGTCGGCCCGGTCATCCGTCAGATCATCTGGTGGCAGTCGGGGGGTGTCGAGTTCGGGATCGGCCAACAGATCGACGGCCTCTCGGTGATGGCGCTGGTGCTGGTCACCTTCATCTCGAGTCTCGTGCAGATCTTCTCGCTCGAGTACGTGCGCGGTGACCGCCGATACACGCACTTCTTCGCAGCACTGACGCTGTTCTCAGCCGGCATGTTGGCGATGGTGCTCGCTCCGAACATGGTGCAGCTCATCCTCGGCTGGGAGATCATGGGTCTCTGTTCGTTCATGTTGATCGGGCACTGGTGGGAGGAGCACGAGAACAGTACGGCCGCATTGAAGGCCTTCTTCACGGTGCGCGTCGGCGACGTCGGTCTGCTCGTCGGCACGGCGATGCTGCTCGGGATTTTCGGCACGCTCGACATCAGCGGCATCAACGAGCTCGCTGCCGCCGGCGAGTTCGGGAGCCAGAGCACGCTGATGTGGGCCGCCGTCGCGCTGTTCATCGCGTGCATGGGCAAGTCGGGTCAGTTCCCGCTCCACACCTGGCTCCCCGACGCCATGGCAGGGCCGACGCCGGTGTCGTCGCTGCTGCACTCGTCGACGATGGTCGTGGCCGGCGTGTTCCTCGTCGCGCGGATCTACCCCGTGTTCCACGTCGGCCTCGAGATCAACGCGGCAGGGCAGTCGTTCAACCTGATCGCGGTGATCGGCGGGATCACCGTCCTGGTCGCCGCCGCACTCGCCTTCGTGCAGAACGACATCAAGAAGGTGCTGGCGTACTCGACCGTCTCGCAGCTCGGCTACATGATGATGGGGCTCGGCGTCGGCGCCTGGACCGCAGCGGTGTTCCACATCTTCACGCACGCGTTCTTCAAGTGCTGCCTGTTCCTGTGCGCGGGGTCGGTCAGCCACACAGCGAGCCATCACAGCTTCGACATGAAGAAGGACATGGGCGGAATCTGGCGCAAGATGCCGATCACGTTCGGAGCCTGGATGATCAGCACGGCAGCGCTGTGCGGGGTGCCGTTCTTCAGCGGGTTCTTCTCCAAGGACGAGATCATCGATTCGGCCAAGCACGCCGACTACACCTGGTTCTACTTCGTCGGCATCATCGGCGCGTTCATGACCACGGCGTACATGACCAGGGCGACCTATCTCACGTTCTTCGGTCGGCCCCGCGGTGGCGCTGCGCACTTCATGGGTGTCGACGACGAGCACGCCGACGGCCTGCAGCACCACTCGGTCCACCCGGACGAGGCCGAGCACGCCGATGCTCACCTGCCCGAGGGCGACTATGCGCAGCCCGGTGATGCGGGTATCGCCCTGGCGCACGACGCGCACGACGCGCACGGCGCTCACGCTCATGATGCCCATGATCAGGGCCTCGGCGACCATGTCTCCCACGGCTGGACGTTCCCGTTCGCGAAGTTCGATTCGCCGTGGCAGATCACGGCCCCCCTGATCGTGCTCGGTGTCCTGGCGTTCGGTTCCGGCTACCTCAACGCTCCGGCGTTCGGGATCCACTGGTTCGAACACCAGACCGAGTCGTCGATCGGTCTGCCCATCGCCCACGGCGAGGAGGCAGCCGGCGTCGA
>JBDSBE010000166.1:0-16603 GCA_039921745.1 Ilumatobacteraceae bacterium | reverse complement strand
CTAACAAGAATCGAACTTGTGACCTCTGCCTTATCAGGGCAGCGCTCTAACCGACTGAGCTATAGCCCCAGCAAGGATGCGAGGCTACCGGCGCCATCACCGATCCTCAACTGGGATCGGCGACGCGGCTGCGGTCTGCTGCGTCGACGCCGACGCCGACGCCCTGGTCGTCATCGTCGATCGACCAATCCTCGGTGACCGGCGTTGCCGCGCGCTCCGAGGTGCCGCGCAGCACCTGATCGTTGGCGGCCGGCAGCGCCTTGGTGGGAGGGGCCTCGCCGTCGTCGACGTCCCAATCGTCGATGCCTTCGCTGTCGCCGCTCACCGAGGGGCTCCGACGAACGACGTACCGTCGCGCCGACGACACCGTGCGTTCGACGACTTCTTCCTCCAGCACCGTCATGCGGATCCCTCCGACGATGTCGCTGACCAGGTTGAACAGCGTGGCGAGCAGCACGAGACCGCCGGTCAGACCGACTGCGCCGAACAGACCGATGACCCAGGCGTTGTGGAAGACCTCGCCGCCCTTCAACTCGAACGTCTCCCAACCGAACTGCGTGAACCACCGCTCCACGTTCGCCAACGTGCCGGTGCTGTCGGCGACACGCCACAGCAACACCCCGGCCGTCAGCGACACCAGGTACGCGACGACGCTGAACAGCAGCGCGACCTTGAACGTGCTCCACGGGTCGATGTGACGCAACACCCGAGTAACACGCCTGACGCGCGGGCGGCGCCCCGGCGCCCGCAGCGTCGAGGCCTGCGCGTTCGACGAGGCAGCCGGCATGTGATCGCCCCACGCGGTGGCAGGCGCAGTCTGTCGTGGTGGCGCGGTTTGTCGTGGTGGTGCGGTCGGCACGGGAGCCGCTTGCATGACGGGCGCAACCGGTGCAACGGTGGGAACCGGTGCCGTCGAGTGGTCGGCCGGGATCGAGTCGGTGACGTCGGGGGCGGAAGTGGCCGGCACGATCTCGGGCAGCGTGTACGGCTCGTCGTCGGGATCGTCCACACCCCAGTCGTCGACTGCCGCGCCCGACCCGGCGTTCGACACCGGTGGTCGAGGCGGTGGTGTGACCTCGTCGTGTCGGCTCGGAACGTCGGACGATACTTCGGGGCCGGGTTCAGGCAACGTGGGCTTCGACGCGAACAGGTTCTCGAGCGCAGCGTTCAGCCGCCCGGGAGATTCGCCGTCTGTGGTGCTCACCGACTCGATTGTAGGCATTCGTCACGGTTCGTCGGTGGCGCGTGCGACGACGACCTGCCCGCCGACGCTCACTCGGACCGTGACGTCACGGCCGACAGACGACCATTCGACGAGTTCGGCATCGTTCGCCGATGCAATCGCCGCCGCAGCCGGACGGCCACCAGTGACGCCCGCGAGCGCAGCGGCGTCGGCCGCCGACTGCGCCTGCTCACGGTGCATCAGGTCCACCAGCATCGGCATCAGCGCGAACAGCACCGCCGTACTGACCGCAAGGCCGACGAACACCACCAGCACCAGCATCGAACCTCGATCGCGCACGACCACCTCCTCATCGACATGAGTGGGCAGTCGTGCTGCGATCGACCGGACATCGCCGGTGATGGGGGCTCAGTCGTCGTCGTCGTGTTCGGCGATGATCGGAGCGACCGACGCCACCGCCTGGCCATCATCGAGGTTCATGACCCGAACCCCGGTTGCGTCGCGTCCCTGCGACGAGATCTCCCGGACGTTCATCCGGATGGTGACGCCACCGGACGACACGGCGACGATCTCGTCGTCGATACCGACCATGAATGCCGCGCTCACGAAGCCCTTCTTGCCGGTGAGCTTGATGCCGCGGACGCCCTGGCCGCCGCGGCCCTGAACATTGAACTTGTCCAGCTGCGTGCGCTTGCCATAGCCGCCGTCCGTCATGATCAGGATCGCCACGTCGTCGCGAGCGACGTCGCACGTGACGACCGCATCATCCGCGCCGGCCTTCAACTTCATGCCGCGCACACCGGCCGCCGTCCGACCCATCGCCCGCACGTCGTTCTCGTTGAACCGGATCGTCATCCCGCCCTTGCTCACCATGAAGACGTCGTCGTCGCCCGAGGTCTCGATGACCTTCACCAGCTCGTCGCCGTCTTTCAAGTTGATCGCGATGATGCCGTCGCGCCGGCTGGAGTCGTAGGCGTCGAACGTGGTTTTCTTGACCGTGCCTTGCCGGGTGGCGAAGAACAAGTAGCGATCGCCGGCGAACTCGCGAGTGTCGATGATCGCCTGGATGCTCTCGCCCGCCTGCAAGGGGAGCAGGTTGACGATCGGCATCCCCTTCGCCGTCCGTTCGCGTTCGGGGATCTCGAGCGCTCGCAGGCGATACACCTTGCCCCGGTTCGAGAAGAACAGCAGGTGCGCGTGGGCAGTCGTGAAAATCACGTGACGCACGATGTCTTCGGCCTTGAGCTTGCCGCCGCTGACGCCGCGGCCACCGCGACCTTGCGACTTGAACGATGTCGCAGACACCGACTTCACGTACTGCGCCTCGGTCATCACGATGACGAGTTCCTTGTCGTCGACGAGATCTTCGATCGACATCTCGCCGTCGTCGTAGGTGAGCTCGCAGATCCGTGGCGTCGCGAACTCATCCTTGATCGCGAGCATCTCGTCCTTGATCACCGTGCGCAGCAACGCATCGTCGGCGAGGATCGCCTCGAGCTCGGCGATCTTCGACCGTTCGTCGTCGAGCAGCGTCTCCAGCTCGATCCGCGACAGACGCGTCAGCTGGCGGAGCTGCATGTCGAGGATGTCGACCGCCTGGACCTCGGTGAACTCGTACGGCTCGGCCATCAGGCCGGCCTTGGCGGTCGCCACGTCGTCGCTGGCGCGAATCAGCGCGATGATCGCATCGATGACGTTGAGGGCCTTGATGCGGCCCTCGAGAATGTGCGCTCGCCGCTTGGCTTTCGCCAGTCGGAACTCCGACCGCCGAGTGACCACCTCGATCTGGTGGCGAACATATCCTTCGAGCGCAGTCAGCAGGTTGAGCGTGCGGGGTACGTCGTCGACCAGCGCCACCATGTTGATCGAGAAGCTGCTCTGCAGCTGCGTCATCTTGTAGAGATTGTTGAGCACGACGTTGGCGTTGGCGTCGCGCTTGAGCGTGATGATCAAGTTGGTTTTGCCCCCCGCCGAACCGTCGTTGACATCGGCGATGCCTTCGAGGTCACCGTTCGTGACGAGTTCCTCGATTCGGCCGGCGATCGAGGAGCAGCTCGTCTGGTACGGCAGCTCGGTGACGACGATCTCGTAGCGCCCGTTCTTGCCTTCTTCGATCGATGCCTTGGCGCGGGTCTTCACGCTGCCGCGGCCGGTTCGATATGCGTCGATGATCCCGGCCCGACCCAGGATCTGACCGCCGGTCGGAAAGTCGGGACCCTTCACGAACTCCATCAAATCGTCGACGGTCGTGTTGTCGGGGACGTCCGGTGAGTTCGGATGATCGAGGAGATGCACCGTTGCGTCGATCACCTCACCGAGGTTGTGCGGCGGGATGTTGGTGGCCATGCCGACGGCAATGCCCTGGCTGCCGTTGACGAGCAGGTTCGGGTACCGGGCCGGCAACGCGACGGGTTCTTCGGTCGAGCCGTCGTAGTTGGAACGCATGTCGACGGTGTCTTCGTCGATATCTGCGAGCAACTGCATCGCCAACGGATGCAACCGGCACTCGGTGTAGCGCGAAGCCGCGGGACCGAAGTCCGGGCTGCCGTAGTTGCCGTGGAAGTCGATCAACGGATGTCGCAGCGAGAACGGCTGGGCCATCCGGACGAGGGCGTCGTAGATCGCGCTGTCGCCGTGCGGGTGATAGGTCCCCATGGTGTGGCCCGTGACGCGGGCGCACTTCACGAACGGGCGGTCGGGGCGGAAGCCCTGCTGCTCCATGTCCCAGATGATCCGGCGGTGCACGGGCTTGAGGCCGTCACGGACGTCGGGCAGTGCCCGCGACATGATGACCGACATCGCGTAGTCGAGGAACGAGTTCTCCATCTCGTCCTGCAAGGAGATCGGTTGAATCGAGTCGTTCCCGTCACCTCCGTCGTCACCGGTGTCGACAGGAGGAGGCGGAGTCGGTGTGTCACTCATGAATCAGTTCCTGACCAGAACGGTTGGTGTCGGATACCAACCGTTCCGTTGGCTCGTGTGGTGTGCATTCGGAAACCGCGAACGGTTGGTATCCGACACCAACCGTTCGACCATCAGAAATCGAGGTTGCGAACGTCGCGGGCGTTGGTGGTGATGAAGTCGCGACGGGACTCGACGTTGTCGCCCATCAGCACACTCATGATCGTGTCGGCCTCTGCGGCCTCCTCGACGGTGACCTGCAACAACGTGCGCGTTGCCGGGTTCATCGTGGTGTCTTTCAATTCTTCCCAGTCCATCTCCCCGAGACCCTTCAACCGGGCGAACTCCTTTTTGTGGTTCGGTCGCTCGGCGAGGAAACGGATCCGTGCCGCTTCGTCTTTCAGGTAGATCTTCTCCTTGCCGATCTCGGTCGAGAACAGCGGCGGTTGCGCGATGTACACGTAGCCGGCCTCGACCATGTCGCGCATCTGGCGGAAGAAGAACGTCAGGAGCAGCGTGCGAATGTGGCTGCCGTCGACGTCGGCGTCACAGAGCGCGATGATCTTGTGGTAGCGGCACTTGTCGACTTCGTACTCCTCGCCGACGCCGGCACCGATCGCGGTGATCAAGGCCTGGATCTCGTTGTTCTTCATCATCTTGTCGATCCGGGCCCGCTCGACGTTGAGGATCTTGCCACGGATCGGCAGGATCGCCTGGGTGTGTGGCTGGCGAGCATCCAGTGCGGTGCCGCCTGCAGAGTCACCCTCGACGATGAACAGTTCGGACTCCCAGGCGTTCTTCGACGTGCAGTCCTTCAGCTTGTCCGGCATGCCAGCGCCGGACAGGGCCGTCTTGCGCCGGACGGCGTTGCGTGCGTTCTTGGCGGCGACACGGGCCTGCGCAGCAGCGAGGCCCTTCTTGACGACCTTGTTGGCTTCGGTCGGGTTCTCCGACAACCACTCACCCATCCGCTCATAGGTGCACTTCTGGACGAACGACCGCATCGGCACGTTGCCGAGCTTGGCCTTGGTCTGGCCTTCGAACTGTGGCTCACGCAATTTGACCGAGATGATCGCGGTGAGACCCTCGCGGATGTCTTCACCGGTCAGGTTGACATCTTTCTCTTTGAGCAGGTTCTTCTCGCGTGCGTACTTGTTCATCACACTCGTGAGAGCGGTACGGAACCCCTCGACGTGCATGCCGCCTTCGATCGTGGAGATGCCGTTGGCGTAGCCGTGGACTCCCTCGTGGTAGCCGGTGTTCCACTGCAGTGCGATGTCGAGCATCTGGCCGTCATCGTCTTCGTCTTCGTAATTGCACACTTTCGAGAACAGCGGATCCTTTGACGCGTTCATGTGCTTGACGAAGTCGATCAGGCCGCCCTTGTACTGATAAGTGACCGTGTTCTCCTTCTCGGGGCGCTGATCCTCGAACACGATCTCGAGGCCCTTGTTGAGAAACGCCATCGTCTGGAGTCGCTCGAGCACCGTGCGACCCACGAACTCGGTGCCCTCGGCCTGGAAGATCGTGGGGTCCGGCCAGAACGTGATGGTGGTGCCCTGCTTGCGACCACGTCTCGGCGTCTCGCCGACGATCTGCATCTTCCCCTGCGGCACGCCACCCTTGGCATACTCCTGCAGCCAGTGCTTGCCCTCACGATCGACCTCGATCGTCAGACGCTCCGACAGGGCGTTGACGACGGACACGCCGACGCCGTGGAGACCGCCGGAAACCTTGTACCCCTCGCCGCCGAACTTTCCGCCCGCGTGGAGCACGGTCAACACGACTTCGGCGGCACTCTTGCCCTTGTGCTGCCCGGTCTTGTACGGGTCGACCGGGACGCCACGCCCGTTGTCGTCGACCCGGCACCCCCCGTCGGCCAGCAGTGTGATCCCGATCCGGTCGCAGTACCCCGCCATGGCCTCGTCGACCGCGTTGTCGACGACTTCCCAGATGAGGTGATGCAGACCCTGCAGACCGGTCGAACCGATGTACATGCCTGGGCGCTTGCGAACGGGGTCGAGCCCCTCGAGCACCTGGATGTCCTTGGCGCCGTAGCTGCCGGTCGGCTTGGTGGAACTTGCTGGCGTGGTGTCAGTGGGCACGCAGGACCTCGATCACAGTTGTCGGACTCGGACGATTCGATGGGCGGCGATTCCGGCGACCCAACGACCGGACCGAGGGCCGATCAGCAACGGTTCGACTCCAAATCGCAATGGTGTGATTGTACCACCGGGGTGTGACGGCCACTGTCCCATCGGCCCCTCAGTGGCCCCAGAATCGACGAAATCGGCCCGGGGGCCCCCCGACCCACCCCAAACGGCCGATCTCGTGAGGAGTTTGCGCAGCAGGTGCGCAAGATCCTCACGAGATCGGCCGTTGGTGGGTGGGTGGGGGTTCGGTCAGGGCTGGAGTCTGGCCTTCACGAGCGCAGCGATGCGACCGCCGTCGGCACTCGAACCGGCACGATCACGGACCGCCTTGATCACCATGCCCATCGCCTTGCCGCCATCGGCACCGTTCGCCGCTGCCGCCGCGACCTCTTCGTCGACGATCGCGACCAACTGGTCATCGTCCATCGCTGCCGGCAGATACCGCTCGATCACCGCGAGTTCGGCCCGTTCCTTCGCAGCCGACTCGGGTCGATCGTTCTCCTCGTACACCGCCGCCGACTCGGCACGCTTCTTGGCCTCCGACCGCAACACGCCGACGGCCTGCTCGTCGGTCAGTTCGACCGCCCGCTCACCCGCCACCTCGGCATTCATGATCGCGGCCCGCAGCATCCTGACCGTCGACAGCGCGACCTCGTCGCGTGCCTTCATCGCGGCCGTCAGATCGGTCTGGAGCCGTGCCTTCACGGATTCGGTGTCGTTCGCCATGGTCCAATCATGCCCGTTCGGGTTCAAGATCCGACCGACAGATACCGATGCAGGTGCCATGAGCGATACGGCGGTCACCCCCACGAACGACGCACCCGAATTCCCGGTGCCGCAACTGGCCGCACCCACGGCCCCGACCCTTCCTCCCCACCCCGACACGGCGGTCCGCACTGTGGCTCCCGGAGCGCCTGTCGAAGGTGACCTCCCCCGCCTCGGTTCCGGCCCGATCACGAGCCCGGCACCGTCGACGACGCCGACCCTCCCGACGACCCCGGCCCTCCCGACGAACGCTCCGACCATGCCGACCACCGATCCGACCCTGATGCCGTCTCTTCCAGCGGTCGACGTCGCGCCCGCGCCACAATCCGATCGGTTCCCCCTCGACGAGTCGATCGACCTCGCCAGTCTCCCGACCCTTCCGCAGGCAGCACCGGCGGTCAGCGTGTTCGAGACGGACGACGACATCACGGCCGTCGGACCGGCTACGACCGGCCCGACCGGAGAGCACCCGATGGCGCATCTCATGCCGGCACGCTCGAAGCCGACCCAAGCATCGATCAACGCCGCAGAGGCGCGAGCCGCCAAGAAGGCCAAGGCCAAGAAGGTCAAGATCCTCGTGCTCGTCGGCGCACTGGCTGTCTCTGCGCTCGTCGGGCCCCCGTTCGTCTCCTGGCTCACCGGCGCAATCAACGAAGCCGGCAGCACCAACACCGAGACCGGCGAATAGCCGACGGCGAAGCGTCGTCGCTACATTCGGGCGCCGCGAGCGCCCCGTCGCTCGACACGGACGTCGATCCGCTCGACCTGCACACCGGCGACATCGTGCAGACGCTCGATGATCATCGTCGTCAGGAACTTCACCTGCGTCGCCCACGCGGGCTCGTCGACTTCGACCACGAGCACGCCCTCGTCCAGTTTGACCGGCTTCACGTGCTGGGCAACCTGATTGCCGACCGCCTCGACCCACCGGCCGAACAGCCCACCGACAGCCTCCCGGCTCGGCCCGCGCAGTGACTTCACCACGGCGTCGAGCGCGCTCGAGATCGGGAGTGGATCAGGCGACATCATCGGGACTCGCCACGACCGTACCGGCCGAGATCTCGATCACGCGCTCCGGTTTCGCATCATCCGGCAGTGGTGACGCCGACGTGATGATCACCTGCCCCGGCGGAAGGTGTCGCAGCAGTGCCGTCGCCCGCTGCGGATCGAGTTCTGACAGCACATCGTCGAGTACCAGCACTGGGGTCGAACCGGTCCGTTCGGCCACGAGGCGGTGCGCGGCAAGCCGGAGCGCCAGCGCGAGGGTGCGCTGCTCACCCTGTGACGCATGGGTGCGAGCCGGGAGGCCGTTCAGCCCGATCGCGAGATCGTCGCGATGGGGGCCGACCGTCGACACACCTCGGCGAAGATCCTGATGGCGTGACGCGGCGAGCGCCCGCACCAGCCCGGTGGCCCGCCACGGCGGCTCGTACACGAGCTCGACCGGTGAGGACTCGCCGGCGAGTTGTTCGTACGCTTCGGAGACCATCGGCTGACAGCGCGCCACCAGGGTCGCCCGGGCATACCCGAGTTGTTCCCCCAGCTCGGCGAGGCGCGCATCCCACACGTCGAGTGTGACCTCCACGTCCTCGGTCAGGCGGCCACCGGACTGTTTGAGGAGGGTGTTGCGCTGCCGCACGACGCGATCGAGTTCCAGTCGCATCGCGTCGTAGCTGACCTTCAGAGCCACCAGGGTGTCGTCGAGAAACCGCCGTCGCTCCCCCGGGCCACCCTTGATCATCACGAGGTCGTCGGAAGCGAACACACTCACCCGCATGACACCGAGGAGATCACGAACCCTGGCAAGTTTCTGTCGGTTCACCTGCACCCGGTTGCGGCCGACCCGCGACAGTTCGGCCTCGATCAACACCTCGCGTCGGTCGTCGTCGCGCACCGTCGCCCGAATGACCCCGACATCCGCGCCCACTCGCACGAGCGCATCGGGCGGAGCTCCACGAAAGCTCGACAGTGTCGACAGATAGGCCAGCGCCTCTGCGAAGTTCGTCTTGCCCTGTCCGTTGCGCCCCAGGACCGCCGTGACACCCGAGTCCAGATCGAACGACACCGAGCCGTAGTTCCGAAACTCCAGAAGCTCCAACCGCTCGACGATCATGTCGATGCGACGCTAACAGCCGCCTCCACGCCACCCCCGGAGTCGTACCCGCCCCGATCTGGGGGATTCTCCCGATATCGCCCCGACGCCTGAGTTGCGCATGGTGGAGCCATGACCGAGCCGACCCCGTACCCGCCACCTCCAGTACCGACGCGACTCGACGACGACCCGAGCGTCGCAACTGACACGACCGACAGCCAGGCGTCACGGCCGACCTGGCAGGTGGTCGCGATCACGGCGGCGATCGCGTTCACCCTCGCAATCGCAGTCGGGGTCGCGGTCGGATACAGCGTGTACGCCGCGAGCGGTGCGAGCTGCGACCCGAGCGATGGCTGGTGTGACCTTGGCGCAGCGCTCGTCGGGCTCGTCGCCGGCGTCGTCATCGGCGGCCCCACCTACGTCGTGGCCACCGTCGCCACTATCGCCCGGTTACGCCCCAGGACTGAGCGGGCCAAGGCCGTCATCGCCGTCATGGCGACACCGTTCGTCACGTTCATTGGGCTGCATCTGCTGTCTGCAGGACTCGACCTCCTGCTCTGATCCCGTCGGTGGACCAGACGAGCCCGCACGGCTGGCCTTTAGGGGACCCGCACCGGCATCAGCAGATAGAGGTAGTCGTCGTGTCCGACGCCGCGGAGCACCGCCGGCTTCATCGGATCCATCGTCGCCAGCGTGACCTCGTCACCCTCGACTGCGTCGATGCCCGCAGCCAGATAGTCGGGGTTGAAGGCCACCGTCATCTCGGCGCCTTCGTAACTGGCGTCGATCTCCTCGGCCGCGTTGCCGACGTCTTGCGTGATCGCCGTCAACTGCAACGTGTCCGCGCCGAGCGTCAACCGGACAGGCGTCGAATCCTGGGCCAGGATCTTGACCCTCCGCAGCGCCTCGAGGAGCGCCTCGCGCCCGACCGTCAACGTGTTCGGATACGACGACGGGAGCAGGTTGCGATAGTTCGGGTACTCGCCCTCGATCAGGCGCGTCGTCAGTCGGGTCCCGCCGGACTCGAACACGGCTTCACGGGCACCGAGCCTGACCGTGAGCTCCTCACCGTTCGACACGATCCGCTGCAGTTCGGCGAGCGCTCGACTCGGGACGAGCACCTTCTGACCCGCTGCGAGCATCGACGACTGGGGCAGATCACGAACGGCCAGCCGATACGAATCCGTCGCCACCAACTTCAGACCGTCGTCCTCGGACGCGATCAGCACCCCGGTCAGCACGGCGCGGGCATCATCGGTCGACGCCGCTCGCACCACCTGACGCAGGGCGTCGCCCACCTGATCACTCGACAGCGTCACCGGCTCGGCGTCGGGCTCGACCTGGGCGGGGTAGTCGCTCAACGACAGTGGCCGCACCGAGAACTGCGACCGCCCGGCGCTGATCGACATCTCGTCGTCACCGACACTGACCTCGACCGCACCAGCCGGCAGGGCCTTCACGATGTCGGCCACCAACCGTGCCGGCACGACGGCCGAACCGTCCTGATCACTGTGGACCGGCACCGACAGCCTGATCGTCAGTTCCAGGTCGGTACCGGTGACGGTGAGCTCGCCATCTTTGACGTCGAGTCGCACACCGGACAGCACCGGCAGCGTTCCCGTGCGGTTCGTCGCCGCCCGTCCGGCAGTGGCCAACGCTTCGGCCAGGATCTCTCGTTCGCAACGGAACTTCACAGTGCGGTCCTTCTCCCCAGTGTGTGATGTACAGAGGTAGTCGTAGTAGTAGGGCTTGTGGATTGGGGACAACCCGTCATTGCCCCAGCGTAGAGCGTTCGCGCACCCGCGCGCCGTTGTCCACCGTCGTCCACACCGCGCGGATGACGGCGGTGTGATTCGGTGGATGAACCCCGGTTGTCCACCGGGTGGACACCAGATGTCCACACCCGCACACACAGGCTCGGCGCGGCACTCATGAGAGTTTCAACTTCTGGAGCACGTCGGTGACCTGCTCGTAGATCGCCTTGCGTTCACCCATCTGGCGGGCGATCTTCTCGACCGCGTGGATCACGGTGGTGTGGTCGCGACCGCCGAAGAGGCGGGCGATGCTCGGGTAGCTCAGATCGGTGAACTCTCGGAACACGTACATCGCGATCTGGCGAGCGGTCACGAGCGGCCGCTGTCGGCTCTTGCCTTTGAGGGCCTCGACCTCGAACCCGAGAATCGCTGCGATCTCGTCGAGTAACTCCGCGTCCGTGCGTGGTTTCGGCTCGGAATGCGTGAGGAGATCGGCGAGTTGCTGCTGCGCCAACTCGGTCGTGATCGGCGCACCGCTGAGGCTCGCGTAGGCCGTCACCCGGATCAGCGCGCCTTCGAGTTCACGGATGTTCGTGGAGATCTTCGACGCGATGAACTCGAGGGTCTCGGCCGGAACCCGCACCTTCTCACGCTCCGCCTTGTTGCGCAGGATCGCCAGCCGGGTCTCGAGATCCGGTGGCTGGATGTCGGTGATCAACCCCCATTTGAACCGTCCACGCAACCGTTCTTCGAGCGTGGGAATTGCGTCGGGCATCCGGTCCGAGGAGATCACGATCTGCTTGTTGGCACCGTGGAGCGAGTTGAAGGTGTGGAAGAACTCCTCCTGGAGCCCTTCTTTGCCTTCCAAGAACTGCACGTCGTCGATCAGGAGGACGTCGATCTCCCGGTATTTCCGGCGGAGCCCGGCCATCGAGTTCGAGCGGATCGCGTCGACGTACTCGTTCATGAATGTCTCGGTCGACACGTACCGCACGACGTGATGCTGATAGTTGCTGTGGACGTAGTGACCAATGGCGTGCAGCAGGTGCGTCTTGCCGAGTCCCGCGGAGCCGTAGATGAACAAAGGGTTGTAGCTCCGGGCCGGCGTCTCGGCGACCCGCAGCGCGGCGGCGAGCGCGAACTGGTTCGAGGCACCCTTCACGAACGTCTCGAACGTGTAGCGCGGATTCAAACCCGCGGCATCGAGTGCGTCGCTTCGCTCACCGGTGGCGTCGATGACCTGGCCTTTTGCGTCGGTTTGAACACCCGAGGCCGACGATCCGGTCTGGTCCGGTGACTCGTGCACGACGTGCTCGGTCGCGCTGATGATCACGTCGAATCGGCGCTCCCCGATGCCGAGTTCCGCCATCGCGTCGGTGATCAGCGGCTGGTATCTCGTCAGGATCCGGTCCCGGGCGAGCGTGCTCGGAACCTGGATCACGAGTGTGGTGTTGTCGTCGTCGAGCTGCGGCACCACTTCGGAGAACGTGGAATACCAGACCGATTCGGTGAGCTGGGCACGGAGCAGCTGCGCGACAGCCGTCCACACCTCGTACTGGTCACTCACCGTCGACAACCTCCGATAACACCCGGATCGAACGTCCACACCGTTGTCCACAGGTGTGGACAACCGGATCGACCGAGCAGGACGAAGCAACCTAGCATGGTCGATCGGTCGGACGAAACCCGTGCCTTCACCGGATTTCGGTGGTGGTTGCCGCAGGTGCACGCGAGGCCGTAGCCTTGTCAGGTCGAGATCGCGGATTGACCGCGACTGACACCGAACAGTCGTGCCGACCTGGCACAGCATCCCGCCAGGTCATCGAGGAGGACGCCGTGAAGCGCACATTCCAGCCCAACACCCACCGACGTGCCAAGAAGCACGGGTTTCGCGCTCGCATGAGCACCCGAGCCGGCCGTGCCGTGCTCAAGAGCCGCCGCGACAAGGGCCGCGCCCGCCTGTCGGCTTGATCCATCGAGTCCGCGACCGCCAGGCCTTCACACGCCTGACGAGACGTGGCTCACGGATCAGACGTGCAGCTCTGTGGTGTACCTGGTGTCACGAACCCGAATCGACCGCGACGTCGGTGGCGTTTGCCTTCGGCCGCGCATTCGGCCCTGCCGTTGCCCGGAACCGAATTCGACGACGATTGCGCATCATCCTGCGCGATCTGGACCACACGAGCCCGCTTCCGCCGGGCCTCCTCCTAATCGGCGGGTCGTCACCGTTGATCGAACTGACGTTCGATCAGTTGCGCACGGAGACGTGCGAACTGATGGAAGAGATTCGACGTCGAGCCGAGCGCAAAACCTGATGATCGCCGCGATCACGTGGTATCAAGGTGGCGCCGAGGGCCGGCTCTCACCGTGCCGATTCTTCCCGTCCTGTTCCGAATATGGTCGTGACGCGATCGAGACCCACGGTGCCCGGCGGGGCCTGTGGCTCACCGTTCGCCGGCTGTTGCGCTGCCGCCCGTTCGGGCCGTCCGGGTTCGATCCGGTTCCGCTCCCCGATCGCCACGACCCCATCAGCGAGGAACCCAGATGATTGCCGGCGTATTCGAGGTCCCCGCGACCGTACTCGAGTGGCTCTACCAGTACACGGGTAGCTATGCGGCCGCGATCGGCCTGATTGCCGTCATCGTGATGTTGCTGGTGACACCCCTGCTGCTCAAGAGCACCAAGGGGATGCTCGAGATGCAGCGGCTCGCACCGGAGATGCGTCGGCTCCAGAGCGAACATAAGGGTGATCGTCAGAAGCTCAACGAAGAAATGATGAAGCTCTACCAGGAGCACAAGGTCAACCCGATGGCGTCATGTCTGCCGCTCGTGGCGCAGATGCCGGTGTTCCTCGTGATGTTCCGGATCTTGCACGGCATGACCTACGAGCCCGAGGGTGGCAACGCCGTCATCGCTCGCGCCGTCCTACGCGCCGGCGGTGTTCCCGATTCGGAGCCGATCGGCTTCATGCCCCGCTATCTCTCGCACGCCTCGGATCTGTACGAATCGCTCGTGCGCAACACCCACATGACGTCGGTGGGTCTCGACCTGTCGGTCTCGCCGTCGGAAATGCTCGGGCAGAACTTCGGGCGTGGCTTGATCTACGCCGCAATCGTCGCACTGCTCGGTGGGCTGTACTTTTTCCAGCAGCGGATGGTGGCCGCACGCGCTGCTGTGAGCCCGACGATGTCGGAGACGCAGCAGAAGCTGATGCAGTACCTGCCGGTGGTGTTCGCCGTCTTCCAGATCTTCTTCCTGCTCGGACTCGTCGTCTACTACATCGTCCAGTCGATCCTGCGAATCCTGCAGCAGTACTACATCACCAAACGGTTCTACGCGGGCGACGAGTCACTCGGACGCCAAGCGCAAGCCGCGAGCGAGAAGGCACGTGCCCTCGCCAAGGCCGACGGTGGCTCGACCGGTGGGCCCCTCAGCCAGGCCCGTCGAGAGCTGTCGGAGGCCAAGAAAGACGGCGGCAAGGCGAAGGCCGAGAGCAAGAAGAAAAGTCGCGATGACGCGGCGACACCGGGGATCCGACCGTCCAAGCGGACGACGGCACCCAAGAACCGGCCGACGCCGTCATCGAAGAAACAGGGGAACCGGCCGAGTGGCCGCCCCGCGACGAGCAACCGCTCGAAGCGCAAATAGCGATCATCAGGATCAGAGAGCAGCAACACATGGAATGGGTTGAGACCACCGGTAAGTCGATCGACGAAGCCAAGGACCTCGCGCTTGATCGGCTCGGCGTTGCCGCCGATGAGGCCGAGTTCGATGTCGTCGAGGAACCGAAGTCAGGATTGTTCGGACGAGTACGTGGCGAGGCTCGTGTCCGGGCGCGCGTGATGCCGACCGCAGTTCGGCCAAAGCAGGAGCGGCGTCCGCGTGGGCGCAATCAGAAGCGGGACGCCGACACGAAGGCTTCCTCCGACACGTCATCCGACTCATCCGACGAGTCGGACACGACTGATTCGGATGCCCCGGCCAAGCCGAAGAAGGTGACCAAGGCGTCGAAGGTGTCGAACGCGTCCAAAGATCGCACTGATCGACCCCAGCCCGCGAAGCAGAACAGGGAGCACAACCGAATGGACGACGAGCGTCAGCAATCCGACGTCACCCCGCAGGAAGTCGGTGAGGCCGCCTCGGCGTTCATGGCGCAACTGGCCGACGCGTTCGGGTACGAGGACGCGACGTCGGAGCTCACCGTCGACGGCACCGACCTCGAAGTGCGCCTGTCGGGCGCCGAGCTCGGCCTGATGGTCGGCCCCGGCGGTCGCACACTCACAGCCATTCAAGACCTGGTGCGCGTCGCCTCGCAGCGCCGGCTCGGTGACCACGAGACCCGTCTTCGGATCGACGTCGGCGGGTACCGCGAGAAGCGGCGTGGAGCCCTCGAGAAGTTCGCCGCATCGGTTGCCGCTCAGGTGATCGAGACCGGCGAGCCGAAGGCGCTCGAGCCGATGCCGTCGAACGACCGCAAGGCCATTCACGATGCAATCATCGAGATCGACGGTGTTACCAGCCGGTCGGACGGCGATGACCCCAGGCGCCGTGTCGTGATCACTCCCGAGTGACCTCGATTCAAGCATGATGTGGTCATGCACGACGATGTGATCGAAACGCTGCGCACCGCGCAGCGTTTCGGCTTTTTCGGCTCCCGTCCGATCGACGATGCGATCGCGCACTCCCACCAATACGTGACGGCGCTCGGGGTTCTGGGGACGGGCACCCGATTGATCGACATCGGAAGTGGCGGCGGATTACCGGGGTTGGTGGTGGCAGACGCGTATCCGATGGTTGACGTCACCCTCCTCGACCGCCGCGAGAAACGAACCGACTTCCTGCATCAAGCGGTGGGCCGATTGGGGTGGACCCACGTGACCGTTGTCTGCGCAGACGTCGATGACGTCATTGCCGAGGTCGGCTCGGGAGCGTGCCAGCCCTTCGACGTCGTGACCGCTCGAGGATTCGGCCCACCCGATGTGACGCTTCGGTCGGCCCGCAATCTCCTGACGTCGGACGGTCGAATCGTCATCAGCGAACCACCGTCGGCGAACCGCTGGCCCGCGGCGCTCCTCGAGGACCTGCGTGTCGCCCGCCACCAAGTCGGCGGCGTGAGTGTGTTCACGCCGAGTGGGTGAACGCTCGTGATGTTTCACGTGAAACATTCACTGCCCCCGTTCCCGATCTCGCTGCCAATCGCCAAGTCGGCAGGATCGTTGATCGTTGGAAGCCTCGGTCGGAGAACGTCGATCGGGACCGGAGGGGACACGTCGGCCACGCGCTCGCGCTGGACGGACTGCCCCAACCGTCCACGCCCACTTCGCTCAGTAGACCTGGATCAGTTCCTGGGGCGCGCCCGTTCGCCGATTGGACGCATCCCGCCCGAGTGGTGAGGTGAGATGAAGGTTGACGACGCCCATCTGTTCACATCGATCAGAGGGACCGAGTCCACGCTCAGGAGGTGAGGTCGACGAAACGGCGAGGCAGGCTCTCTTGATTGCGTGAGACCGTTCGACAACGGACCCTGACGACGACAGGACCCGGGTTCCGGGGTCCGGCAGCATTCGGTGCCAAAAGTCCCTCACGCCGTCTGCAACCGCTCGATGGCAGGATCGCCGATCTTGCCGAGCGGTGCGTTCCATCAGCACCACATTTCGACTCCCTCAGCCGGAGTCCATCACGCTGATGACGAGGCAACGAGACATGCTGCAACGCACGGCGCGCTTGCTCTGGGAGACGGTTCACACTTGTGACA
>JBDSBE010000165.1:0-22331 GCA_039921745.1 Ilumatobacteraceae bacterium | reverse complement strand
TCGGGTTCGCGAACGCGAACTCGGACGTCTCACCGGAAGGACCGTCTCCACCAGGAGGGAAGAAGATGACGACTACTACTTGGAGATCGAACGCCAACGGCGTGACCGGTCGATGCGAGCAAGGAAGAGGTAACTGACGTGGGCTATCGCACCGCCGAACTCCCCCCGGTCGATCTCGACGAGTTCGCCGACATCCCGTTCTTCGAACGCATGAAGATGCTGCAGCTCCACTGG
Organism: Ilumatobacteraceae bacterium; assembly: GCA_039921745.1. Lineage (GTDB taxonomy): Bacteria > Actinomycetota > Acidimicrobiia > Acidimicrobiales > Ilumatobacteraceae > Ilumatobacter. Next base: position 22,097 of record JBDSBE010000165.1, on the reverse strand, counting down.
GTCGAGCAGGGCTTCGGCACACCGAAGCAGACCGGCACCTTCTACGCGTGGAAGATCTTCCTGTACGGCCTGTTCGGCCTGATCGTGTGCGGAGCGTTCACGGCCGGGCTCGAGTTCAACGACATCGGCGGGTGGTGGGACGAACCGATCCTCTACCAGAAGCTGATGATCTGGACGATCCTCCTCGAGGTCATGGGGCTCGCGGCGACGTGCGGCCCGCTGGCGTTCCACTTCGACCCCCCGATCGGCGGGATCCTGTACTGGTGGCAGAACGACACGTTGCGGGTCCCGCCATATCCGAATCACGTCCCGTTCACCAAGGGCACCCGGCGCACACCGTGGGACACCGGCATCTACAAGCTGGTGTTGGCGAGCCTCGTCATGATGCTGTTCCTGTCGGGCGATCAGGTCGACGGCCTGCCCGAGGGCCGCGCCGGCGTGATGCCCCAGTGGGCGATCCTCATCTACGTCGGGCTGATCCTGACGATGGGCCTGCGGGACAAGGTGGTGTTCCTGTCGTCACGCGCCGAGCAGTACGTGCCGGTGCTGATCTGCTTCGGATTGTTCAACAACTTCGTCGACATGATCATGGCCGCCAAGATCTTCATCGTCGTCGTGTGGATGGGCGCCGGGTTCTCCAAGCTCCAGCACGGCTTCTCGTCGACGGTCGCGATCATGGTCCAGAACACGCCGTGGGTCACCTCCCAACGGTTCCGCAAAGCAACGGTCAAGGACTACCCGAACGACATCAGGCCGTCGCGGATCACCCACGCCATTGCCCACACCGGAGGAACGACGTGCGAGATCGTCATGCCGCTGACGTTGCTGTTCTCGCCGTGGCCGTGGCTGACCTGGATCGCGATCGTGTCGATCTGGATGCTGCACACGTTCATCATCTCGACGTTCCCGCTCGCCGTGCCGCTCGAATGGAACGTGTTCTTCATCTTCTGCGTCGCGTTCCTGTTCGGGAACTTCTCGGCGGGCGACGGGTACGCGATCAGCGACATGAACCCGGCTCTGCTCGTGCTGGTGCTCGCGATGGCGCTGTCGCCGATCATCCTGGGGGCGCTGCGACCGCAGTACGTCTCATTCCTGGTCGGGATGAAGCAGTACGCCGGCAACTGGTCGGCGGCGAGTTTCTCGTTCCGCGACAAGTCGATGGAAGACCGGATCAACGACAAGATCGTCAAGTCGGCCGACAACCAGATCGACCAGATCGAGCCGCTGTTCGGCAAGGAGATCTCCGAGATCTTCATCCAGAAGGCCGTTGCGTTCCGGATGATGCACCCGATGGGGCGCATGCACATGTCGGCGCTGATGCGACACGTCGACGACCTCGACACACGGGTGCAGCGTGAAGGAGAGTTCGTGAGCAACGTCCTGACGGGCTGGAACTTCGGTGACGGCCACTGCATCGACGAGCGTCTGATCGCGGGCATGCAGGAGCGGTGTCAGTACGAACCCGGCGACGTGGTGATCGCGTGGACCGAATCGCAGCCGGCGTTCTCCAAGAAGGTGCAGTACCGGGTGATCGACGCCGCGCTCGGCACGGTCGAGAAGGGCTGGTACCACAACGACGACGCCTATCACGAACAGCCGTGGCTCCCGAACGGGCCGATCCCGCACGTCGTGACCTGGCGGTTGGAGGGGTACGTGCCGCCCGGTGTGCCGCTGCCGGTTCCGCCTGCCGACAGCGCACTCGGGCGCTGGATGGAGCGCCATCCGGCGACGACCTGATCGTCATCCCCTGCGTTCGGCCGGATGGTCTGACCAGCAGACCAAGTGCTACCGTGCGGACATGACGGAGCCGCAACCCCCGTATCCCAACATCGTCGTGTTCGTGGACTTTCCGGTCGGAGACGTCGACGAGGCGAACCGGTTCTACTCCGAGGTGTTCGGGTGGGAGATCGAGGAGCGGATCCCCGGCGTCTTCCACCGGATCGTCCCGGGCCAGCACTTCAAGCTCGACGACGGGACCCAGGGTCCGACCGGAAACCTGCACATGGGCATCTCGTACGCCGGTGACCCGCGACCCGACCCCCGCCCCGAGTCCGAGCGCGGCGAGCGACGGATGCACGACGGCGGTCGGACCACCCGAGCTTGGATCCTCGTCTCCGATGACGACGAGATGGACGCGATCATGGACCGGGCCGTGTCACTGGGCGGCACCGAGCTCTGGCGCCATCACTTCTGGACCGAGTTCGGCGGAGCGAACGCGGCGTTCCGAGACCCGTGGGGCAACGAATTGATGCTCTGGGAGCACCTCGCCGGCATCGAACAGGACCCAGACACCCATGAACTCGTCGGCGATGCCGAACTCCCTGAGGGCTGGACGATCGAGTAGTCCCGTCACGAACCCGTGACGGTCAGCGGATCGGATACTTCGCCTTGTCGGGGAGACCGGATCGCACCGTGATGGCCTCGCCGGCGTGCTGCACGGCCGACCAGAGCGCCGCCTCGTCGATCGTCGTCATCCGACCGGCTTCGACCACGACGTGCCCGCCGACCAGCACGGTGTGGACACCGCGACCGTCCGCCGACCAGACGAGCTGGTTCATCACGTTGAGGAGCGGGCGCCATTCCGGGCGGTCGGTGTCGTGCAGGACGACGTCGGCGTGTTTCCCGACGACGAGCGAACCGATGTGGTCATTCATCTGGAGCGCCTTCGCGCCCCCGAGGGTCGCCATCTCGTAGGCGGTCTCGGCCGAAAACATCTGCGGGTCCTGCCGCGCATCCTTGAACAGACCGGCCACGAGGTACGTCGCCCGCATCATGTCGGAGTAGTTCGACGCATTGTTGCCGTCGGTGCCGATCGCGAGGTTGATGCCCGCCGACATCATCTCGGGCATCTTGCCGACCTGTGTCACCCCGTAGCTGACCTTCAATGCGGTCGTCGGGCAGTGCACGACGTGTGCGTGTCGGTCGGCGATGATGCCGACCTCGCGATCGTCGACTTGGACACAGTGCGTCATCGCGACATCCGACCCAAGGATGCCGAGTTCGTCGAGATGGACCATCGGGCGATGCCCGAACTCCGCGATGAATCCGTCCGGATCGAGCATCGCCGGCGACATGTGGAAACTCATCCCGACCCCACGGTCGGTCGCCAGTTCGCGCGCCGCCCGCCAGAGCGGGTCCGAGCACGTCGTGTGGCCGACGAGGGTCGCCCACGCCCCAACCCGGTCGTCCGGCCCAGCCGGGTAGCGGTCGAGCTGACGTTCCAGATAACCGATCGCCTCATCGGTTCGCTGCTGGTAGACCGAGGGCTCCGGCGGCAGATCCCACACCCACCGTCCGACGCGGCCTCGGATCCCGACTTCGACGAGGCCGTCGATGACATCGTCGAGGAACCGGATCGTGCCGGCCTCGAGGAACGACGTCGTCCCTGACTTCAACATCTCAACGGCAGCCAGCTGCGCGGAGAGGCGCTCCTCCGCTGCGGTGTGGACGGCATACAGCGGACACAACCAGACGAAGACGTTCTCGACGAACGGCGTGTCGTCGGGGACGTACCCACGTGTCAGTGGTTCACCGGTGATGTGGATGTGACCGTTCACGAGGCCCGGCGTCACCACGAACCGATCGCCACCGATCACCCGATCGGCCTCGAACTCCTGCTCGACGACGTCGGCCTTGTCGACCGCAACGATGCGCCCGTCGTGAATCGCCACGGCACCGTCACGAATGATGTCGCGGTGCTCGTTCATGGTGACGACCTGCCACCCACGGATGATGGTGTCGATGCGCTGTGTCATGAGGGCCTCCTTTCTCGACGCGGCTTCACCGCGACGAACTGCTGTTGGAACCCGATCGGTTCGATGAGTCGGATCGCCGTTCATGCCCGATCGCGCTGACCGTGCCGGCGACGTCCATCCCTGCGATGTGCGGGAGCTGGAACCCCGGCATGCGGAACCACCCGTTGCGCTGCACGATGTCGAGCCGGTTGAGTGCTGTGGCGGCGACGACGACATCGACGGGCCCCGGTTCGGGGTCCGGTACGTCCACGTACTCGAGCACGTCGGGCCCGCCGGTCTCCAGATAGCGCATCGCCTTCACGGTGTTCTCCTCGATCGTCTGTGCCGGACGCCGCGACGGCCGATGCCGATCATCATTTCAGCCCTCGCACGAACGGGCGAGCGAGCGCCAGGGGAGGACGGACACGGCGAGCGAAGATCGCCATTGCGAAGATCGTGACGAGAAACGGCAGTGCCTGCAGCAGCTCGCTGTTGAGTTGGTAGCCGAGCCCCTGGATCGAGAGTCGAAAGGACAGGGCACCGGCGAACAGCACGCATCCGGCGACCGTGCCCCGCAGTGTCCACCCCCCGAAGATGACCGCCGCGATCGCGATGAACCCACGCCCGCTGACGACGCTCTCGTTGAAGTCGCCGATCTGGACGAACACCAGGAACGCGCCCCCGAGGCCGGACGTCGCGCCCGTGTAGTAGATCGCCTGGCGCCGGCGACGATTGACGTCGACGCCCGACACGTCGGCGGACTGCGGATCCTCGCCGGACGCTCGCACCTCGAGACCCCACCGCGTGCGGAACAGCAGCCACCAGGAGAGCGGGACCAGCAGATACAGCAGGTAGAACGGCCACCGTTGCCCGAACAGCGCCTGGCCGACGAGTGGGAGGTCGGCCAGCACGGGGATCTCCCACACCCGCGCCGAAGCAGCCTTTGGCTCGATGACGCGGTCCAGGAAGCCGGCGAGGCCGAGCACCAGAATGTTGAGCGTCAGGCCGACGACGAACTGATCGGCTGCGAGGCGGTGGCTCATCTCCGCCTGGACCCCGGCAACGATCACCCCGCCGGCCATCCCTGCGACCATCGCGAGCGCGATCGATCCGGTGATGTCGAAGCCGAGCGCACCGGTGAACGCACCGGCGAGGAGCATCCCTTCGACCGAGATGTTGATCGTGCCGGCCCGCTCCGCGATCCACTCCCCAGACGCTGCGAACAGCAGCAGCCCCGCGAACAGAGCGCCGTTGAGGTAGGTCGAGTCGCTGGTGAAGATGTCCCAGAATGCGTCGAAGAAGGCCACGCGAGATCCCCTAGGTCCTTGCGACGCTTGCGGCGCGGGCGCGTCGACGGTCGCGGACGAACATGAGAGCCGGCGGAACCAGCAGCGCCAGCACGAGCAGACCCTGGATCACATCGGTGATCCGCCCCTCGACACCGGTGCTGCCGACGAAGCCCGACCCGGTGCGCAGCGCACCGAAGACGACGGCCACCGGGATTGCGGCCAGAGCCTTCTCGCGCGCGACGAGGGCGACGAGCAGCCCGGTCCAACCGATGTTGGCCGAGAACCCGGGTACGAGCCGGAAGTTACCGAACTGGAACCCGCCGCCGGCGAGCATCGCGGCGCCGGCGAGCCCCGCGAACGCACCACCGACCAGCAGCGCCGTCAGGCCGTAGCGGCGCTCGGACACCCCGGCGCGGCGGGCCGCGCGAGCGTTGCGGCCGAGCATCCGCAACCGAAAACCCCACACCGTCCGCGCGATCACGACGGCGATCCCGGTCGACGCAGCGAGCGCGATGAACGCGGCGCTCGGAATCTCGTTCCCGAACAGATGGAGGTTGGGGAGCCGGTCGTCGGCCGCGAGCTGCGCGCTCACCTGGTTCCGGTTTCCCCGGTTTGCTTCCGATGCCAAGAGCAGCGACTGGTTCTTCAAGCCGTACGCCACCGCCTGCGATGCAACGGTGACGAGCAGGAGGGTCGAGAGGACCTCCGGGACGCCGCGCCAGTAGCGCAGCACACCCGCGATTCCGGCCCAGAGCGCCCCGCCGATCGCGCCGGACACGAGCATGACGACGATGTTGACCGGGCCAGGCCCGCCGATCAGAAAGCCGAAGTAGACCGAGAACGCGACACCGATCAGCAGCTGCCCCTCCTGGCCGATGTTCACCAGACCCGCGCGCGCCGAGACGATCGTGCCGAGCGCAACGAGCAGCATCGGGGCGGCCGCGCCCAGTGTCTGGCCCCAGCGGCCCGGCCCTCGCAGACTGCCGTCGACCAGCGCGTCCAGCACGGGTCGCCAGTCACCTCCCGTCACTTCGACCAGCACCGCCGACGCCACGAGCGCAGCCACGACACACAGCGCGTAGAGCGCGACCCACTCGCGCCAGCGGCCCGTCATGCTGCCGAGCCACCCATCATCAGGCCGAGACGATCGCTGTCCAGCTCCGCTCTGGTCATCTCGCCGACGATCGCGCCACGCGACATCACGATGATCCGGTCGGACAGATCGAGGATCTCCTCGAGTTCGCTGGAGATCAGCAAGACCCCGACGCCCTGGGCGGCGACCATGCGCAACTGCTCGGTCATATACTCGATCGCGCCGACGTCGAGGCCGCGTGTCGGCTGCGCGGCGACGAGCACCTTGGGGCTGTTCGACAGTTCCCGCGCGAGCACCACGCGCTGCTGATTCCCGCCGGACAGCGTCCACAGCGGGGCATCCGGCCCAGAACACTGGATGCCGAACCGTTCGATCAGCTCCGAGGCACGGCGTTCGAGGCGGTCAGGGCTGATGAGGCCATGCGTCGCGACATCCTCGGGCCGAACCATGACGAGGTTCTCGGCAACGGTCATGTCGAGCACGACGCCGGAGTCGTGACGGTCTTCGGGGATGACGGCGACGCCGGCCGCTGCCATCGCTCCTGGCCGCCGGGTGGAGACCGGTCGACCGTCGACGAGCACCTCGCCGGACGAGATCTGCACCAGGCTCGACAGCAGGTCGCCGAGCGCGCGCTGCCCGTTGCCCTCCACGCCGGCCACACCGACGATCTCACCGGGAGCGACCGACACCGAGAGGCCGGTCAACACCGGGTTCCGGCGCGAATCTTGCGCGTTCACCAATCGGAGTTCGAGTACCGGTGCGCGGTCGGGGAGCGGCGCTCGACCTCGATCGTCTCTGCTCGCACCCGACACGTCGCCGAGCCCGAGTGCCGCTCGTTCCGACCGCAAGGACACCTCACGGCCGACCATGCCCCGCGCCAGGGTGGCGACGTCCGTCGACCGGGTGTCGAGACGATCGACGATCCGACCCTGCCGCATGATCGTGACGTCGTCGGTCGCCACCATCACCTCGTCCAGTTTGTGGCTCACCAGCACGACGGCGCGGCCCTCGGCGGCGACCACGTCACGGAACGATTCGAACAGCTGGGCCGACTCGTCGGGCGTCAGGACCGAGGTCGGCTCGTCGAAGATGACGATGCTCGGGTTCCGTCGAAGGCACTTGATGATCTCGACCCGTTGGCGCAGGCCGGCCGTCAGGTCGCCGACACGGGCGTCGGGATCGATCGACAGCCCGTAGTGCTCACCGATTTCGGCGATCCGTTCCCGCACGACGGCTGGCCGGAGCACGCCGGCCTCACCGAGCGCGACGTTCTCCCACACGGTGAGCGGGTCAACCAGGCTGAAGTGCTGGTGGACCATGCCGATGCCGAGCGCAGCGGCCGCCTGCGGGTCGTGGATCGTCACCGGACGGCCGTCGATGTCGATCGAACCGCTGTCGGCCAGGACCAGACCGATCATGATCTTCATCAGGGTCGACTTGCCGGCGCCGTTCTCGCCCAGGATGCCGTGAACGCGCCCACGGTGCAGCGTCAGATCGACGTCGTCGCAGGCGACGACGCGGCCGTATCGCTTGGTGATGCCGCGCAACTCGACGGCGGGGACCTCCACGGCCCCCGCCGTCGTCGATGTCGTGGTCACCCGCCGCTGTACGCCTCGCCCGAGATGGCTCCGAGCTGGGCCATGAGGTCATCGTCGAAACTGGCGAGCAGCGCGAATGCGTCCGCCACCGCGGACGCGGCGTCGGGCGACGGGTCGCACAGCACCGCACCGTTGAGGCCCTGCTCGGTCGGGAACTGGTACGTGGCACCCTCGTCGAGGTCGTCGGCGATGATCAACCGGAGGGCCTGGGCGGCATAGAGGCCACCGTCGAAGACGATCGAACCGGCCCAGTCGATGCCGTCGTCGCGCTCGCAGATGTCGGCGGGCCCCGCAGCGAACACGGCGACGCCCTGCTCGGTCGCGAGTTGGCCGACTGGTTCGAGCGCTCCGCCGAGGTAGGCGTACGCGAGCGTGGCGCCGTTCGAGATCGCGTTGGTGAGGGCGGCGGTGGCGTTGGCCGAGTTGTCGAAGTCGAACGGGAAGTCACCGGTCGCGACGTACTCCATCGTCAGGTCGTCCTGGACGGACTGCATCCCGGCGACGGTGGCGTTGTAGGCCTCGCGTTCGAAGTTCAGGTCGCAGCATCCCAGGAAGACCGACTGGGTACTCCCCTGCTCGACCATCACTTCGCCCATCGCGACGCCGGCCGTGTAGTGGATCGCCGCGCCCCAGTCGGTTGCCTGAGCGAGACCGGGCAACTCTTCGAACCCGGCGCCACAGTTGCAGTACCAGAAGATGTCCGGGAACGCCTCGGTCAGATCCGGCAGCGGTTCGGCGATCTCGCTGGCGCCGACGAACATGATGTCGACACCCTGCTGCGCAAGGTCCGACATCGCTTGTGCGGCCTCTTCGGAGCCGATGTTGTCGCTGACGATCGGATCGGCGAACCCGTTCTCGGTGGAGAACTGTTCGGCGAAGTCGACCAGCGACTGGTAGGAGCCGTTGTCGTCCCGGGGGCCGGCGGCTGCGACGCCGATGGTGACGGTTCCGTCGCCGTTGGCGTCGAACGCCGTGATGAGGTCGCTGGTCTGCGGCTCGGCGGACGAGGACTCTTCGGACATTGCAGTGGAGGACTCCTCTGCGGATGATTCGGCGGATTCGGCGGACGACTCGTCGGATGACTCGGCGGATGATTCGGCGGACATCTCAGCGGTCGATTCGTCGGACGACGCCTCGGTCGCCTCGGTGGGCGGCGCATCCGTGGTCGGTGCAGCCGACTCGCCGGTCGTCGGGTCGGATGCCGTGGTGTCGTCGTCGCCGCCGCAGGCCGCGACGGCGAGCGCCGACAACACGATCAGTGCGCTCAGTTTCCTCGAACGTGTGGACATGATGGACTGCTCCCCTGCTGGTACTGATGTGTGGGCGGCGGCGCTCAGGCGAGGGCCGCCGGATCGCCGCTCAGCTGCGACGACGACTGCTGGTCACCGCTCGGCCAGGCCGATCGGTAGCGCTGGACGAGCCAGCGGTTGAACTGCACGTGGCTCTCCTCTTGCCACGAGTACCGACCGCGCGGTGCGAATCGCGAGTTCAGACCGCGCTGGACCTTGGTGGTGGCGTCCTGATCCTGACGCACGAAGACCTGTACCCCGGCGTCGGACAGCGCGACCTTCTCCTCGAACAGGGGGTCGTCGAGGGAGCTCGGATGGAAGATGTAGCCGATCTCGACATCGATCGTCTGCGCGCCGGTCGGGCGCACGAGGAAGAAGAAGCACTGGTCGGGGGCGGTGCCGAAACAGAGCGTGGGCGGGATCAGTGCGAATGTCGATCGCGTGCGTTCCTCCTCGGTCAGTTCGGGGAACACATCCATGATCACGCGGTGCGTCGCGTTGAACCCGCCGTCGATGTGCGTGTATCCCGACGTCCGGAAGACGACGTTCGAGTCGTCGGTCCACGGCTCGGGGAACGCCGACAGGTTCGAGGGGCAGAAGTCCTGCAGGTACTGGTGGAGACGGTTGGCGTGATATCCGTCGTTGAAGTTCTCGAACATCACCTTCCAGTTCCAGGGCAGACCTTCCAGCGTGAATGTGCCGGGGCACACGGCGTGTTCGAGGTCGTAGTTCCGCAGGTACGGCGTATATCGGTCGAGCGTCGGCGCGAGTGGCGACGCGTCAGCGTCGAAGTTGACGAACACGAAGCCCATCCACTCCTCGACCCGCAGCCGTGGCAGACCCCATTCGGATTTGTCGAACCCGTCGGTGCGCTCCATCGCCGGCGCGCCGAGCAGCCGGCCGTCGATTGCGTAGTTCCAGTGGTGGTACGGACACTTGAACGTCGTGCTGTTGCCACTGCCTTCGCACACCTGCATCGCGCGGTGCTGGCAGACCGCCGACATGCACACCACTCGCCGTTCCTTGTCACGGGCGACGATCAGCGGTTCTCCCATGAGCGTCACCGTGAACCAGTCACCGGGCTCGGGGATGCGCTCGGCGCGGCCGACACACAGCCACTCACGCGTGAACAGCGCCTCCTTCTCGAACGTGAGCACCTCGTCGGAGGTGTACAGCACGGGCGGCAACGTCGTCGCCGACCCGATCGTCTCGACGGAGGCGTCGAGCGCAGCCAACAACTCGTTCGTCAGCATCGTCATGGGGCGTGCTCCTTCATGGCCGACTCCTTCAACATGAACGTGCGGATCTTGCCGACGCTGGTGCGCGGCAGTTCGTCGAGCAGCGTGAATGCACGCGGCACTTTCGCCTTGCCGAGCCGTTCCGAACACCACGCTTCGAGTTCGTCGATCGCTGGTGGCGCGGCAGCGTCGACGGGGACCACGAACGCGACCGGGACCTCGTCACGGATCGGGTCGGGCGCACCGACGACCGAAGCCTCGAGCACCGCTGGATGTGAGGAGACGACCGCTTCGATCTCGATGGTCGACACGTTCTCTCCGGCGACCTTGAGGATGTCGGAGCGCCGGCCGACGAACGCAAACCGTCCGGACGGGTCGCGTGTCGCCCGGTCGCCGGTCTGGAACCACCCGCCGCGTATTCCGACACGGGTCGTCTGCTCGTCGTCGAGGTAGCCGGCGAACAGCGTGATGCCGCGCTCACCGCGCACGACGATCTCGCCCACTTCGCCGGGCGCGACCGCGCATCCAGAGGGATCGTGGATCGCGACCTCGCACCCAGGCGTGACCCGGCCCATCAAGTTGCCGACGGGGTCGGCAGCCTCGTCGGTCAGCACGGCGGGGATCGTCTCGGTCATCCCGTACAGCTGGCGGGGTCGGCAACCGAACCACTCGGTGAGGGTCGTGTACTGATCGGCGGTGATGTTCTGCGCGAACCAGCAGTGCCTCAGCCGCACACCGTCGACAGGGCCGCCGCGGGCCAGGATCATCCGCATCGGCGCTGCGAACAGGCTCGCGCACGTCGCTCGGTGCCGGGCGGCCTGTTCGAGGAATCCACTCGCCGAGAATGTGTGCATCAGTGCCACCGACGCGCCCGCCCAGATCGCGGAGGCGAACGAGTAGTACTGGGCGTTGGCGTGGAAGAGCGGCAGGACCACGAGCTGACGGTCGTCGGCGGTCAGCGCGGCCGCTTCGGCCATGACCTTGCCGGCGAACGCGTAGTTGGCCTGCGTGACCTCGACGCCCTTCGGGCGGCCGGTCGTGCCGCTCGTGAACATCACGGCTGCACGGTCGCGCACATCCGGTTGGGGCCAGTCGGTGAACTCGTCCACGGGAAGCCATGCCAGCTCGGCGTCGCCCTCGTCGATCTCGAACACCGGTGTCGATCCGATCGCCGGTCGGTACTCGGCCGCCCGGTCGCGAGCACAGAACCCGACCGACGGCGACGTCCGTTCGATGTGGTCCGCGAGTTCGGGCGTTCGGCCCATCGGGTCGCTCGGCACGATCGCCGCACCGAGTCGGATCGCGGCGAGCCAGACAGCGACGAACGTGGGACAGTTCGTGAGCGCCAGATGCACCGTGGCTCCGGGGCCGACCTCGTGGCTGCTGAGTTCGGTTGCCATCCGGGCCACGACCGAGTCGAACTCGTCGTAGGTCCACGACGTGGTCGTCCCGTCGGGCGCCTCGAACACGAGGAAGGTCGCGTCCGTCCGCCGTGCGACCGCGTCGGCCCAACACCGGGCGAACGTCACGGCGTCGGGCCAGGCGGCCATCGCGTCAGTCCGGTCCCTGCGTCGGCTCGCCGTAGCCACCACCGCCGGGGAGTTCGAGGCGCACGACGTCACCGGCGTTGAGCGTCAGACGGGCCTGCGTGACGACGGCCTCGCCGTTGACCTGGAAGCTGCCTGCCGACCCTGCCTCACCGCCGAAGACCCCCTGCGGCGGCTCGGCGAGCCGGCTCGTGACGGCGTTGAGCTGCCATGGTCGGGAAGTGTCGACGGAGAACTCGACGACCTGGCCGAGACCGCCCGACTGACGGCCGGCTCCGCCGGAGCCCCGCCGCAGTGACTTCTCGTGGAATCGGATCGGGGCAGACGCTTCGACGACCTCGATCGGCACCGCGGACACGCCGGTCGGATACGAGCAGGCGTCGAGCCCGGGCTTGGTCGCACGTGCGCCGACGCCGCCGGCGTAGGTGAACATCGCCGTGATGAACGGTGCGCCGTCGTCGTGGTTGCCGTTGACCTGCATCGTCCAGACTGCGCCGGATCCCTCGGCCATCGCGTCGTTCGGGCGGATCTGCGCGAGCGCCTTGAGGAGTGCGTTTGGGAGGAACATGCCGACCACGTGCCGCGCCGTGCCCGGCTGCGGGAGCACGGCATTGACGATCGTGCCCTCCGGGGCAACGACCTTGATCGGTCCGAGGCTGCCGTGGTTGTTCGGGATGTCCGGGTTCAGGACGGACCGCACGGTGAACGTGGTGTAGGCGTGGGTGTAGTTCTTGACGACGTTGATGCCCCAGCGGCTCGCCGGCGACGTGCCGTCATAGTCGACGGTGATCTCACCGGCCTCCGGGTCGACGTGGATCGCGCACACGATGTCGATCCGGTCGCCGTCGGCAAGGTCGAGCACGGCCGATGCCCGATACACCCCTTTGGGCAACCGCCGAATGCTGTCGCGGGTGGCAACCTCCGAGCGGTCGATGATCTCGTCGGCAAGGCACTCGATGTCGTCCAGGTCGAACGTGTCGCACAACGCTGTGAGCCGCTGCGCGCCGACCTCGCCGGAGGCGAGCTGCGCGTGGAGGTCGCCGGCCATGTGATCTGGCTGGCGCACGTTGGACAGGATGAACTTCCACACGTCAGCGTTGCGCTCGCCACGCGTCATCAGTTTGCAGATCGGGATCCAGAGACCCTCTTCGAAACAGTCGCGACCACCGGCGCCGATGCCGTAACCGCCGACGTCGGTGTGGTGAATCGTCGAACCGAAGAACGCGATCAGCTTCCCATTCCGCCAGGCGGGCACGAGCACGGTCACGTCGAGGAGTTGGCCGGCCGTCTTGTACGGGTCATTCGTGATCAGGACGTCGCCGGGTTCGATCGTGTCGAGTGGATACTCGTCGAGCATGTTGGCGGCGCCGATCGCGAGCGAGTTGATGTGGCCGGGTGTTCCGGTCACAGCCTGGGCGACCATTCGGCCGCGGCGGTCGAACACCGCATTGGCGAGGTCACCGGCCTCGCGAACGATCGGCGAGAACGCAGCTCGCTGCAGCGCACGCGCCTGCTCGTTGACCGTCGCGATCAGCGACTGCCAGAGGATCTCGAGTTCGACGGCGTCGAACGTGCGCGCCGCAGGGTCGGTCGTGATGGTCATGTCGATTCCTCTCGTTGCCGGGTCGCGATCAGGCTGCCGTCAGGTGCGACCTCCACCGACCAACCCGGTCGGATCACCGACGTCGTCTCGCGCTCCTCGACGACGGCCGGCCCGTCGAAGCGGGCCCCCGCACCGAGTTCGACGCGGCGGTAGACCGGGGCCGACACCGCATCGACGCCGCGGGCGAACACCATCGGTCGATGCCCGATCGGAGCGGCGGCACCCGCCGCCGCGTCGAGCTGCGTCGAGGGCTCGACGATGGTGGTCACCGCCGATGCCGACAGTCGCCACGTGACCGCCTGCACGGCGACATCGGGAATCGTCAGGCCGTAGATCCGGCGGTACTCGGCTTCGAACGCCTCGACGATCCCAGCGGGCGTGGCCGGCCAGTCGGGGCCCTCGCCGACCCAGATCGTGATCTCGTTGCCCTGGCCGGCGTACCGCGCATCGATGCCGTACCGGAACTGCACGGCGTCTTCGGCGACGCCCGCCGCCGACAGCACGCGTCGGCCCTCCTGTCGGAGATCGTCGAGCAGCGCGTCGCGCTCGCGCTCGTCGATCATGTCGATCATGCGCGGCAGCGATCGTGCGAGGTCGATCCGGACCGGCGAGACGAGCGTGCCGAACGCCGACAGCACACTTGCGTTGACCGGGAAGATCACCCGATCGGATTCGAGCAGGTCGGCGACGCCGCAGGCGTGGACCGGCCCGGCGCCGCCGAACGCGATCAGGGTCACGCCACGGAGATCGATGCCCATCTCCACGCTGTGCATCCGGGCCGCCGCCGCCATGTTCTGGTTGACGATCTCGTGCATTCCGGCCGCCGTGTCGATCACGCTGAGGCCGAGCTGCTCGGCCACCCGCCCGACCGCGGCCTCGGCCAGGGAACGGTCGAGTCGCATGTCGCCACCGAGGAACGCGTCGGGGTCCAGCAGACCGAGGACGACGTCGGTGTCGGTCACGGCGGGTTCGGTTCCGCCGCGGTCGTAGCAGGCCGGCCCGGGCTCGGCACCCGACGACTCGGGGCCGACCTTCAACAGGCCGAACTGGTCGACGCGCCCGAGGCTGCCGCCCCCGGCGCCGATCTCGACGAGGTCGACCGACGGAACCGACACCGGGAACCCGGAGCCCTTCTTGAACCGGTACGCCCTGGCGACCTCGAACGTGTTCGTCAGCTCCGGCTCACCCTGGTCGATCAGACACGCCTTGGCGGTGGTGCCTCCCATGTCGAAGCAGAGCAGTCGGTCTTCGCCGAGGCGGCGCGCGAACCACGTGCCGGCGAGCGCTCCGGCGGCCGGGCCCGATTCGACCAGCCTGATCGGCGCCTGGGCCGCATCGTCCGCCGAGACGACGCCACCGTTGGACAGCATCATCAGCACCGACCCGCCGAAGCCCTCCGACGACAGCCACTTCTGCAGCTCGTCGAGATACGGCCCGATGACGGGCATCGTCGCGGCGTTGCACGCAGTCGTGATCATGCGCGGGTACTCGCGGATCTGCGGGGAGATCTCCGCCGAGATGCAGACGGGTACACCGAGCTCATGGCGCAGGCGCTCTGCGACCTTGCGCTCGTTGGTCGCGTTGACGTAGCTGTTGAGGAAGCAGATCGCGACCGACTCGACATCGGCCGTGCGGAGCTGCTCGATGAGTTCGGCGATCGCTTCGTCGTCGGGGTCGACGACCACGTCGCCGCTCGCACCGACGCGTTCATCGATCTCGAACGTGCGCTCGCGGGGGATCGGCGGCGCCGGGAACTCGATCTGCAGGTCGTACATGTCGTAGCGATGCTCGTCGCGGATCAGCAACGTGTCGCCGAATCCCTTGGTCGTGACCAGTGCACTCCGGCCGATCTTGCCCTCGATCAGCGCGTTCGTGATCAGCGTCGTGGCGTGGACGATCGGCGCCGTGATCTGGTGGGGGGCGACGTCGGCCTTGGCGAGCAGTTGGGCGACGCCGGTGCGAACGCCGTCGAGCGGAGCGCTCGGCGTGGTCAACGTCTTGTCGACGACGATTCGGCCCGATGCGGCGTCGAGGAGCACGACGTCGGTGAAGGTGCCACCGATGTCGACGGCGAGTCGCCAGTCCGTTGCGGCCATCAGCCGGCCCGCAGATCGTCACGGGGCGGGGAGAACACGTCGAGGATCCAGCACTCGTCGTACTCGTCGTCACCGACGAACACGCTGTCACCGTGCCAGACGGAGTTCGGCGCGAGGTACGCCTGATGCTCGGCGAGCACGACGCGCTCCTCGGCGTCGCCCTCCCCGATCCGGAAGTCCAGTGACCCGCGCACGACGATGCCGAGCTGTTCATGATCGTCGTGCTTGTGTAGGAATGATCCTGCGGCACCGCCTGCGATCCGCCAGAAGCACAGCTGCAGGTGGTCGCCGGTGATCACGCGGCGACGGAACCCGGGCCGGTCGGTGGCCTTGAACTCGGCGTCGTCGAAGAAGTAGCAGTACTGATCGGTCACGTTCATCCGTGGACCCCCGGGCCGGCCGTCGCGTCAGCGAAGACGCTGCTCGTGCCGCCGTAGCGAGTGCGGTCACCTTCGAGGTCGAGCGGGGCCACGATCGCCTCGTGCTCCTTCGACCCCCAGTTCGCAGGCGGGTTGAGCCACATCACCTCGAATTCGAGACCGTCCGGGTCGCGGCAGTAGAGACTCTTGTTGACGTGGTGGTCGGATTCGCCGACGAGGGCACCGGCGGCGGTGAGCCGATCGCGCATGACAGCGAGTTCGTCGAGCGTCGCGACCTCCCAGGCGAGGTGGTACATCCCGACGGTCGTCTGCCCCGCCGCCGAGTCGCCGGCTGCGTCACCGATCGAGAAGAACGCGATGTCGTGGTGGTTGGCCGACCCCGGCGCCCGCATGAACACGAACGGTCCGGGGCCGTCGATCACGGTCTGGAAGTCGAGCACGTCGGCATAGAACTGCTGATGACGATGGGCGTCGCGCACGTACAGGACGGCGTGATTGAGTTGGCGGATCGACATGGCATCGTCTCCCGAGCAGTGAGGTGAGCGGTCAGTCTGGACTGATGGTCTGACCATATAGCGTTGGCGCCGTCCGGTCAACGTGGAGCGCCCGCCTGGCATCATCACCGGCTGATCACTCGTCGTCTACGTGTCGATCATCTCGGCGAAGCGGCGTCGCCACTCCACCGAGCACCGATCGGCCTGGACGCTGACGAGGTCGGTTCGCCCGAGCGGCAGCGTGCCGTCGAGCTGTTCGAGCATCAGCTGGTCTTCAGCTCCGATCGCACGGTCGAACGCGATGATCTCTTCCGGATCGGTGCCGTGGTCGTCGTTACGCCACACGACGAACGTGAAGAGGGAGTGATCGTCGTCGACCGGGGTCGAACAGAGCAGCAGGACGTGATCGAGCCCGGATTCGTACGAGATCGTGCTGCGCACGTCGAACGGCAGGTGGAATCCGGTGCTCATCCGCCGGTGCACGACGGCGTCGGCGGTCCCCGTCGTGGCCGCTGCGAGGTCCGGGTTGTTGGCATCGACCTCGTAGGCGTAGCCGTACCAACCATCACCGAGGTCGGTGAGGTCGAGCTTCGGGACGCGTGTGCTCTGGCCGCCGCCGAACGTACCGACGTGCACCCACGGGAAGTGGCTGATGTCGCAGAAGTTGTCGACCATGCGGGGCGCCGAAACAGCCCAGCGCTGCATGCCGCTGTTGATGCGTCGAAACGCCGGATCGTGCTCCTCGGCGATCGACGGGATGTCGCCCGCCGGTTCGTCGAGGCACACCCAGACGAGGCCGTACCGTTCGTGCGCCCGGAACGTCGCGAGATGCGCCGCGGGTGGAATCGACGCGCCGTCGCCGGACGACGGAACGAGCACGCAGCGCCCGGCGTCGCCGAACGACCAGCCGTGGTAGGCGCACGACAGCACGCCGTCGGCGACGAGGCCGAGCGACAGCGGGGCTTCGCGGTGGGGGCAGCGATCAGGTGCGGCGACGACCTCACCGTCCGCCGCCCGCCAGAGGACGAGCCGGTCACCGAGCAGGGTGACGGCGTACGGTTGGTCGACGTCGGTCGACTCGGCAACCGGGTGCCACGCCGCTCGGAGTGCCGAACGGTCGACGAAACTGGTCATTCCAACCCTCCTGCGATCTGGTCAGACCGTCTGACCACTCTAGCCCGAACGGTGACGGGCCCGTCAAGGAGTGGCCGTCACCGGAGGTCGTCGACCATCGCATGCTCGATGTCGACGATGTGCGAGGTCGCGACCTCGATCATCGCGTCGCCGTCGCCGGTCGCGAACGCAGCGGCGATCCGACGATGACCATCGATGGCATGGACCACGATCCGGGCGACCTCCGGCCGATTCTGCTCGTCGCTGAGGATCGCATCGAAGTCATGGGACCGGAAGAGCTGATCGAGCACCTTGCCGTAGAGCTCGATCAGCAGGGGGTTGCCGCACTGCGCGGCGATCGTGGTGTGGAACTCGCGATCGAGCCGGCGGAACTCGTCGATCCCGAGTTCGTGATCGAACCGCGTCATGACGGCGGCGACGGCCGCGCGCGCGGTGTCGTCGGCCCGCTCGGCGGCCATCGCGAAGATCGGCGCCTCCAGCACACGACGGGTCTCGAACAGTTCGCGGACGAACGATTTGCGGCCATCACCGTGCTCGACCGTCACCTCGGGGAGGTGCTCGGCGACGCAGGTCCGGTTGCCGCGGCGCTCGATCACGCCGAGCGAGAGCAATCCCTGGATCGCTTCTCGCACCGACGTCCGTGCCACCTGGAACTGTTCGCTGAGCTCGCGTTCCGATGGGATCCGGGCGCCCGGCGCGAGTTCGCCGGTCGTGATCCGCACCATCAGCTGCTCGCGGATCTGCGCGCTGACCGTTCGGCGTGACACCGGGTCGAACAGCACGGACAGTGGACGCTCCTCACTCGACAGGTTGTACAGGCAGGCTGCTGGGCCGATGGTCGGACCAACGGTCCAGAGTATGACAGGGATGCCGACCGATCGCCATGATGGAGTGGTCAGACCATCGGACCGCCGAGTACAGTCGACCTGGTCGGCGGCGAGCTGGCTGCGAACCCGGGAGTACTCATGCAGGATTCGACCTACGACATCCATCCCGCCGAAGCGCGGTGGACCCACCTCGCGTTGCGCGTCGACGACATCGACGCCACGATCGAGTTCTACACGACGATGAGCCCGCTGGAGCTGATCGAACGGCGCGAAGACGAGCAGGGCTACGGGGCGTGGCTCGGGATGCCCGAGGCGACCAACAACCCGTTCATCCTCGTCGTCGCGCAGTTCTTCGAAGGCAGCAACCCGTTCGCCGGAGCGCCCAAGGAGGTGCTGGCGCCGTTCGCCCATCTCGGCATGGAACTTCCGACGAAGGAGGCCGTCGACGAGGTCGCCGCGCGCGCCACCGAAGCGGGTTGCTTGGCGATGCCGGCGACGATGATGCCCCCACCGATCGGTTACATCTGCATGGTGCGCGACCCGGACGGCAACATGCTCGAGTTCTCCTGGGATCAGGGCGTCTACGCAACCCTGCGCGACCGCTTCGGCCCCCCGAACGCGGGAGAGTCGGCCCGCCACAGCCGGGCCGACTCTCACGCGTTCGGCGGGGCTGGTGAGGTCAGGCGCCCAGGCCGGATTGGTGCTCCGCCACCGCCGGCTGCTCGACGTCGGCGGCGACGGGTCGGCACTGACGATGGGCCAGGTAGCCGATGCCGACGATCACGAGGATGTCGCCGATGCTGAAGACGTTCGACAGCGGCCACGCCGCCGGTACGGCGAAGATGTCGCCGAGCACTTGTAGCTTCGCGTTCGCGACGAAATCGGAGTTGCTGAACTCGACTCCCTCCTCGATCCCGGCACGGGAGAGCGCCGACGCGGACGCCGGCATCACCCCGCCGTTGGCGACGATCGCGACCAGGTTGAGCGCGCCGCCGACCGTGATCAGCGGGATTCCGGGAGTCGTCCAGTTCGCAACGGCGAACACCGCTGCCACGGCATAGGAACTCAGGTGGAGCGTCTCGGCCGCCGAAGCACTCGGTGTCCATGGGGTGCTGACCAGGACCGTTTGCAGGCCGATCGCCAACCACGCGAGCGGCATCCATCGGATCGGAAGGCTGCCCATCTCGCGCAGGCAGCCCCCGGTGAGTGGAACCGTCGCAACAGCGACGAAGGCGAGCACGATCAGGATCATGAGACGTGCTCAAGCTGGACGGGAATCCCGAAAGGCCGCTCCGAGAGCCAACGCGCCGCCTCGGTGGCCGCCATCGGCGTCGCGATCGCATAGCCCTGAGCGTGGTCGCACCCGATCGCCCGCAGCTGGTGGATGACGCCCAAATCCTCGACGCCCTCGGCCGTGCACGTGATGCCCATGGCGTGAGCCAGCTCGACGATCGTCTTCACCACGAGGACGGCACGCGTGTCGTTTGTCATCTGGCAGACCAGGGACCGGTCGATCTTGAGCTGGTCGACCGGGAGGCTCAGCAGACGTGAGAGCCAGGAGTAGCCGGCGCCGAAGTCGTCGATCGCGATGGCCAGACCGCTCGCCCGCAGTCGCTCGACGACATCGGCGGCGAGTTCTGACTGGCCGTCGAACGCACTCTCAGTCACCTCGATCGAAATGTTGCGAGGCGACAGCTGATGCGTTTCCAGCACCTGGCTCACGAGGTCAGGAAACTGACGTGAAGCCAGGTTGCGCGACGACACGTTCACGGCGAGCTTCAGATCCGGGTTGACCGACAGCAGTTGGTCGGAGTCCGCCGCCACGAGCTCGATCACGTGCTCGGTGATCTCGGCGATCAGATCCGTGTTCTCCGCGAGCGTGATGAAGTCGCCGGGCGGTATCGGCCCGAAGGCCGGGTGCTGCCAGCGCAGTAGTGCTTCGAATCCGATGATCTGGCCCCCCTGCAACTCGACGAGTGGTTGATACGCCATCCACAGCTGCACGTCGGAGTCGAGCGCGCCGCGGAGACCGGCGAGCAGTGCGAGCCGACCTCCCGACTGCGTCGACACCGCCCGGGTGTCGGCCAGTGCGACCGTGCTGCGAGTGCGTTTGGCCTCGTACATCGCAATGTCGGCATGGCGCAGCACCTCGTCGGCCGCATCCCACGCGCGGTCGAGCATGACGACACCGATCGATGCCCCGATCCGGACCGGGAACCCGTCGATCACGAGCGGAGACCCCAGCACGTCGGCAAGCTCGCGGGCGCGCTGCATCGCCGCGTCGACGTCTGCGACATCAGGGAACAGCACAGCAAACTCGTCGCCACCCAAACGAGATGCCACGGCGCCGGCGTCGCGATGGAACACCAGTCGTTGTCCGACCTGGTTGAGGACAGCGTCGCCGATGTGGTGACCGAGCCGGTCGTTGACCTGCTTGAAGCCGTCGAGGTCGAGGAGAAGAACGAAGCCGGCGTCGCCGCCCGATCCGCGCGCGACGAGATGGCCGTCGAGGTGTTCGATGAATGCCTGCGCGTTCAGCAGCGACGTGAGGTGATCGTGGCTGGCGCGGTGCTCGCGTTCGAGTGCCTGGCGTGCGCTGTGGAAGACGAGGAATGCGATCAGGCCGAGCAGCGGTGCGGTCATCAGGTTGTAGTCGGCTGCGATCACGAACAGCGGCGAGAGCGCGAGGAGTGCGCCGTCGGCCGAGACCGACAGTCCGGCGGCTTTACGCAGCATGCCCGCGATCGACACGTCCTGGTGGATGGCGATCACGATCGCGGTGAGCACGCTGTTCGTGACGAAAATGACCGCAGCGGCGAGCAGGATGACGATCAGCCAGACGGGGTTGAGCTCGACCCCGACACCAAGCGGCCGCGTCTGGCCGATCAGCGTCAGCATGAGGGCGGCGATCGACAGCGCGATCACGGTTTGCGACGCGTTGAAGCAGATCCGGAGCACACCGCGGCGTCGGACGATGTCGGGGATCAGGCTCGCAGTCGCCGTGGCGACCACGGCTGCGGCGGGTGCGCCGAGGAGCAGGAGTGCGTACGAGAATGCCCAACCGGGCGTGACCTCGCCCCCACCGCGTCGGCGGAGCCACCCGATGCTGTGGAGTTCGCCGGCGAAGTACATCGCCATCAGCACGCCGAACGCCCGCCAGTTGACGGGACCATGCCACAGGGAGCGATCAGCAAGCCAGACGCCACCCGCAGCAAGGGTGGCAGCGACGGTCGTCGCGGCGACGAACGCTGTCAGGCTGGTCGAGCGGGTGCTGTTGGTGTGGTCGGGCATCGAGGTTCAGGGCTGTCCGAAATCGGTTCGTGGTCAGTTCATGACGAGCGGCGATGGGCGGGGGGCGTCACCGCCCACCGCCCCTCACACGCGTCAGTTCCACTTGATGGGAGCTCCCATCGACCCGACGAACGCAACGATCGTGACGATCGCTGCGCTGGCGCGGTACCCGTTTGCAGTCATCTGCTTGCGGATTGGCTTGGTTTGCATCATGCCCACTTTCTCGGCGCGCCAAGTGTCGTGACGAACGCAACCGCCGTCAGCACCTTTCCCGCCGTCATGTTCAGGTATCCGCGCACGGATCCTCCTTGGTGATTCGCGCCCTGGACCGTCCAGGTGCATACGGCTATCGGTGTCCTTGAGTACGGGTTGAGTCAAGAATGTCAATTGTTTGAACGCGCCCGTGCAGGCGTGTCCGCTGCCAGTCGCCGGCTCGTCCCCGCTTCGGCCCCCCGAACGCGTGAGAGTCGGCCCGCCACAGCCG
>JBDSBE010000164.1:0-11328 GCA_039921745.1 Ilumatobacteraceae bacterium | reverse complement strand
GCCATCGAGAATTCAGCCATGCCCACAAGTTACTCGTCGGTAACAGAAATATCTACCCGCCGGTAACATTGCGCCTCCCAAGGCGGTGCGGGTCAGCGGCGGACGGTGGTGCCGGCGGACGTGGTTTCGACCGTCCAGCCATCGGCCTGCAACGCGGCGCGCACGGCATCGGCGGCCGCATAGTCCTTCTCCGCCCGTGCGCGGTCGAGCGCCGCTGCCATCGCCGCCACGTCGTCGGGAACGTCGGCAGTAACCCTGAGCTCGAGTCCGAGTGCGGTGCACATCTCGCGCACCGCGGCCACGAGACCAGCGGCCGCGTCGTCGCCCGCGTCGATCGACGCATTGGCTGTGCGGACCGTGTCGAACAGCAACGCCGTGGCGCCCGGTGTGTCGAGGTCGGCGTCCATCGCCACCCGAAACTGGTCGAGCGTCGCCGGATCGGGGTCCGCGTCGCCGACCTCGGCCGACCGGGCGGCAAACGAGTCCAGCCCAGCGAGCGACTTCACGGCCGAGTCGATGTTGTCCTGGCTGATTGTGATCGGGCTGCGGTAGTGCGCCTGGAGGAGCACCATCCGGTAGGCCCGCGGGTCGTACAGGTCGATCAGATCGAGCAGGTTGGCCACATTGCCGACGCTCTTCGACATCTTGTCGCCCTCGGCATCCAGAACGAACCCGTTGTGCATCCAGTGGTTCGCGAATTGTTTGCCGAGCGCCACGGCCTGCGCCCGCTCGTTCTCGTGATGCGGGAACCGGAGATCCTGACCACCGCAGTGCAGGTCGAAACCCTCGCCGAGCAGGTCGAGGCTCATCACGACACATTCGCTGTGCCAGCCCGGCCGTCCATCGCCCCACGGCGACGGCCACGCAGGCTCGTCCGGCTTCGAGAACTTCCACAGCACGAAGTCGGCCGGATGCCTCTTCAGAATTGCACCGACGACATCACGGTCACCGCCGCCGGACCGCATGTCGTCGAGCGACTGCTGGGCGAGCAGGCCGTACCCGTCGACCGACTCGACCGACAGGTAGATGCCATCGTCGGTGCGATAGGCGTGGCCGCTCGCTTCGAGTTCGGCGATCATCGCCACCATCTCGTCGACGTACTCGTTGGCATGCGGTACATCGGTCGGTCGGGCGACGTTGATGCCTGTCATCGCGTCGAACCACACCCGCTCGCACTTGGTGGTGATGTCCTGCCACGGGCGATCCTCACGCTTGGCCCGCTCGATGATCTTGTCTTCGATGTCGGTCACGTTCGAGACGAGGCGGACCTCGAGGCCCGACCACTCGAGGTACCGACGCAGCACGTCGTACTCCAGCGTCGCCCGACCGTGGCCCAGGTGGGGCGGGCCGTAGACCGTCGGACCGCACAGGTAGATGCTCACCTTGCCGGGCTCGCGCAACGCGAGTTCCCTGACCTCTCTGGTGGCGGTGTCATACAGGTGCAGCACGGTCAACCATCCTAGGAGTCGATCGCATCGACGCCCGGGTGGGTTGGCTCCGACCGCACTCGACGGCCGTGACCGATCGGCTCACCAGTCGTCGTCGGCTCGCCCAGTCGCGGGCTGCGGCCCGAAGTACTCGTTCGACGGCGTCTCGACGGCAACCAGGTTCGGGTGCCACGGCCCACCGGCCGCGCCCTGCTTGAGCGAGGCGACGGTTGCGTCGTGCGTGTTCTGGAACACGGTCTGTTCGGAATCGGCGACCTGATCGATCCACACCGACACGATCAGGCAGTGCACCGCCTCGGGATCGTCCATCTGCAGATCGAGCACCGCCGACGCGACCCCCGCCTGCGCAGCGCCGTAGGTCAGCGCGAGGTGGCGCTGATCACCGAGCGACTGCGCTGGCACGAGCAGGGTCGCCGGGACGACGGGCAGGTTCGGCTTGGCCACGACGACCATCGACGCATGGCCGTGCGACGGCGACGCAACCGCCGACGCCCAGGCCGTTCCGACCGGCCCCTCACGCTCCCCCAGCACTGTGGTGACCCGCACCGCGTCATCGCCGGTCCCCGCCGATGCCGCCCCGATCTGCATCGCCATTGCGCTCCCCTTTCACCGCTCGTCCGATGCGACTCTACGCTGGTGCGATGCCGATCCACTTACGAGCCGAGGCCGACGACTACGCACCACACGTCCTCTGTCCCGGCGACCCGCGGCGAGCCGCGTACATCGCCGAAACGTTCTTCGATCCGGGGTATCGCACCGTCAACGAGGAGCGCGGCATGCTCGGATTCACCGGCACGTTCGAGGGTGCCCCGATCAGCGTGCAGACGACCGGGATGGGCTGTCCGTCCGCGGGCATCGTGTTCGAGGAGCTGTCGATGCTCGGCGTCGAGCGGCTCGTCCGCGTCGGGACGTGCGGCGGGCTGAAGACCGGCATGCAGATGGGCGACACCGTGATCGCGATCGCTGCGACGCCGGAAGACGTGACGCCACTGCGTTACGCCCAGATCGACTCACTGGCGCCCGCTGCGACGTTCGAGCTTGCGGAGACCGCGGCGCGCCTGAGCCGTGAGCAGGGCGCAACCGTCCACGTCGGCCCGGTCGTGACGAGTGGCGTGTTCTACGACCCCGACCCGGGCACGTTCGCACGCTGGAAGCGCACCGGTCACATCGGTGTCGAGATGGAGGCGGCGATGATGTACACCGTGGCAGCCGTGAAGGGGATGGAGGCGCTCGCCATGATGACGGTCTCCGACATCCTCGAAGCGAGCGGCGACACCACGCGGATCAGCGACGAGGATCTCGAGCGGGGCGTCGACGACATGATGCGCCTCGCCTGCCGGGTCGCGATCAGCTAGTCGGCGGCTCCGTCACCGTCGCGACCGTCGCCGCCATCGCCACCGCTGGCTTCGTCGGCGAGGGTCTCCATCAGCGCAGTGAGATCGGTGACGTCGAGCCCCTCGTCGAACAGGCCTTGGAGTTCGTCATTGGTCGCGGCCGTCTCGAAGATCTGCCCGATCGCGAGCACCACGGTCCCGAGACGACGGGTCGCGAATGCCTCCTGCATCGTCTCGAACATCTCCTCGTAGACGGGCAGGAAGCCGCCGTATGCACGGAACCCGTCTCCGACCGGCACGAGACGTCCGATGATCGTCCACCCGACATCGAGCGGCTGCTCGGGCACCGTGTCGATGACGGTCATCCGCTCGCGCGTGGCGACGTCGATCACGTCCATGGTCCGACCCCCGGAGCGAATCACTTCCAAGACGCGGCGAGATGACGCGATCCACTGCTCCAGCATCTCGACCTCGTCCGGCGGCAACAGCGAGCGCTTGGCATCGAGGAACCAGTCGGCCACGCCGCCCTCGAACAGGGCGAGATCCACCGTGAGGTAGGACTCCTCCACCATCGAGCGCAGGTTCGGGTCGACCACTGCCTCGACGATGTCCTCTGCGATCGCTTCCGGCAGATTCGGGGCGTTCACCTGCATGAACCGCAGCATCTTCACGAACAGCCACCCGGCGCGATCTTCCAGCGGATGACGTTCCCTACCCAGGTGGCACTGCTTGTACTTGCGACCCGATCCGCACGGGCACGGCTCGTTCCTGCCCGCCATCGGGCGGGGGCGCACGGCGGCGAACGGTGCGATCTCCTCGGCCACCTCCCCACCGAAGTCGACGTCGGCCGCAAGCGGGTCGTACACATCGTCGAGGTCGACGTCGACCGACACACCGGCCTCCTGGAGCAGGCGACGCGCGGCCATTGGATCGCTGCGGTCTGCTTCGATCGCCGCCAGCTCGATCAGGACGAGGGGATGCCCACCGGCTCGGGCGCTCTCGAGGAGTGCGACGGCGTGCTCCGTGCGAGCGAACCAGGCCTCGTGGCGGGCGCGCAGCCATGTCACGCCACCGGCCCCGTCGTCGTCACGTGACAGGCGCTCGATCAGGTCATCGAGCGGGCCGCCGAGGAGCTCCAGATCGCTCCAGCGTGTCCACGCGGCGAGAGCGAGCTCCGGTTCGGCGAGCGTCCGCACGAGCGGCGCGACATCGTCCGGCACGTCGTCGGCGGCCGCCACCAGTGTCTCGAGTTCTGCCGCCCGCTCGGCATCGAGCCCGAACTCGACGACCGACCGTTGAACGAGATCGTCGAACGAGTCGCCGCCCATGTCCCCATCATCACCGTCAGTCGTCATCATCAGTCGTCAAGAGCCCACCACCCAACCCCGATTTCGTGAGGATCTTGCGCACAGGGTGCGCAAGATCCTCACGAGATCGGCGGGGTCAGGAGAGCGATTGGGTCAGGAATCGCCGCCGGACGCTTCGGACACGGACTGCTTGCCCGCGCTGATCCAGGGCATCATCGACCGCAACTGCGCGCCGACCGTCTCGATCGGGTGCGCCTTGCCCTCTTCCTGCATGCGGTGGTAGTTCGCCCGGCCCGACTCGCTCTCGGCGACCCACTCGTCAGCGAACTGGCCGGACTGGATCTCACCGAGGATCTTCTTCATCTCGGCCTTGGTGTCCTCCGTCACGATGCGGGGGCCACGCGTCAGGTCGCCGTACTCGGCGGTGTCCGAGATCGAGTACCGCATGCCGGCGATCCCCTCCTCGTACATCAGGTCGACGATCAGCTTCACCTCGTGGAGGCACTCGAAATAGGCCATCTCCGGCGCATAGCCCGCCTCCGTCAACGTCTCGAAGCCGTACTGCACCAGCTTGGTGAGGCCGCCGCACAGCACGACCTGCTCGCCGAACAAATCGGTCTCGGTCTCCTCCGGGAAGGTGGTCTCGATGACGCCGGCGCGGGCACCGCCGATCGCGTCGGCGTACGACATCGCCAACGCCTTGGCGTTGCCGGTGGCGTCCTGGTCGACGGCGATCAGCGCCGGAACGCCGCCGCCCTCGGTGTAGGTCCGTCGGACGAGGTGGCCGGGGCCCTTCGGGGCGATCATGATCGAGTCGACACCCTCCGGGGCCGTGATCCGGCCGAACCGAACGTTGAAGCCGTGCGCGAACGCGATCGCATCACCCTGGTTCAGATGCGGGGCGATGTGCTCGTCGAAAATCGTCTTCTGCTCGGTGTCGGGTGCGAGGATCATGACCACATCGGCCCACTCTGCTGCCTCGTCGATCGACTTCACGGTCAACCCCGCGTTCTCGGCCTTCGCTTTCGACGACGAGCCGTCGCGCAGGCCGACACACACGTCGACACCAGACTCCTTGAGGTTCAGGGCGTGGGCGTGACCCTGGGAGCCGTAACCGATGATCGCGACCTTGCGGTCACGGATGATGGACGGATCGGCATCGGCTTCGTAGTAGACGTTGGCGGCCATGGCTGCCCAACCTTTCTGGGTGATGATGTGACGGGAGTGATGATGTGACGGGGTGGTGATGTGACGGGGTGATGGGTGACGGGGTGATCGTCAGTTGGCGAGGCGCAGACGCGTCCCTCGGTCGAGCTTGGGGAGCGCGACCCGCCCGGTGCGGGCGAGCTCGGTGATGTGATAGCTCCCGAGGAGCGCCTCGAAATCATCCAGCTTCTCGGGGTGTCCCTCCAAACTGAGTGTGAGCGCATCGGCCCCGACCGCGAGCACCTTGCCCTCGAAGATGTTCGACAGCTCGATGATCTGGCCGCGTTCGTCGGGTTGTGCTCTGACGGAGACGATCAGCAGTTCGCGCTCCACCGACCGACGTGGATCGAGTTCGCTGATCTTGACGACGTCGATCAGCTTGAAGAGCTGCTTGACGATCTGCTCCAGCGACGCCGACTCGAGATCGACGACGATCGTGATCCGGCTCATGCCGGGTTCCTCGGCCGGAGCGACCGCCAGCGAGAAGATGTTGTACCCGCGCCTCGCAAAGAGACTGGCGACACGTGCGAGCACGCCCGGTTTGTTCTGGACGAGCACGGACAGGATGTGGTGATTGATCTCCGTCATGACCTGGCCTCCGGGCACGCGCGTGACGAATTGTGCCTGGCACAATTCGTCGTCATCGGAGCAGCTCCCGGTTGTGGTGCTGCGTGGGATGGACGAGCAGGTCGTCGTTCGACTGACCGGCCGGGACCATCGGGAAGACGTTCTCGTCGGCGTCGGTCCGGAAGTCGATCACGACACACCGGTCGTTGATCGAGTTGGCCTTCGCGATTGCTGGGGCCACCTCCTCGGGCGATTCCACGAGGATGCCGACGCACCCCATCGCCTCGGCCCACATCACGAAGTCGGGCACCCTGGACGACTGCAGATCGGTCTCGCTGTAGCGCTCGTCGTAGAACATCGTCTGCCATTGACGGACCATGCCGAGCCAGCTGTTGTTGAGGATCGCGACCTTGATCGGGATGTTCTCCAGCGTGGCGGTCACGAGTTCCTGGGCGGTCATCTGGAAGCACCCGTCACCATCGATGGCCCACACCGTCCGATCGGGTCGACCGACCTTGGCGCCGATCGCGGCGGGCACCGAGAATCCCATCGTGCCGAGCCCACCGGAGTTGACCCACGTGTACGGCTCCTCGAACTTCCAGAACAGCGACGACCACATCTGGTGCTGGCCGACACCCGACGTGAGGATCGTGCCCTCCGGCGCTGCATCCCGGAGCTGCTCGAGGCAGTACTGCGGCTTGAGGGCAGCGCCCGGCTCCGATTGGACGTACGTCGTCGGAAAGGTCTCCTTCCAACCGGAGATCCGACTCCGCCACGCGCTCGTGTCCGGCAACACGCCACCCTGCTCCTGGAGCGCCTTGATCTCCTTGACGAGTTCGGTCGTCACCTGCCGGCAGTCGCCGACGATCGGCACATCGGGCCGGCGGACCTTGCCCTGCTCCGCCGGATCGATGTCGACGTGGATGATCTTGGCGTCCGGAGCGAACGCGTCGGTCTTGCCGGTGATGCGGTCGTCGAACCGAGCGCCGAGCGTGATCAGCAAATCGCTCTTCTGCATCGCCGTGGTCGTCCAGGCATTGCCGTGCATCCCCGGCATCCCGAGGTTCAGTGGGTGGCTGTCCGGGAAGACCCCGCGGGCCATCAGCGTGGTCACCACATGGATGCCGGTCAGCTCGACCAGCTCACGCAGGACGTCGGCCCCACGCGCCTTGAGCATCCCGCCGCCCACGTACAGCAGGGGGCGTTCGGCCGCCATGATCAGCTTGGCGGCCTCCTTGATCATCCGAGGGTGGCCCTTGGTGTTGGGGCGATATCCGGGCAGGGACGCCACGACGTCCTCGTCGGATGGCCAGTGCCATTCCATCTCGTTGACGAGGATGTCCTTCGGCAGATCGACGAGCGTCGGGCCCGGCCGGCCCGTGGTGGCGATGTGGAAGGCCTGCCGGATCGCCATCGGGATGTCCTCGGCCCGCATCACGAGTTCGTTGTGCTTCGTGCACGAGCGGGTGATGCCGACGGTGTCGCATTCCTGGAACGCGTCACTGCCGATCGCGGCGGTTCCGACCTGACCCGTGATGACCACCATGGGAATCGAATCCATGTACGCGTCCATCAGCGGGGTGACCATGTTGGTGGCGGCGGGGCCGGACGTCACCATCGCGACTCCCGGACGGCCCGTGACGTGGGCGTAGCCCTCCGCCATGTGCCCGGCACCCTGCTCGTGGCGGACGAGCACGTGGCGGATGGACGATTCGAGCAGCGGGTCGTAGGCCGGGAGGATGCAACCGCCCGGCAGGCCGAACATCACGTCGACCTGTTCCATTTCGAGCGCCTTGATCAGGGCTTGCGCTCCTGTCATCGTCGTCGTGGTTGTCATGGTGTCTCCTGGGTGGCGAGGGGAATCAGTGTGGCGAACGGTCCGGAAAAACGAAACGACCTCCCGGATTCGGGAGGTCGTGGCGCACGCGGCGGGTGAAGCCGGTGCGCTAGTGAATGAGTACGACGAGGGCACGGAAGCTGTGACGCATCGCCGTGGAGTATGCCAGGCCGGCCCGTCGAACGCAAGCTGACCGCCGGCACGTTGTGTCTGACACAACGTGTCCGGTGGCGGGTGTCGGCGGCTTCGACACGCTCTGTCAGGCACAACGTGCCACCTCGTCGACCGGGCGTCAGATGGCACGGCCACGATCCCAATCGGGTGACGTAATGTTCCTCGGTGATGCGTATTGAGGAGATCTGGCGGTACCCCGTGAAGTCCACCTGCGGCGAGCGGCTCACCCACGCCCCCGTCGACGAACGTGGGATCGAGTTCGATCGGGCATGGGGCATCTTCGACCCGGCGACCGGTCTGGTCCTGACCGCGCGACGCGAACCCGCGCTGCTGTTCCTGTCGTCGCAGGTGGTCGACGGAGCCCCGGTCATCACGACCGACGACGGCGAGGACGTGTCGTCCGACGAATCACTGTCCGCTCATCTCGGTCGGCCGGTCGAGCTGCGTTCGGCGGCCGATGGCCCGGCCACCTTCGAGAACCCGATGAACATCGACGACGAGACCGACTGGTTCCAGTGGCAGAGCGCCGGCCGTTCGTTCCACGACGGCCGGTCGACGATCTCGTTCACCTCACGCGGCACGATGCGCGACTGGGATCCACGCCGGTTCCGCCTCAACGTGATCCTCGACGGCGACGAGGCGGAAACCCGCAGCGGTCGAGCGATGATCGGTTCCGCGACGATTACGGTTCGCGAGCCGATCGAACGGTGCATCATGGTGAGCCGTGCTCAGCCGGGCATCGACCGCGATCTCGAAGTCCTCAAGACCATCATCCGTGAGCGCGACAACCAACTCGGCATGGGAGCGGTCGTGTCGAGCCCCGGCGTGATCAGCGTCGGCGACGAACTTCGCACCTGACGTCGAACGGCGATCTAGAGCAGTTCGGGCCGCTCCCACGTCTCGCCCAGCACGTGTTCGGCGAGGAACGCGATCACGGTCTCGTACCAGACGGTCGCATTCCCCGGGGTCATGACCCAGTGGTTCTCGTCGGGGAAGTAGAGGAACTTCGACGGAACCTCGCGCTTCTGCAGGTCATACCAGAGGCGAAGGCCTTCGCCGATCGGCACCCGGTAGTCCTTGTCGCCGTGGATGACGAGCATCGGCGTGGCGATCGCGTCGGCGTACCGGTGCGGGGAGTTGGCGTCGTATCGGTCCGGGGCGATCAGCGGGTCGCCGAATTCGCGCTCCCAATACGACGATGCATCCGTCGCGCCGACGAACCCATCGAGGTGCCACAGGCTGGCATGGGTGATGATCGCATCGAAACGGCGGGTCTGCGTCGCCACCCAGTTCGCCATGTAGCCGCCGAACGAACCACCCATCGCCGCAGTTCGGTCGCCGTCGATCTCCGGCAGTTCGATCGCGGCATCGGTTGCGGCCATCAGGTCGGTGAACGGTTCGGCGCCCCACGCACCCCACCCGCGCCGCACGAAATCCTGCCCGAAGCCCTGCGACAAGCCCGGGTTCGGCATCAGCACCGCGTACCCCTGCGCGACCAGATTCCATGGCGTCCATCGCCACGACCACGAGTTCCAGCTCATCAGGGGGCCACCGTGGATCCACAGCACCAGTGGGACCGGCGAGTCGGCGGAGGCGCCGTGCGGTACCACGAGCCATGACTGGATCGCCGTCCCGTCGGAAGCGGTGGCTGCGAGTTCGCGCAGGGTTCCGGGCAGCGTGGCGATCGTGCCGGGATTCCGGAGTGGTTCGGGTTGCTGATCGGGCGCCGAGGGGTCGAGCCGGACCGGAGCCGCCGGCGAATCGATCGAGGTCCGGAGTGCGAAGATCGCGGAGCCGTCGGCGGCGACCTGAACGTCGGTGTACGAGCCGTCGGCCGTCAGCCGCACGACGTCGCCCCCGTCGGTGACCCGGAAGATCGGATGCCGACCTGCTTCGTCGGCGGTGAAGTACACAGCCGTGTCGTCGGCGGAGAACAGCGGCGCGTTCGGCCACCGGTCGAAGCCAGGGGTGAGATCGGTCGCCGCCCCGCTCGCCACGTCGACGACGAGCAGCGTCTGGTCCGGCGGCTCGGCGTGGGTGGATGCCTGATGGCGGACGCACACGATCCGGGTCGAGTCCGACGAGAAGCTCGGCGAGTCGATGTCGGCGTCGGCCTCGTCGACGAGCACCAGGCGCTCACCGGTGTCCGTTTCGATGACACTCAGGCGGCACCGCCACGCGGCCGGGCCGTCCGGAACCCGTTCACAGATCGCGACGAGTCGACCATCCGGCGACAGCGCGACCTCTTCTCCGGCGCCGTACGGCGACGAGACGTCAGGCATCAGGTCGCGCAGGGCGACCTGATCGCCCTCCGACGGGACCGGACCCATCCAGAACACGTGCGGCAGAGCCGGGCCCAGATCGTGATCCCAGAACCGAACCGGGTACGCCTCGTGGAGGATCGCCGTCACACCGGCGTCCTTGCGTGCGCCGCGGCGCTGCTTATCCACTTCGAGGTCGGCCGAACCGGGGGTCGACGCAGCGAGCAGCACAACGTCGCCTGTGCCCCGCGCGATGGCGATCCGTCCGACACCGGCGGGGGGCGCCAGCACCAGTCGCGCCTCGCCACCTCCGGCGGGCAGGCTCCAGAGCGACGCGGTCGGGTCGACCCCGTGCTCGGGGCGGGCAGTCGGGTCAGGGCGTTTCGAGGTGAACAGCAGTGAGCCGTCCGGTGCGAACACCGGTGCCGATTCTCCGGGGGCGCTCCGCGTCAGGCGGCGGGCATCGCGTGAGCCGCTCGGGTCGATTTCCCACAGCGCGGTCTGCCACGTCTTGCGGTCGGAGCTGAGGGTTGCGATCGACGTGACCAGACGGTCGCCGTCGTTCGAGAGTGTCAGTCCCGCCAGGCGAGGGAGCGCCATGAAGTCGGCCATCCGCTCGAACGGCGTCTCCTTCTGGGAATGGTCGGGTTGATCGCTGTGGCCGGCCATGGGGGCCTCCGTTTCGTCAGCGGTCCCGGGCGCTCCGGAACGCGGTCGCACCGTAGCGACCCCCAGTCGATCGCCGAAACCCGGTCACAGTGCGGGCCATTCGCCCGCCTCCCATTGCTCGCGCAGCCGGTACTTCTGAATCTTGCCCGAGCCGGTGAGCGGGAACTCGTCGACCGCGAACCAATGCTTCGGCGTCTTCTGAGGCGACAGGTGCCCGCGCAGGTAGGTGAACAACTCCGCTTTGTCGACCTCGTGACCCGGCGCCGGTCTGATGAAGGCGGCGACGGTCTCGCCCCACTTCTCGTCCGGTAGACCCACCACGGCGACCTCGCCGACGGCCTCGTGGCTGAACAGCAAATCTTCGAGCTCCCGGGGGTAGATGTTCTCACCGCCACGGATGATCATGTCCTTGAGGCGACCCTCGACGGTGCAATACCCGCGCTCGTCCATCGCACACAGGTCGCCGGTGTGGAGCCAGCCGTGGGCGTCGATCGTCTCCGCCGTCCGTTCCGGCATCTCGAAGTA
>JBDSBE010000163.1:0-15764 GCA_039921745.1 Ilumatobacteraceae bacterium | reverse complement strand
CCGTGAAGTCCTGCGGCGCGAAATCTTCGACCGGATCGGCGCGCCGAGTGGAACGTTCACACTCTCCGCGGCGGCGTTGAGTGCCACCGGGTCGGTGCCCGGGTGAACGGTTGGTATCTGAACCGTTCGCATCCGACACCAACCGTTACGCCGGTGACGTAGGGTTCGGCGCCTCGCCCGAGTCGGCGAGCAGGAGAGATCGGGGATTCAGATGGAGCCTGTGGACGGTGCCCGCAACTTCCAGACAACTGGCGATGCCTACGACGCGTACATGGGGCGCTACTCGCGACCACTCGCGCACGCCTTCGCCGACGCGACCGGCGTGCATGCCGGGATGTCTGCGCTCGACGTCGGATGCGGGCCGGGAGCACTGACGGGAGTGCTCGCCGACCGGCTCGGGCCCGATTCTGTTTCGGCGATCGATCCGTCACCGCCGTTCGTTGCCGATTGCTCGCGACGGCATCCCGGTGTCGACGTGCGTGAGGGGCGGGCCGAGGCAATTCCGTTCGGGGACGGCGACTTCGACTGCGCCCTCGCGCAGCTCGTGCTGCACTTCGTGTCCGACCCGCCTGTTGCGGTGACCGAGATGCGCCGCGTCGTGCGACCGGGCGGAAGGATCGCCGCGTGCGTCTGGAACTTCGAGGTCGAGATGGAGATGCTCCGCGCGTTTTGGGACGCAGCACTCGTTGTCGACCCGGACGCGCTGGACGTGACACGCACGCTCCGCTTCGGCGCGCCCGGCGAGATCGCGGAGTTGTTCCGGCAGGGCGGCGTCGTGGATGTCGAGGAGGAGCGCCTCGTCGTCGACTCGACCTACTCCGACTACGACGAGCTGTGGGCAGGTTTCCTCGCTGGGATCGGGCCGACCGGCGCGTTCTGCGTGGCGCTCGACGACGATCGCCGCGAGGTCCTTCGAGATGAGATCTTCGAGCGGGTCGGCGCGCCGACTGGCACCTTCACGCTCGCTGCCACAGCTCTGTGCGCGACCGGCACCGTAGCCGGCTGAATGCTGACCTCCGACCCATCCGATCAGGCGGCGAGCGCGAGGACGACGTAGACCGCGGGTCCGACCGCTAGCCCGAACGCGATCGACACGAGCGATGCGGCCCGGGCGGCTCCGGATCGGGTGGTCGGTCTCGCGGTGAGTGTGAGACCGACGGCACCGATGACGAACGCCGCTGCGACCACGACCGTCAGCGCCACGACGACGATCGCCACCGACAAGATCGCGGCGGCGACGAGTGGAGTCCGACGAAGGAGCGATTCGTCATCGTCGGTCGACGCCTCGGCGACCTTGGGCATCTGACCAGCCTACGACGGAGTCTCAGCGCCAGGCGGGAGGGCACTCGGCATGGTCGGTCACGGTGCAGTCGTCGCCGAACACGACGA
The DNA here is from genome assembly GCA_039921745.1 of Ilumatobacteraceae bacterium. Taxonomy (GTDB): domain Bacteria; phylum Actinomycetota; class Acidimicrobiia; order Acidimicrobiales; family Ilumatobacteraceae; genus Ilumatobacter. The sequence continues at coordinate 14,375 of JBDSBE010000163.1, read as the reverse complement.
AACGATCAAATCCACGCAGGAACCAGCGGTCATGTGTCACCGCGATCACGGTGCCGTCGAACTGTGCAAGCCCGACCTCGAGAGCCTCCGCCGAGACGAGATCGAGGTTGTCGGTGGGTTCGTCCAGCAGCAGCAGCGTGGCCCCGCCGATCTCGAGCAGCAGGATCTGGAAGCGGGCCTGCTGTCCGCCACTCAGAGTCTCGAACGGCTGATGCGCCGAACCCTGGATCTCGTACCGCCGGAGCATGCCAATCGCCGGGCCCAGCACGACGTCGTGATCGTGGAGGATCTCGACCGGTGAGCGCCCGCTCCACTCCGGGTGTTCGTGGGTCTGGTGGAACAGCCCGGCGACGACGTTGGCCCCGAGGCGCCACACGCCTTCGTGCTCGACCGTGTCGTCGCCGCCGATGAGTCGGAGGAAGTGGCTCTTGCCGACGCCGTTGCCACCCAGCACGGCGACCCGCTCGCCGTACCAGAGTTCGAGATCGAACGGGTCGGTGAGTCCGGCCACACCGAGCCCTTCACAGATCACCGCCCGCTTCCCGGTGCGGGCACCACGGAGCCGGACGTCAATCTGCTGTTCGCGCAGCTCGGCCGGTCGAACGTTTCGGTCGAGGAACTGGCGCAACTTGGACTCGGCCGCCTTGAGCTTGGGGGCGAACGCTTCGCTGATCGAGGCTCGCTGCCGCATCAGGACCACGTAATCCTCGAGCCGCTGCTTCTCGTCGTCGAACAGCGCCGTGTCGTGGGCCCGCTTCTCCGCGTGGGCGGCCTTCGCGTCGGCGTAGGTGGCAAAGCTCGCGCCGTGGGTCCAGGCGCCGGACGCCTCGATCGTCACGATCTTGGATGCGCTCGCTGCCAGGAGTTCGCGATCGTGGCTCACGAACAGCACGGTCTGACGCGTCTGGTTCAGCTGGCCTTCGAGCCAGCGCTTGGCCGGCACGTCGAGGAAGTTGTCGGGCTCGTCGAGTACGAGCACGTCGGCCTCGCCGCGGAGCAGGAACTCCAGGGCCAGCCGCTTCTGCTCGCCGCCGCTGAGCGTTCGCAGCGGACGTTCGGCGACATCGCGCAGGTCGGTGCCCAGCGCGCGCCCGCACGCCTCGTCCCACAGCGTTTCCACGTCGTAGCCGCCGACATCGCCCCAGCCACCGAGCGCGACGGCGTACTGCATCGGGTCGGCGACCATCCGCGCGCTCGCTCGTCCGAGGCGTCCATCGGCGTCGATGATCCGGTCGGGGGAGAGGGAGACGAGGAGATCACGCACCGTCGTCGCGGCGCCGTCGGGCTGGTCGCCCATCCCGACGAGTTGGCGCATCACCCCGAGTCGTCCGTCGATCGAGATCGTGCCGGAGCTCGGCGGCTGCTCCCCGATCAGGATCCGGAGCAGCGACGACTTGCCGACGCCATTCGCGCCGACGAGCGCGACGCGGTCTCCGTTGCCGACCGAGAACGACACATCGCGGAACAGCTCCTCACCGCTCGGCAGCCTCCAACCGAGACCGGACACCCGCACCGACCCCACAGCGCGATGCTAGGAGTTCACACCCGTGACGAATTGTGCCTGGCAAAATTCGTCTCAGTCGGGGAGGACCGTGACCGCGGTCGAGTAGTGGTTCGTCTGGATCAGGTCGGGGGCGGAGAGCACCAGATCGAAGGACAGCGCGCCGAGCGTGTCCGGCACGTCCATCGTGACCGAACCGACCCGCGTCACCGAGTCGATCTCCACCTCGCCGCCGAAGCGCCACCGGCGCGTGCCCCCCGGCCACGATGCAGTGATGTCGACGACCGCTGCGGCGATCGGCGTGCGCCGGTCGTTGACGACGTGGACGTCGAGTGAGATGCCCTCACCCGGCGCCACGACCTCCGGCGGCCGGTCGGCCACCACGATCACGGGGGCGCAGGCCCGAACCACGGCGTCCCACCCGAGCTTGGGCACCCGTGCGTGATCGAGCACGCTCCAGGACACGACCGGTGCCGGGTCGTTGAGCGCGAACATGCAGAAGCCACCCGCCGGACGGTATTTCAGTCGACGCAGCGACTCGATGTGATGGCGCAGCAGCTCGGCCTGGTACTGCTGCGTGGCCCGCCGCCATTCGTCGAAGGTGGCGAACTCGTCGGGCGGGACGCGCTCGTCGAACACCCATCGCTGCAGCCCGTGCCGGGTCTCGAGCACCTCCCAGTCCAAATCCGGCCACGCCGCCTCGTCGATGAAGTCCGACGTCCAGGGCACGGCCTGCGCACCGAACTCCGACATGAACCGCACGACACGAGGGACGGCCGCAGCGAGCTTCTCGACGTCGCGGACGTCGCCGTGGTACCAGCCGAAGTAAAAGTGACTGTCGGTGCCGTCGAGGAGGGGGAGGTGTGGCAGCACCCCGGAGTGAGGCACGCACAGGCGGGTCGGGTCGGCCCGTTCGAACGACCGCTTGACCCATCGGTCGAGCACCGTCTTGTTCCACGAGGGCAGCTGATGGGCCGCGAAGTATCGCAGTCGCGACCTGGTGGTGTCACCCTCGATCCCGATCGCGACGGCGGCCGGGTCGTTGTGCGCGTTCCACTGGATGATCGACGGATGGTGGCCGAGCTGGTCGACCGCGGCTGCAGCCTGATCAATCGCCTCGGCCCGCACCGACCGTGCGTACCCCCACTGCAGCGGAAAGTCCTGGAGGAGCAGGACGCCGAGTTCGTCGGCCGCGTCGTAGACCGGACGCGGCGCGATGTGGCCGTGGACGCGCAGGACGTCGAGCCCCGCCTCGGCCGCGTACTGGACGTCGCGTCGCATCTCGGCGGCGGTTGCGTCGGCCAGGCCCGCCCGGGTCGGCAGCAGGTTGGCGCCCTTCAGGAAGAGCCGTTCGCCATTGACCGAGCAGGACCAGTCGTTCCAGGCCACGACCCGAAGACCGGTCCGCCTGATGCGGGAGTCACTCACGACCCCGTCGATCTCGACCTCGACCTGGACCTTGGTGAGCGGCTGCTCACCGAGCGTACGCGGCCACCACAGCTCCGGATCGGCGATGTCGATGCCCCACGTCACCTCGTTGACGCCGTGGGCGAGTCGTCGAGCCGTCTCGGTCGCGACCTCGCCGTCGACGATCGTGCGGATCACGACGGCGCGGCTCCGGTCGCAGTCGACCATCGCCCGCAGGAGCAGGTGGGCGCTCGCGTCGTCGGCGTCCCGGCACAGCACCCGGAGCCGGTCGATGTGTGCGGGGCCGGTGTCGTAGAGGTGCACGGTGCGCCAGATGCCCCCCGGATTCCAGTCGCGATCGAGGCCGTCCCAGTGCTGGAAGATGCCGGTGATGTTGCGCTTGTTGCGATGGCTGTGCTGCGGCGAACACACCACCTCGATCGCGACGACGTGCTCGTCGCCGATCCGACTCAGTGCGGTCACATCGAACGAGTGCGGCGTGAAGTAGCCCTCTGCATCGCCGAGATACGCACCGTCGAACCACGTGTCGGCCTGATAGAAGATGCCGTCCAGGGTGAGCCAGCGTCGTCCTTCGGTGGCGGGCGCGGGCGTCTCAAAACGCCGCCGGTACAGCAGCGGGCCGTCGCTGCCGGCGAAGTCTGGGTGCGACCGCCAGTGGCCGGGCACGGTGATCTGTGGCCACGACGAGTCGTCGGTGTCGATGCCGATCCCGTCGCGCCGCAGGTCGTCGTCGGCGGGTGTTGCCCGCCACACCCCGTTCAGGTCCACTGCGGGATCGTAGCGACCAGGGTCGGTCGCTACCCTCGGCCCGATGTCATCACCGGTCGGGACGAGCGTGATCGACCGACGTGCGATCGCCGACGCCTTCCCGCTGTTCCTGCCGGCGATCCCGTTCGGCTTCGTGCTCGGCCTGGCCGTGACCGAGGGGCGGATGCCGCAGGCGATCGGCTGGTCGTCGTCGATCCTGGTGTTCGCGGGCGCCGCCCAGCTCGCGGTGATCACGCTCGCCGGCACCGCCTCGCTATGGGCCGTCGTGGTGGCCGGGCTCGTCATCAACACCCGCCACGTGATGTACAGCGCTGCCCTGGCGCCGGCGTTCCAGCACCAACCGCGCTGGCTGCGCTGGTTCGGGCCGTACCTGCTGATCGACCAGGTGTTCGCGCTTGCCGTGCTGCAGGTCGACCGACCCCCGGCCGAGTTCCGCCGGTATTACCTCACGGTCGGATTGTTCTTCTTCGTCAACTGGCAGTGGGTGACGGCACTCGGCATGGTCGTCGGGCCGATCGTGCCGGCGTCGTGGCAGCTGGGATTCGCTCCGCCGATCATGTTTCTCGGTCTCGTGCTGATCGGCATGAACCGCCGGCCCCAAGCAGTGGCGGCCGTCGTCGGCGGGTCGGTCGCGCTGGCGACCGCCGGGCTGCCCGATCGGCTCGGCATCCTGGCGGGCGCCGTTGCCGGCGTCGTGGCCGGGTCGTTCGCGGAGTCCGACGAGCGGTCCGAGGTGACGGTATGAGCGTCTGGTCGTCGTTGCTGATCGTGTCGATGGTGGGCCTGATCACGTATTCGATGCGAGCCGTGGTGATCGTTGCCATGGCGAACCGGGCGGTTCCGCCGTCGGTCGAGCGGGCCCTGCGCACGGTTGGGCCGGCGGTCCTGGCGGCGCTTGCGATCAACCTCGCGGCGGGCGGCGACGGCGGCCCGCATCTGGAGGCGGCCGAAGCGTTGGCGCTCGTGGTGGCCGGAGTGGCCGCGTGGCGGAGCCGAAACCTGATCGTGACGCTGTTGGCCGGGATGGCGACCCTGTGGGTGTTCAGCGCCCTGCTGTGATCGACCGCGACGCTGCGCGTGCTTCCGGTTCCAGCGCCGTGTCGGACTGGACCAGCGCAACGAACTCGGCCGGAGGGATCGGACGGGCGAACAGGTAGCCCTGCGCGGTGCCGCAGCCCATGGCCACGAGCTCGTCTGCTTCCTGTTCGGTCTCGACGCCCTCGGCGACCAGTCGGAAGTCGCGGCTCATCGCGAGTTCGATCACCGTACTCACGAGCTGCCGGTCGACGGGGTTGTCGACCATGCCGCCGACGAACGAGCGGTCGATCTTCAGCTCGTCGACCCGAAGGGTGCGAATCCGTTCGAGTGAGGAGTGCCCGGTCCCGAAGTCGTCGATGGAGAGCTCGACCCCTTCGTCGGCGAGGCGATCGAGCGCTTCGACCCTGATCGTCGACGGCCACTGCACGTCGCTCTCGGTCAGTTCGATCACCAGGCGGTCGCGCGGGACGCGGTGCTCGTCGATGATCGCGAGCACCGTGTCTGCGAAGCCCTGGGTTCGCAGCGCCCAGGGTGATGTTGGCGGCGATCGGCAGGTCGTGGCCGAGATCGGCGAGGCGGCGGATCATCCCGACGGCGTGACGGATCGTGCTGAGTGCGAACGCGACGCTGTGCTCGGACACCAACGTGATGTCCAGGAACGCGGCTGGGGTCAGCAACCCGAACTCGCGGTGCTGCCATCGCGCGAGCCCTTCCGTGCCGACGATCCGCCGGGTGACGATGTCGTACTTCGGCTGGAAGTGGAGCGCCAGCGCACCCGATCGCACTCGGCAGCGCAGCGGACAGCGACAGTCGCATGGTGGAGGACTGTTCGAGGCTGGCGTCGAAGAACCGGTGGCTGACGGGGCTGCGCTTCGCTTCGTACATGGCGATGTCGGCATGGCGCATCAGGGTGGCCCCGAGTCCCGTCGCCGTTGCGGCTCAACGCCACGCCGCTCGAGATCGACACGGCGATCTGGACGCCGCCGACAGTGAGCGGACGGCTCGCCTCGAGACTCAAGTTGCGCAGCAGATCCAGTACATCAACGTCGGCGTCCGCTCCGTCGACGATGATCGCGAACTCGTCGTTACCGAAGCGTGCCAGCAGTTCGACGTCACCGGTCACGGCGGCGAGCCGTTGCGCGATGACCTCCAGGAGATGGTCCCCGGCCTCGTGGCCGAGCGTGTCGTTGACCTCCTTGAACCGGTCGAGGTCGAGGATCAGCAGCGCGAACGGTTGCCCGGCCGACAGCATCGCGTCGACCCGCTCGGTCAGCGCCCACCGATTCGGAAGTCGGGTCAGGGTCTTTTGGTCGCCGCATCGATTTCGGCGCCGGATCGCCCCGCCCCCATTCCGGTTCTGCAGGGACACCGGCCACGGGTCGGGTTAGGTTGCGGCCATGACAGATCGCGCAGGAACGTTGCAAGAGCTGCGAGCATCAGGGTGGGTCTCGCGGCCCGTCAAAGAGGAGATCCGTGCCAACGCGGTCGCGAAGATCAGCGCCGGTGAACCGCTCTTCGACGGTGTTCTCGGGTACGAGCACACCGTGATGCCCCAGCTCGAGAATGCCCTGCTCGCCGGGCACGACGTGATCTTCCTCGGCGAACGCGGGCAGGCGAAGACCCGCATGATCCGCTCGTTGACCGGTCTGCTCGACGAGTGGATGCCGATCGTCGCCGGCAGCGAGATCAATGACGACCCGTACGCCCCGGTCTCGCGACATGCACGCGCTCTGATCGACGAGCATGGTGAAGACACGCCGATCACGTGGGTGCATCGCGACAGCCGATCCGGCGAGAAGCTCGCAACCCCTGACACCTCGATCGCCGACCTGATCGGCGAGGTCGACCCGATCAAGGTGGCCGAAGGTCGGTACCTCTCCGACGAGCTGACGCTCCACTACGGGCTCGTCCCGCGGACGAACCGGGGCATCTTCGCGATCAACGAGCTACCCGACCTCGCTGAACGAATCCAGGTCGGCCTGCTCAACGTGCTCGAAGAACGCGACGTCCAGATCCGCGGCTACAAGGTCAGGCTTCCGCTCGACCTGCTGATGGTCGCGTCGGCCAACCCGGAGGACTACACCAACCGGGGCCGCATCATCACCCCGCTGAAGGACCGCTTCGGCTCGCAGATCCGCACCCACTACCCGCTCGATGCCGCGCTCGAGTACACGATCATGATCCAGGAGGCGCGTTCCCTCTCGATCGGCGAGTCGGTCGGTGTCTCGGTGCCCGACTACCTCGGCGAGGTCGTCGCGAACTTCAGTCAGCTCGCGCGGGCGAGCAGCCACGTCAATCAGCGCAGCGGCGTCAGCGTCCGCCTCAGCGTCGCGAACTACGAGGCGCTGGCAGCCAATGCGCTGCGGCGCGGACTCCGGGCTGGCGAGCGGGCGATCGTCGCCCGCGTCGACGACCTCGATGCACTCGCCGCCAGTTCGATCGGCAAGATCGAGATCGAAGCGCTCGAGGACGGTCGCGAGGGCGCGATCTTCGACTCGCTCGTGAAGGGCGCTGTGCTCACGGTGTTCAAAGACCGCGTCGACCCGTCCTGCACGACGCCGATCGTCGACGCGTTCGAGGAGGGCCTTGTCGTCCAGACGGGCGCCGAGATGACCAGCGATGACCTCGCCGGCCTGGTGGAGCGGGTGCCCGCTCTGCGCGAGCCCGTCGGTGCGCTGGCCGCAGGTGACTCGTCACCGGCGTCGATCGCAGCGGCGGTCGAGTTCGTGCTCGAGGGTCTGCACCTGTCGAAACGGTTGAACAAGGACGATTCCGGCACGAGCGCCACCTACCGAGGCCGTCTCTGACCCGCACGACGAACTGTGCCTGGCACAATTCGTCACGGGGTGGGCAGCCAGGATCCGTATGGGTACGCCGGCGAACCGGGCCGATCTCCGGCGCGGACCGGCGGCCAGGGGTCGTATGCCTGGAGCTCGTCGATCGAAGCGTCGAGCAGCTCCAGGTGGGCGAACGCCCCGACGCTGCGCGCGAGCGACCGCAAGTCGTCGCGCTCCGACCTGGTCCTGGTTCCCCACTCCACGACGACGCTCGTGCCGGCTCGGAGCGCCTCGGCGGCGAGGTCACACTGGATGCGTTCGATCCGGGCGCGTGTGGGTTCGGTCCAGATGTCGATCCCGAGATCGTTGATCCAAGCGTCCGGCGTCATGCGAATGGCCGCGAATCGCTCCGCGAGTTCGATTGATCGAGCGGCCGTGTCCGAACCCGGCAGCCCGCACACGATGAAAAGCCGAGCCGGATGCACGAACGAGATCCTGTCACGTCCCGGCGCACGCCGGTCTCGACGTCAGCTGATCGGCGAGCGAGTCCAGAGGTCGCTCGTGTCGTTCGCCGGTGCGGCGACGGGCACACCGGTCAGCCTGACGACATGGATCGTGCCCGGGAATCCGCGCAACTCGATCTCACCGAACGGCTCTGCGCTGACACCTTCCGGCATCCGGTCGAGATGCATCGTCGGCATCAGGACGTCGACGTTCTGGCCGTAGTCGCACAGGCGGGCCGCCATGTTCACGGCCGAGCCGATGTAGTCGTCACCCTCGAACAGCAGCGCCCGCCCGGTCGCGACGCCGGCGCGGAGTTCGAGCGGAGCGCACACCCGCGCGGCGCGCCGTTCCAGGTCGGTCACGAACTCGATCACCCCGAGCTGTTCGACCCCGACGATCATGCACCCGTCACCGAGCCATTTCGCGATGCGGACGCCGCGTTCCGAGGCGACCTCGCGCACGAGGGTGCGGAAGGTGCCGAGAATCCGACCGGCGGCTTCGTCGCCGTAGGCAGCGGTGTAGTTCGTGAAGCCGGACAGGTCGAGGAACGCGAACGTGCGGGGGACACGCATCCCATCAGGATACGACCGGCGTCCGCTCCCGGAGGGTGATGGGCACTGGACTCCTGTCACACGAGTGTGAACCTGCGACTCGACCTGACCGAATCCCCGCGTCTCTCGGACATCGAGGCTCGGGTACGGTGACGCGATGGCACCCCGGTTCACGTATTCACGATGGGACGGGACGCAGCGGGGGTTTGATCTCGATGCCGACTTGCTCTTCGATCAGCTCACCGACGAGTTGCTGCACCACGGTGACGTCAACGCTGCACTGCGCCGGATGATGCAGGACGGCATGCTCGACGCGGACGGTCGACGTCTGGACGGGTTGCGCGACATGCTCGCACGGCTGCGCGAGGAGCGCCAGGACCGCCTCGAACGCTCGAACCTCGGGGGCGTCTACGACGAGATCGCCGACGAGTTGGACGACATCATCGACGAGGAGCGGCACGCCATCGATTCTGCGGTCCGCGATGCCGAAGCGAGCGGTGATCAGCGACGCTCCGACGCAGCGCGCAACACCGCCACCGAGCGGAACATCCGCCTCGATCTGATGCCGGGTGACCTGGCGGGCAAGGTCAAGGAGCTGAACGCGTACGACTTCGAGTCGGCAGAAGCCCAGCGAAGGTTCGAGCAGCTGCTCGACAAGCTGCGCGAGCAGCTCATGCAACAGATGGTCGATCAGATGTCCGACGGTATGCAGAATCTGACGCCGGGCGACATGGAGCGCATGAAGGACATGATGGCTGCGCTCAACGAGATGCTCGAGCGGCACCAGGCCGGCGAGGATCCCGGCTTCGAGCAGTTCATGGAGGAGTACGGCGACTTCTTCCCCGAGCACCCCGAGACCGTCGAAGAGTTGCTCGAGCAGATGGCCCGGCGGATGGCGGCGATGCAGGCGATGCTCAACTCGATGACGCCCGAGCAGCGGGCGCAGCTCCAACAGCTGTCCGATCAACTGATGGAGGACATGGACCTCCAGTGGCAGATGCAGCAGCTCGGCTCGAACCTCCAGCAGATGTTCCCGCAGATGAACTGGGGTCAGTCGTACGACTTCGAGGGCCAGGACCCGATGGGGATGGGTCAGGCGATGCAGGCCATGGCCGACCTCGGTGACCTCGACCAGCTCGAACACCTGCTCCAGAACGCCACCAATCCCGGTGCGCTCGCCGAGGCCGACATGGACCGAGTCCGCGACCTGCTCGGCGACGACGCTGCGAAGTCACTCGAACGGTTGAGTCAGTTGACCAAGATGCTCGAGGAGGCGGGGTTGATCGAGAACACGGAGGGCCGCCTCGAGCTGACGCCGCGTGGCCTGCGGTCGATCGGTGCCAATGCCCTGCGTGATCTGTTCACGAGCCTCAACAAGGAGCACGTCGGTCAGCACCAGGTCCATCAGGTCGGGCAGGGGCACGAGCGGACCTACCAGACCAAGCCATACGAGTTCGGTGATCCGTTCCAGCTCGATCTGCACCGGACGATCCGCAATGCTCTGCGCCGCACCGGTTCGGGCACGCCGATCCAGCTGCAACCGGACGATTTCGAGATCGAACGCACCGAACATCTGACAAGGTCGTCGACCGTGCTGATGCTCGACCTGTCGATGTCGATGCCGATGCGTGACAACTTCCTGCCGGCCAAAAAGGTCGCGATGGCACTGCACCATCTGATCTCGTCGCAGTTCCCCCGTGACTATCTCGGTCTGGTCGGTTTCAGCGAGACCGCTCGGGTGATCACCGCCGACCAGTTGCCCGAGGTGTCGTGGGACTTCGTGTACGGCACGAACATGCAGCACGGGTTCACCCTGGCGCGCCAACTGCTCGCGAAACAGACCGGCAGCAAGCAGATCATCATGATCACGGACGGCGAACCCACTGCGCACATTACGCCCCAGGGAGACGTCTACTTCAACTATCCGCCGGTGCGCGAGACGGTGGAGGCCACCCTGCGCGAGGTCATCCGGTGCACGCGTGATCAGATCCGGATCAACACGTTCGTGCTCGACGCCACGACGGCGCTGCAGGCGTTCATCGAGAAGATGACCCAGTTGAACGGCGGGCGTGCGTTCTACACGACGAACGAGGCGCTCGGTGACTACGTGCTCGTCGACTTCCTCGAGCACCGGCGCCGGATGACGCACCGTCGCGCCGGTTGACGCACCGTCGCGCCGGAAGACGCTGTGCCGTCCTGAGCGCTCTGCGTGGCATCTGCTCGCATCGGGGGGCGACCCGATCGACGACCCGCGACGTGCCAGGTCACGCCCGCGCGAAATGCACCCTTGCGAGGAGGGGGTATGGTATGCGAGAATCACAGTCATGTAATTACACCGTCGAAATCCTCGACGGCATGACAATTCGCACCACGACACGCGTTTCCACCGCGGGCACCATGCAGGGGGTCCCCATCACATGACCAACATCACGACCAGCTCCAATCAGGCACCCGTGCCCGAAGAACTGCTGCACCCGAGAGAATTGGAGGAGAACTGGCAGGACGACGCCAACTGTCTCGGCGTCGACCCCGACCTGTTCTTCCCCGAACGCGGCGCATCGACCCGCGAAGCCAAAGAGGTGTGCCGCGGGTGCGTCGTGCGGGGCCAGTGCCTGGAGTTCGCGCTCCAGAACGGCGAGAAGTTCGGCATCTGGGGCGGCCTCTCCGAGCGTGAACGCCGACGGATCCGTCGACAGCGCGCGCAGGCGGCGCGCAGCATCATCGGCGCCTGAGGGGTAGGATCACGACATGCCTAGTGGTTCCGAATGGATCATCGTCCTCGTCATCGTCCTGCTCGTGTTCGGCGGCGCACAACTCCCGAAACTCGCGAAGAATCTGGGCAAGGCGCAGAAAGAGTTCAAGGACGGCCTGGCCGACGGCCTCGCCGAGAATCACGACAGTGCGGAGACGGCCGAACAGCGTGAACTCCGCGAACTGCGCGCCGAGCGTGAAGCTGCCAGGGCTCGCGAGTCCAAAGACCTGAGCTGATTCCGACGTTTTCCCGCCGCCGACGAGTCGGTGGGGTGCGACGTTCTCCCGCCGCCGACGAGTCGGTGGGGTGCGACGTTCGTGAGACGCCGCCGCAACCAGTTTCCGGTTCGGCGCGTCGCCGCCGTCAGCTGTTGACCGCGTCGGCCTCCAGCCGGCGACGCTTCAGGATCCGGCGCCGCTCACGTTCGCTGCAGCCGCCCCAGACGCCATGCTCGATGCGATGATCGAGGGCGTGCTCGAGGCACGTGTCGATGACCGGACACCCGGCGCAGATCTTGCGGGCCCGGTCGACGCCCACGCCGTCGCTCGGGAAGAAGGTCGCGGGTGGATACATCCGACACGAGCCGTCGGCCATCCATGCGGTGATCGAGTCGGGGTCGGGGGGTGGGCTCGTGTTCATGCGCTCTTGCCTCCTGGGGGTATGCGTGGGCACCGGCGGTTGATCTGTGCCCGATTGTGGTTCGGAACCAAACGTGCTGTGGATGACGATGTTGACGTTCCGGAACCCGACTGGGTTCCGCTGCACGGCGACCGTAACGCAAATGTAATGCAGAGGGCCGGAACGACGAGGGACGGTGACCGATGTTCACCGATTCGTCATATTTGAAGGACCGGGCTCGATCGAGCTGCTTCGTCATCGGGGGCGACCGGTATGATCGCGGTCATGTCCGACGTCGTCGAAGAAGCAGCACCACGTGCGCATGCCCGCATCGCCTACCTCGGCCCGATCTCCCCGCACTGGGAGGTCTACGGCGATTGGGGCGAGCGTCAGGTTCTCGACGAGTTCCGGGCCCGTGCACTCGCTCGCCTCGTCCTGCTCCCGCGTGACGACCCGCAGTTCCGACGGAACAAGGAGCGCATCAATCGTGACGCCGAGCGTGAGCTGATCTCGCTCGAGTGGGAGCTCGGCCTCCCCGACGGCGCCGACGCGTGATGTCACCCCGTCGATGACCGACGTCGACGCTGCCGTCTCCGACGAGGCGGACGACACGATCGACGTTCATCGCCTGTTGAACCGCGAGCTCAGCTGGCTCGACTTCAACACCCGCGTGCTCGCCTTGGCCGCCGAACCGGGCATCCCGCTGCTCGAGCGAGCCAAGTTCTGCGCGATCTTCTCGACCAATCTTGACGAGTTCTTTCAGGTGCGCGTCGCGGCGTTGCGCGATCAGGTCGCCGCTGGCATCGAGGACCCGACCTGGGATGGCCGGAGTCCGCAGCAGCAACTCGTCGAGGTGTCGGCCCGGATCCCCGGGCTCGTCGATCGCCACGAGGACATCTTCGCCGACGAGCTGATCCCGGCGCTGGCCGACGAGGGGATCTCGATCGTGCAGTGGGACGAACTCGGTGCCCACGACCGCGCCACGCTGACGCGGTACTACGACGAGCGGATCTTTCCCGTGCTCACCCCGCTCGCCGTCGACCCCGGTCACCCGTTCCCGTACATTTCCGACCTGGCGCTCAGCATCGCCGCTCACGTCGCCGATCCGGTCACGGCCGAGCGTCGGTTCGTCCGGCTCAAGGTGCCTGACGTCTTTCCACGCCTCCTTGCCGTCGGTGACGGCCGGTTCGTCCCGGCCGAGCAGGTGATCGGTGCCCACCTGAGCACGCTGTTCGTCGGGATGGTGGTCGAGGAGTGGTCGGCGTTCCGCGTCACCCGCAACGCCGACCTGACGCTCGAAGAGGAGGAGGCCGACGATCTGCTCGAGGCGGTCGAGCTGGAACTCCGCAAACGTCGGTTCAACAAGGCGATCCGGCTCGAGGTGGAGGGCGGGATCGGAGACGAGCTGCTCGAATTGCTGATCCGAGAGCTCGAACTCGATCTCCGCAACGTGTCACGGCACCGGGCGATGCTCGATCTGAGCTGCCTGTGGCAGCTCCATGGCCTCGACCGACCGGACCTCAAGGACCGGGCGTGGCCGCCCGTCACGCCTGGCCGGCTGTTCCTCGCCGAGGGCACCGACCGTCCGATCTTTTCGGTGATGCGTGACCGAGCGATCATGATGCATCACCCGTACGAGAGCTTCTCGAGCAGTGTGGAGGTGTTTCTCGAACAGGCCGCCGTCGACCCGCGGGTCCAGTCGATCAAGATGACGCTGTATCGCGCGGGCGGTGACGGCGCCATGATCCACAGCCTCATCCGCGCCGCCGAACGCGGTAAGCAGGTCGCCGTGCTCGTCGAGTTGAAGGCCCGGTTCGACGAAGCCAACAACGTGCAGTGGGCGAAGCAGCTCGAACGCGCGGGTGTCCACGTCGTGTACGGCATGGTCGGTCTGAAGACGCACTCGAAGATCGTGCTGGTGGTGCGCGACGACGGCGACCAGTTGCGGCGGTACTGCCACATCGGCACCGGGAACTACAACTCCAAGACGGCGCGTCTCTACGAGGATCTCGGCTTCCTCACCTGTGACAACGAAATCGGTGCCGACGCCACCCAACTCTTCAACCACCTCACCGGTTACAGCCGCAGTGAGGAATACCGCACGCTGCTGGTGGCCCCGCGCGACCTCAAGCGCCAGCTGATCGACCTGATCGAGCACGAGAGCTCGTTCGGCGTCGACGGCCGGATCACGCTGAAATGCAACTCGGTCGCGGACATCGCCGTGATCGACGCGCTCTACGCAGCGAGCAGCGCCGGCGTGCGGATCGACGGCATCATCAGGGGCATCTGCACGATGCGGGCGGGGGTGCCGGGGCTGTCCGACAACATCAGGGTGCGCAGTGTGCTCGGTCGGTACCTCGAGCACAGTCGGATCTATCGGTTCGGTCACGGTGACGACGGCGACACCCCGATGTATCTCATCGGCTCGGCCGACCTGA
>JBDSBE010000162.1:0-23799 GCA_039921745.1 Ilumatobacteraceae bacterium | reverse complement strand
ATCGTGGCGGGGTCGATCGTGACGGGGTCGATCGTCGCCGACCTCGTCGAGCGCTCCGAGGTGATCGTCTGCTGCGGGTCGGGCGGCGTCGGCAAGACGACGACCGCTGCGGTGATCGGCATCGAGGCGGCGCGACGCGGCCGTCGCGTGGTCGTGGTCACGATCGATCCGGCACGGCGGCTCGCCGACGCGCTCGGCCTCCCGGACGGTTTGACGGGCGAACCGCAACCGGTGCGGCTGGTCGGCGACCACGAGCCGGTCGGGGACGGCGGGTTGTGGGCGATGATGCTGGACACCCCTGCGATGTTCGAGCGCATCGTGCGCGCCCATGCCGCAGATGCCGAGCAGGCCGAACGGATCGTCGGCAACCGCCTGTACCTCAACATCGCCGGCGCGCTCAGCGGGACGCAGGAGTACATGGCCTCGGAGGCCCTCCACGAACTCCACGGTGATCGACGATTCGACCTGGTGGTCGTCGACACGCCACCCAGCCGCAACGCGCTCGACTTTCTCGAGGCGCCAGGTGTGCTCAGCCGTTTCCTCGACCACACGGCGTTCAAGTTGCTGATGATGCCGACGCGCAGCGGGATGAAGATCCTGTCGATCGCGACCCAGCCGCTCCTGCGGGCGATCGGCAAAGTGGTCGGCTCCGAGGTGCTCACGGATGCCGTGGCGTTCTTCCAGGCCTTTGCCGGGATGGACGTCGGCTTCCGTGAACGGGCCGAAGCGGTCACGGGTCTCCTGCACGACGAGGCCACCACGTTCATGCTGGTGACGGCACCGCAGCGTGACACCGTCGCGGAGGCGACCTGGTTCGCCGATCAGCTGGTGCAGCAGGGTTTCAGCATCTCGGCGGCGGTCGTCAACCGAGTCCACCCCGCGTTCGGCCCCGGGTCGGCAGCCGAGGCACATCGGCGAGCCCGAACCGCAGCGGAGCGAGGAGATCACGAGGTGGAGGCACTCTGGACCAACCTTGCCGAACTCCGGTCGATCGCAGCCGCCGAACGGGCCGAGCTCGCCCCCCTGGTCGACCGGGTCGGAGCCGATTCGATCGTCGAGGTGCCGCTCCTGCCCGAGGACGTCCACGACATCACCGCCCTCGCCGTGCTCGGCGCCCACCTCTTCGCGACCGGCCCGGGGTGACGGGTATCGTCTGGTCGTGCACATTCTGATCGCCACCGATGCCGACTGGATCGTCGACGAGATCACCGCCGCACTCGGCGGCCCCGACACCAGTTTCACGGTCTGCCGCGACGGCCGAGCTGTTGCGGGGGTCGTGGAGGGCCGGACCCCCGACCTCGCGATCCTCGATCTTCAGGTCGGCTCGATGGGTGGGATGGCGACGATGATGGCGCTCCGCCTCGACGAGTCGGGGGGCAACGCCCCGCACGTCCGGGCGATCATGCTGCTCGACCGGCAGGCCGACGTGTTCCTCGCCCAGCGCTCCGATGCCGACGGCTGGCTCGTCAAGCCGCTCGATGCGCTCCGCCTGCGGCGCGCCGTGGTCGCCGTCACCGACGGTGGCACGTATTTCGAGGGTCTGCCGGCACCCCAGGCGCCGATTTCGCAGGACGACGCAGGCACCAGCGGTGGGGAGTCGGAGCTCGATCTCGAAGATGGATCGCCCTCCGAGGAAGAACCGGCAACCACCGGATAGCATCATCGATCGCTACGGGGTGTAGCGCAGCTTGGTTAGCGCGCCACGTTCGGGACGTGGAGGCCGGAGGTTCAAATCCTCTCACCCCGACAAACATCGTCGACGTCCTGCGTCGGCGCACGTCGACGGACCGCTGTTCAGCTGGCGACCCGACGCGAGCCTCAGTGTTCGGGGCGAACCCGGCCGTGCGGTGCGTTGCCTCACCGAGCATCAGCCGAGCCTCCGCAGTGTGTCCGACGACAATTCGTGGCATCGTGACCCGTGTGTCCGCCGAACCGACCGAGCCACGCGCGACACCGCTGATCGGTCGACGATCACTGCTACGTGGCGCGCTGACGACGACCGCGCTGAGTCTGCTCGCGTCATGCACCCGATCTGCAGGCCGGGGCTCCGCCGGTCCGACGACCGCCTCGACCGCCACCTCGAACGCCACCTCGACCACCACCTCGACCACCACCTCGACCACCACCTCGACCACCACCAGCACGACCGTCGCGGCGACCACGACGACGACCACCACGCCGACGACCACCACCACCACCACCACAACAACAACCCAACCCGCGACCACAACACCCCCGACCACGCCACCCCCGACCACCGCACCTGCGACGTCGATTGCCGAGAACCAGATCATCGCAGGGGCCTACGACCGCGAGGCGCTCTATGTCGCGCTCTACGGTCACCCCGGGTCGGCGATCCTCGGGGTGCTGGGTGAGCAGGATGCCGAGGCCGGCGCGCGCCGGGCGATCGACGTCGCCGCGGCGTACGAGGGGTTCGGTCGACGGGTGGTCCCGGCGTTCGAGATCATCGCGACCGTTGCGTCCTCCGAGGCGGGTTCCGACGGTGACTTCTCGAATGAGTTCTCGCTCGCCAAGTTCGAACCGCACCTTGCGGCGGCCGCCGCCAACGGCATCCACGTCGTGTTCGACCTCCAGTCCGGACTGGCCCGGTTTCCCGACCAGGCCAGGGAGCACGAGGAACTCTGGCTCCAGCCGCATGCGAGCATCGCCCTCGACCCCGAGTGGCGCGTCGGAACCGCCGATCGCCCGGGTGGTGGTCGAATCGGGACGGTCGACGCCGGCGAGGTCAACGAGACGATCGACTACATGGACGCACTCATCACGGCCAACGGCCTCCCGCCGAAGATGTGCGTCCTCCATCAGTTCACGCCGACGATGATCACCGGCAAGCAGCTGATCCGAGGCACGGACAACGTTCAGGTCGTGGTCCAGATGGACGGGTTCGGCTCGCTCGACTTGAAGCGGGGCTCCTGGGCCCGAACGGTGTCGGACCTGCCGCCGGCCGCGTTCACCGGGTGGAAGAACTTCTACGACGAGGATCGACCGACGCCGACCCCGACCGAGACGATGGCGAACGAACCTGCGCCCCGTTACGTCAGCTTCCAATGAGCGCTGCCGTCGGCCGCCGTCACCTCGATCATCGGTCGTGCATGCCGCCGCAAGGTACCTTCGCGGATGCGACGTCGTTCCCTCGTAGGTGCATCCGTCCTGCTCGCCTCCGCGGTGGCGATCACGCCAGCCGGCTCCCAGCCGGTCGAGGCGGCGAGGCCCCCAACCGGATTCTCCGACACGGCGGTCGCCGGCGTCGACCGGGCGACGGCGGTCGAATGGTTGCCGAGCGGTCAGGTCGTCGTACTGGAGCAGCGGACGGGCCGAGTCAAGGTGGGAGAACCCGGCGGCTCGTTGACGACTGCGCTCGACGTGGGGGCGCTGTGTACGACCAGCGAACGCGGCCTCCTGGGGTTCACCCACGACCCGGCGTTCCTCGGGAACGGCTGGGTCTACGTGTACTACACCCACGACACGGGCGGACGGATGCTTCAATCGCGTGAGTCGTTTCACGTTGAGTGACACAACGATCGATCCGTCGACCGAGGTCGTCCTGCTGGACAAGATCGCGTCGACCGGCGGCAACCACAACGGCGGCGATCTCGACATCGGCTCGGACGGGTATCTGTACGTCGCGATCGGGGACGCCGGCCGTGACCCACGCGGACGGCCCGGTCGCAACCCGGCCGCCCAGGACCCGTCGCTGCTCAACGGCACGATCGTCCGGATCACGAGAACGGGTGCGCCGGCTCCGGGGAACCCGCCGGGTGACACCCGGTGTGCGACCCTCGGAGTCGACGCGCCGGTCAACGCCCGCTGTCAGGAGATCTATGCGAGCGGTCTGCGCAACCCCTATCGGTTCGCGTTCGACCGCAACGACGGGGCCGACCGGTACTTCATCAACGACGTCGGTCAAACGACGTTCGAAGAGGTCGACGTCGGTACCCTCGGTGCGAACTACGGCTGGCCCGAACGCGAGGGCCCGTGCGCGCAGGGCGACATACCGCCCTGCGCCCCGGCGCCGAGCGGTCTGACCGACCCGATCACTTCATACGGGCGCGACCTCGGCAGCTATGTCACGGCCGGCGCGTTCGTGCCGAACGGTCTGTGGCCCACCCGGTACGACGGCGCCTACCTCTTCGGTGACGGTGGTTCAGGCAACATCTGGTTGCGCAGCGCGGACGGCCAGGTGGACTACGCCACACCGTTCGCGACCGGCGCGTTCGGACTCACCGACATGACGTTCGGCTTCGACGCCGTCGGCACGATGTCGCTGTACTACGTGCAGGTCGGCGGCGGACTCAGGATGATCCGCCCGGAAGGTGTCGGCACCGACGCCCAGCGGTCCAACCTCAAGTCCATCCCGATCACGCCGCTCCGCGCGTACGACACCGGTGGCAAGGTCGGCGGCCCGGCCGGCGATGTGTTCAACGGGACGACCCGCCTGGTGCGGCTCGCCGCCCCGGCCGGAGCCCGGTCGGCGTTCGTCAA
Organism: Ilumatobacteraceae bacterium; assembly: GCA_039921745.1. Lineage (GTDB taxonomy): Bacteria > Actinomycetota > Acidimicrobiia > Acidimicrobiales > Ilumatobacteraceae > Ilumatobacter. Next base: position 19,299 of record JBDSBE010000162.1, on the reverse strand, counting down.
CCTGACCTACGACGCAACCGCCGGCCCGGGATTCGTCCGGACCTGGGCCGCCCGAACCGCGCGACCGACGACGTCGTCGGTCAACGCCGATCGAGCACAGACCACCGTTGCGAATGCGGCCGTCGTCGCACTCGCGGACGACGGGTCGTTCGTCCTCGAATCGTTCACGACCGGCCGGGTGATCGTCGACGTGATGGGCTGGTTCGTCGACACCGACGGCACGAGCGACGACGGTCGGTTCGTGGCCCTCGACCCGGCCCGCCTCGTCGACACCCGAATCCCGAGCGGCACGACACTCACGTCCGGCAGCGTGAATCAGTGGACCCGCGACGGCGACCGGATCCGCTTCCTCGGCGAGGGCCAGCTCGGCGTCGACGGCGCCGGCGCAACCGGCGCACTCGTGGTGTCCGTCGCCGCAATCCCCCGGCCGGGCCTCGGCGGATTCGTCAGCGGCGTCGGCGTCAACACTCCCCCGACCGGGACGTCGAACGTGAACGTGCGGCCCGGCGAGATGCGCGCCAACATGCTCGTGATCCCCGACGACGACTCGAGCTTCTACGCGCTCGACACGTTCAACATCGCCGACGTCGTCGTCGACGTGCTCGGCTACATCACCAGCGACAACGCAGCGTCGAACGGATCCGGCCTCTACAGCTCGATCGCACCGACGCGTACCGCCGACACGCGCCTCGCCCAGCCGGTGCCGACGCTCCAGCGCGATACCCCCTCAGCGGCACCGGTGCCGGCGGCTGCGAACGGTGCCTCGGCGCTGGTCCAAAACATCACGGCGACGAATACAACCGGGCCTGGGTTCATCGCCGCTCAGCCGACCGACGTACCACCGCTCGTCTCGAACGTGAACTTCGAGGCCGCTGCTCAGACCCTTGCCGCGCTGGCGTTCACGAGAGTCGCGACCGGGAACGTGTACTACACGTCCCTCGTGCGGTCGGACCTCGTCGTCGATGTGGTCGGATTCTTCGCACCGTGACGAGCGAGACTGCAGCCCGGGCGCCGAGGGCCGCATCGCTAGCCTGAGCGGGTGACCGTTCTCCGCATCGCGCTCGCCCAGATCAACCCGACGGTCGGTGACCTCGACGGCAACCTGACGCTCATGAACGAGGCCTATGACCAGGCCGAGGCGGCTGGTTGCGACCTGATCGCCTATCCGGAGCTGACCACCACGGGCTACCCGCCCGAGGATCTCGTCTTCAAGCCGGGGTTCGTCGCGGACAACCGGGCGGCACTGGATGCCTTCGCCGCCCGGACCGGCGAATGCGCGGCCGTGGTCGGTTTCGTCGACGCCGATCGCGATCTCTACAACGCCGTCGCCGTGTGCGTGCGGGGCGAGGTCGTCGGCACCTACCGCAAACGGCTGCTCCCGAATTATGGCGTGTTCGACGAGCAGCGCTACTTCACGCCGGGCACGGCCAACGACCCGCTCGAGCTGTACGTCATCGGTGGCATCAAGGTCGGGGTGTCGATCTGCGAAGACATCTGGTCGCCGTTCGGTCCGCTCGCGACCCAGGCCGCGGGCGGCGCCGAACTGAACATCAACATCAACGGTTCGCCGTACCACTGGGAGAAGGACACGACGCGTGAGCGAATGGTCGCGACCCGCGCCGAGGACGCGCACTCGGCGATCGTGTACGTGAACCAGATCGGTGGGCAGGACGAGCTGGTGTTCGACGGCGGCTCGTTCGTGGTCGACGCCGAGGGCACCCTGCTCGCGCGGGCGCCGCAGTTCGTCTCCGATCTGATGGTCGTCGACGTGTCGATTCCACCCGTGTGGCGAGGCCGCCTGCTCGACCCGCGGGGCAAGCCGACCGACGCGGAACTCCCGCTCGTCCGGGTGAGCGATGCGCCACGCACCCAGGATCTCGTGATCGAATCACCGATCGCCGAACCGCTCGACACCCACCGCGAGCTGTACGACGCCCTCGTGCTGGGCACACGTGACTACCTCCGCAAGAACGGTTTCACCGACGTGGTGATCGGGCTCTCCGGCGGGATCGACTCGACGATCGTGGCCTGCATCGCTGCGGATGCGCTCGGGCCCGACCACGTCCACGGCGTCTCGATGCCGTCGCGATACTCCTCCGACCACTCGAAGTCGGATGCACACCAGCTCGCCGAGAACCTCGGCATCGACATCCGCACCATCTCGATCGAACCGGCGTTCTCGGCGTACATCGACATGCTCGCCGATTCGTTCGAGGGCCGCGAGCCAGGGCTCACCTACGAGAACCTCCAGTCGCGCTGTCGGGGTCAGCTGCTGATGGCGTTGTCGAACGAACTCGGATGGATGGTGCTCACGACGGGTAACAAGAGCGAGTTGGCCGTGGGGTACTTCACGATCTACGGCGACTCCGTCGGCGGGTACGCGGTGATCAAGGATGTGTTGAAGCTCGACGTGTACGAGCTGTGCCGGTACGTCAATCGGGCCGCCGGTCGTGACGTGATCCCTCCCGGCGTCATCACCAAGGCGCCGTCGGCCGAGTTGCGCCCCGACCAGCGTGACGATCAGTCGCTGCCGCCGTACGAGGTGCTCGACCCGATTCTCCAGATGTACGTCGAACAGGACCGCACCGCCCAGGAGATCGTCGAGATGGGTCACGACCCAGAGCTGGTCCGGCGAATCACGAGACTGGTCGACATCGCCGAGTACAAGCGGCGTCAGTCGCCGCCGGGCGTGAGAGTCAGCCGGAAGGCGTTCGGAAAGGATCGGCGGATGCCGATCACGCACAGCTATCGCGGCTGATTCGGACTTTTTCGAACCGGTCCAATCCGCACCCGGCCGGGCTCCGAATCAACCGTGACGCCGAGGCACGCTTCGGGGTCGCAACTCATGGTTTGCGGGAATCCTGAGTGGCAGTGCCGGCCGGACCACACCGGCCGGCACTGCCGTTTTTCGTCACATGCCGAGCTGTCTCAGCAGCACGAACCGGGAGCACAGGCGCCGCCCGCACCCGCCACCACGACGTTCTCCAGCTGCGTCTCGTGGTCGGCCTGCTTGACGTACCACTCCCACCGGTTCGAGTCGGGGGACTCGACCCAGGTCTCGACCTTCTCGGCGAAGCAGCAGATCGTCTCGTCAATCCCGGTCGTCACGAGACCGGCCGCCGACACTCGGGCCCCGGCGGCGACGACCTCGGCGGCCGAATCGGTCTCGACGCCGAGATGGTTGATCGACCCCGGCTCGGCATCGGGTCGCTCGAACAGGACGAGCTTGAGTGGGGGATCGACGATCTCCCAGTTGGCGTATCCGGGTTTGACCTTGTAGGGCGTCGTGTCGAACAGCTTCGAGTAGAAGTCAATCGCTTGATCGAGGTCGGGCACGTTGAGGGCCAGTTGCAGTCGCATGGCAGCACCTTTCAAAGTTTTTCGTATTGATTTGTGTCGATATGTTGGCAGACGAATCGATATCTGTCAATATGTTCTCATGATCCACGTCGGACCCCCTCCCTGCTGCGTGCTCGAGGCACCGCTCGACGAACACGCTGCCACGGAACTCGCCGCCACCCTCAAGGCGCTCGCCGACCCGGTACGCCTCCGGCTGCTGTCGATGATCGCCACGTCACCGACGGGTGACGTCTGCGCCTGCGTCCTGCCAGACGCCGTCGAACGATCGCAGCCGACCGTCAGCCATCACCTCTCGCAGCTCGTCACCGCCGGTCTGATCGAGCGCCGCCAACGCGGCAAGTGGGCCTGGTTCCGACTCGTCGACGGTCGACTCGACAGCATTCGCGCCGCACTCGGGGAAGGCGCCGAGCATCACCACGCAGGTCGCCCGACGGTGCTGTTCCTCTGCGGGCACAACGCCGGGCGTTCACAGATGGCGGCCGGATGGCTCGCTCACCTCGCAGGTGACCGGATCGGCGTCCAGAGTGCCGGGTCGAACCCGGGCGACCGGGTCAACCCCGTCGCGGTCGACGCAATGCGCGAAGTCGGCATCGACATCACGGCAGCCACGCCGCAGCGGTGGACACCCGAGATGACCCTGTCCGCCGATGTGGTGGTCTCGATGGGATGCGGCGACAACTGCCCACTCACTCCCGGCGCCCGTCGCGATGACTGGGAGTTGACCGATCCGAACGGCCAGGAGATCGAGATCGTCCGTGGTGTGCGCGACGAGATCGAACGTCGTGTACGGACGCTGATCGACGAACTCACGCCGAGCTGCTGCGCATGAACGCGCCGCTTGCCAGACGGCTCGTCGGTGAACTCGTCGGGACGTTCTTCCTACTCGCCGCCGTGGTCGGCTCGGGCATCATGGCGGAGAACCTGACGGCCGACGTCGGGTTGCAGTTGCTCCAGAACGCCCTTGCGACGGCGGGCGCGCTGATCGCACTCATCCTTGCGTTCGTCCACGTCTCGGGCGCCCACTTCAATCCAGCGGTGACGCTCACCGATCTCGCGCTGGGCAGCCTCGAACGACGAGTCGCGGCGGCGTACGTCGTCGTGCAGACGATCGGAGGAATTCTCGGCGTGATGGCGGCGAACGTGATGTTCGACCTGCCCGCCGTCGACTGGTCGACCAAGGACCGATCGGCTCTGCACCTCGTGTTCGCAGACTTCATCGCCACGGTGGGACTGCTGCTCGTCATCTTCCTGGTCGTGCGAGCCGGCGACGCCCGAACGGTCGCGTTCGCGGTCGGGGGCTACATCGCAGGGGCCTACTACTTCACCTCGTCGACCAGCTTCGCCAATCCCGCGGTGACCGTGAGTCGCATGTTCTCCGACACGTTCGCCGGGATCGCTCCGTGGTCGGCTCCCGGATTCGTCCTCGCGCAACTCGTCGCCGTCGGCTTCGCTGTCCCGCTCATCACGTTCTTGACGCCCGAGCGCAGCTTCACTCCGTCGTGAGGTGGCGGTTGGCGTCGGAGACGTCGGCGCCGGTGAGACTGGCGGGCCTGCGCCTCACCCAACGTGGTGAAGCTCGCCGATGCCTCCGCCCGGAGTTCGCCACGCCGGTCGACGATCGTCGCACTCGTCCGCATGACGGCGTCGACATGATCGACGACGCGAGCATCGACCCGATACAGGCTGCCGACACGGACCGCTCGATGAAACGTCGTACGGGTCTCGGACGTCACCGCCCACTGCCGCCCGATCGCAATGCACGCCCACGCCATTGCCTCGTCCAGCACGGCGAGTGTGACGCCACCGTGGACGAGTGTGGGGGCACCGCTGAAGGTGTCCGACAACTCGAACTCGGCGGTGACCGCGTCGCCGACGTCATCGTCGAAGAACGGGATCTTCAGTCCGCACTCGTTGGACGGTTCGCAGACGAAGCAACTGGTGTCGAACCCCCCAGTCCTCGTTGTGCAGTCTCTTGATCGCCACGTCGACGCCCCCTCTTCGTGATCCGAGCTGTGGACGGTTCGCCAGAGCCATGACGACAGTGCGACAGTGGTCGCATCGCTCCCGACACCATCGCGTACGACGACGAGCTTCGCCAACGGCTGACCGAGCATCTGGCCGCGCACGACCGTCGATCGATCGAACTCGACGGTCGCAAGCACGCGGCGGTGGCGATCGTCGTGATCGACAGCCAGATCGACGAAGACCGCCACGACCCCCTCCTCCCTGACGGCTGGAACTCCGGCCGAGTGCCCGGGGAGACTTCCGGTCTCGATGGCCGCATGACGGGGGTCGCCGGGGGCGCTGCATTCATCCTCTGCCGCAGGGCGTCCCGGCTCAACCGGCACGCCAACCAGTGGGCACTGCCGGGCGGACGGCTGGATCCCGGTGAGACCTCGGTCGACGCCGCGCTCCGGGAACTCGACGAGGAGGTCGGTCTGCGCCTCGGCCCCGAGGCGGTGGTGGGCGTGCTCGACGACTACGCCACTCGTTCCGGCTACGTGATCACACCGATCGTGCTCTGGGGAGGCGCCGACCCGACGATCCTCCCGTCGCCGGATGAGGTGCTCGCGGCCTATCGAATCGGCTTGCACGCACTTCGCGACGGTGACGTGCGGTTCGTCTCGATTCCCGAGAGTGACCGGCCCGTCATCCAGATTCCGCTCGGCAACGATCTGATCCATGCTCCGACCGGCGCCGTGCTGTACCAGTTCCGTCAGGTCGCGATGGCAGGCAGATCCGGGGAACGGGTCGACCACCTCGAACAGCCCGTGTTCGCCTGGTCATGACCCATCGTCATCATCACGGTCACGGTCGTCACGGTCACGGTCGTCACCGTCACGGTCGTCACGGTCGTCACGGTCACGGTCGTCACGGTCACGGTCGTCGCACTGATTTCTTCACGATCATCAAGCCGGGCTGACGGCTGCGGGACTTGCGGAGTTACCCATCGGTAACTACGGTGACGCGATGGCAGACATCTTCGAGGTGGGCATCGTCGGGTCGGGCATCATGGGTGCTGGGCTGGCCGAAGTGGCCGCACGTGCCGGTCACGAGGTGGTCGTCAGGTCACGCACGATCGACGGCGCCGATGGCGTGTTGCGCACGATCGTCGACGGCCTCGACCGCCAGGTCGCGAAGGAACGCCTGACGACCGACGAGCGCGACGAGATCGTCGGCCGTATCAGTGTCACCGACCACCTCGGCCGGCTGGCCAACTGCGATCTCGTCATCGAGAGCATCGTCGAAGACCTCGCCATCAAGCAGGCGCTGTTCGCCGAGCTGGAACAGATCGTGAAGCCCGGTGGCGTGCTCGCCACGAACACGTCGACATTGCCCGTGATCGAACTCGCGATGGCCACGCAGCGTCCGGAACTGGTGTGTGGGATCCACTTCTTCAACCCCGCACCCGTCATGAAGCTCGTCGAGATCGTGCGGCCTGCAACTGCGTGCGACGAGACGATCGTGCGAGCCATTGCGTTCGCCGAACGATGCGGCAAGGACGCGGTCGTGGTCGAGGACCGAGCCGGCTTCATCGTCAATGCGCTGCTGTTTCCGTATCTCAACAACGCAATCCGTCTGTGCGATGCCGGAACGGCGTCGATGGAATCGATCGACACCGCCATGCAGGGTGGGTGCGGGTTCCCGATGGGCCCGTTCCGCCTGCTCGACCTCGTCGGCCTCGATACCTCACTGGCGATCCTGGACGCGCTGTACGACGAGTTCCGTGACCCCAACTACGCCGCAATGCCCCGCCTCAGACGCATGGTCGCGGCCGGCCAGCTGGGCCGCAAGAGCGGCCAGGGCTTCTACCCCTATCCCTGACCCGCTCGGCGTACAACTTCGGATGGGAGGATGACCACGTGAGCGAGCGGACCCCACCCGACCCTGCGCTCCATCTCATCCACCGGCCGTTCGCGCCGATCGACCCGCCTCCTTCGAAGTGGACGATGCCGACCGAGGGGCCGATCGACGACAACGACATCGTCGCGATCGGCGCCGACCTGGCGCCAGGCACGCTGCTCGCCGGATATCGGGCCGGCCTGTTCCCGATGCCGTTCGACCGTCGCCGAATCGCATGGTTCTCCCCCGACCCGCGCGGCATCCTGCCGATCGACGAGTTTCGGGTGAGTCGCTCGTTGCGCAAGAGCGTTCGACGGTTCGACGTCCGAATGGACACGTGCTTCAGCGCCGTGATGGAGGCCTGCGGCGACCCGTCCCGGCCAGGTGCGTGGATCGATCCTGCGTTCGTCCGGGCGTATACCACATTGCACGATCTGGGGTGGGCACACTCGGTCGAGATCTACGAACCGGGCACCGACGAGCTGGTCGGGGGCGTCTACGGGGTCCGGATCGACGGGCTGTTCGCCGGTGAGTCGATGTTCCACCGGTCGACGAATGCGTCCAAGGTTGCGCTGGTGCACCTCGTCGAATGGCTCCGATCGATGCGGGTCGAACTGTTCGACGTGCAGTGGCAGACACCCCACCTCGCCAGCCTCGGTGTCGTGGAGATCTCGAGAATCGACTACTTGGAGCGCCTTCGTGACGCAATCGGGCCCGCACGATGATGCAGCCTCGGTGTGCCGGGAAGAAAAATACCCGGTGCCGGTGGGCCGCCACCCACCGGCACCGAGAGCTTGCCGACCGTTTGTCCCAGGTGCCGGATGGAGGTTTCCGCCACGATCTTCGTGGCCCGGCTTGTCGGTCGGACACTGAGGTATCGACTCGTCGCCGGACGACCTTGAGCAAGAATTTCGAGATTCGTCCGCCCCACCCACCGATCGAGGATCGACCATGAACCAGGAACGTGACCGACCGTGGATGATGCGCACCTACTCGGGGCATTCGACTGCTCGCGCCTCGAACGCGCTCTACCGAACGAATCTCGCTCGTGGCCAGACGGGGCTCTCGATCGCGTTCGACCTGCCGACCCAGACCGGTTACGACCCTGACAGTGAGATGGCCCGTGGCGAGGTCGGCAAGGTCGGCGTCCCCGTTGCGCACCTCGGCCACATGCGCACACTGCTCGCCGACATCCCGACCGGCGAGATGAACACGTCGATGACGATCAACGCGCCGGCGTCATGGTTGCTCGCCCTGCACGTGGCCAACGCCGCTGAACAGGGGGTTACGTCGCACGCACTGCGCGGGACGACGCAGAACGACATCGTCAAGGAGTACCTGTCGCGCGGCACGTACATCTTTCCGCCCGCCCCGTCGCGCCGCCTGATCGTCGACATGATCGCCTGGTGCGCACGACACGCGCCGAGCTGGAATCCGATGAACGTGTGCTCGTATCACTTGCAGGAGGCGGGCGCGACCCCGGTCCAGGAGATCGCTTACGCGATGGCGACGGCGATCGACGTCCTCGACGCCGTGCGCGACTCGGGGCAAGTCGAACCGGACGATTTCGGTCAGGTGTTCGGATCGATCTCGTTCTTCGTCAACGCCGGCATCAGGTTCATCGAGGAGATCTGCAAGCTGCGCGCGATGACCGAGATGTGGGACCAGATCGGCCTCGAGCGGTACGGCGTGGATGACGCCAAGGCCCGTCGGTTCCGGTACGGCGTCCAGGTCAACTCGCTTGGTCTCACCGAGGCGCAGCCGGAGAACAACGTGCAGCGGATCGTGCTGGAGATGCTGGGTGTCTCGCTGTCCAAGCGGGCGCGAGCGCGGTCGATCCAGCTCCCGGCCTGGAACGAGGCACTCGGGCTCCCGACCCCGTGGGACCAGCAGTGGTCATTGCGGATGCAGCAGGTGTTGGCGTTCGAGACCGACCTCCTGGAGTACGGCGACCTGTTCGACGGCTCGCACGTGGTCGAGGCGAAGACCGCCGAGCTCCGCGAGGCGGCTCGGGCAGAACTCGACGACGTGCTCGAACTCGGAGGTGCGTTCGAAGCGGTCGAGGTCTTGAAGGCCCGGCTGGTGACGTCGATGGCCGAACGGACGCGTCGGATCGAGAGCGGAGACCAGGTCGTCGTCGGCGTCAACGACTTCACCGAGTCGGCGCCGCCCGGGCTCGGCGGCGCCGGTGCGATCCTGACCGTGGATCCCGCTGTCGGCGCGGAGATGGTGGCCGATGTCCAGCAGTGGCGGGCGGAGCGAAATGCTACCGCCGTCGCCGACGCGCTCGCCGAGTTGGAGCGGGTCGCACGTTCGACCGAGAACGTCATGCCGGCGACGATCGCGCTCGCACGTGCCGGCGGAACGACGGGCGAGTGGGGTGCGGTGATGCGCTCGGTGTTCGGCGAGTTCCGCGGCCCGACCGGTGTCGGCGGGGCGAGCGGCGGAACCGCCGGCCCGTTGGCGGCCGTCGCTGCACGTTCGCATGCGCTCGAGGGCGGGCCGCCGCGTCTGCTCGTCGCCAAGCCGGGCCTCGACGGCCACTCGAACGGAGCCGAGCAGATTGCGGTCGGCGCGCGCGATGCGGGCATGGAGGTCATCTACTCCGGTATCCGCCTCACCATCGACCAGATCGCGTCCTCGGCTCGCGACGAGGACCCTGACGTGATCGGGATCTCGATCCTCAGTGGATCGCACCTCGAACTCGTGCCCGAGCTGATCAACCGGCTGCGCGACGATGGAGTCGATGCACCCGTCGTACTGGGCGGCATCATTCCCGAGGCCGACCGCGATCGCCTCCGCATCGCGGGCGTCGCCAAGGTCTACACGCCGAAGGACTTCGAACTGGCGAGGATCATGAACGACATCGTCGACCTGACCGTCGCCCATCGCAAGGGATCGTGATCACTGGTAGGTGATCAGGTCGGGCACCGGGTCGAACTCGCCGCCGAGCACGGTGGCGGCGTCGTATCGGTCGATGTCCTCGTCGAAGAACAGCTTGAGCCCCATGTTGATCGGGGGTTCGACCCGGACGATCGAGTAGGAGTTCAGCTTCTCGGCTCGCGACCCGAATCCGTCCATGTGGATCGTCAACGCGACCCCGGGCCGCTCGACCAGCTGCGCCTTGTTGGTGATCATCCGTTCCTGGAACTGGTGGACGACCACCAGCTTCTCCGGCAGGTGCTCTTCCTCGACGAGCTGCGCGACATAGTCGATCACCGAGTTCACCTCGGCCGCGTCGACCTGCCCGACGAACCCGCCCTTCGGCCGAGCGGGCGCCGCAGTGCGCCACTCCGGATCGAGTGCGATCCCGACGTCGGGCTGGCGCAGGAACTCCTCGTAGTACTTCGCCTCGGTCAGAAAATCGGACTGTCCCGGCTGCAGGTCGAGGATCAGGTAGTACCCGTGGCGACGGGCGACGTCCAGATACTCCTGGACGAACTCAGGGGACGAGCGAATGTTGTAGACGCCTCGATCCTCGGGCGTCCCGGTGGCGAGTGTCGCGATCAGCTCGAAGGCCTCCATGACCGGCCGGTCGCCGGCCCGCCACGGTTCGGCGATCTCATCGAGCCGAGCGACCGACTCGGCCGGTGACTGCTCGCCGAGCACACCGAGCCTTGCGGATCGCTGCGTTCCGTAGAGCGCGACGATCCGACGATCCGGGAAGAACGTCTGGCCCGGACACTCGACGTCGCCGGCTGCGGTCAGCGCAGGATTCCCCCCTGACGACGGGACGAGCGCGAGGATCTCGACGATCAAATCGGTGCGACCCGTCGTCGACACGCACAGTTCCCCGGTGGGCCCGATCGGCACGATGTCGACGCCGCGATTGGTGACGTCGGCGGTGTAGCCGAACAGCGGCGGGGGTGGCACGGTCGCCGCCGGCGCGAACACCGACAGCTCGCCGTCGTCCAACGGTGCCGCGGCCGTGATGCTCACGACGAGTGCTCCGACGTCGCCGAGCCCGGTGAAGCGGGAGGCGACGGGAACTCGAACCGTCGAGTCCTGTGGACGCACGCCGGTCCCTGCGAACCGCCCGTCGTCCGTCGCCCCGCTCGCACGCGTGTCGAGCAGCCTGACCGGCCCGGGGAACGGGCGGACGCCGGCCGCGTCGACGGAGCCGGCGAAATCTACGACCAGATCGACCCGCGCACTGCTGACCACGCACACCGCACCGTTTCCTCCGACGGGTACCAGCAGGGTGCGGGTCGTGGTCGCTCCGGCGGCGACCCGCACGCTCGTCACGGGATCGGCCGGGGACCCGCACGGCGACACCGAGATCTCGCTGGGTGCATCACCCGCAGTCGCCGTCGTCGTGAGGACGGCCAAGCCGGGCGAATCCGGGGCGCCCCCTCGCCCGGCGACGGGGATCTCGAGCGGTGTTCCTGCCGCGACGGGCCCCGCCGACTCGAACTCGCCGTCGACGGTTTCGGCGTCAGGTCGGGTGTCGACGAGGCGGACCGGCGCAGCGAGCAACCCGAGGTCGCTGACGCCGACGCCCTGATTGCGATCGGCACCGTCGCTGCCACCCTCGGCCGGGTCGTCGGCACCGGTGGCCGTCGGCTCGTCGTCACCGCGTGTCACGACGAACACGCCGACGGCAACGACCAGCGCGACACCGAGCCCGATCACCAGCGGGCGCGATCGCGACGTGGTCGGGTGGACGTCGATCGGGCTGGGCAGTCGCATCGGCCGGTCGAGACGTGGCGCCCCGTGCTGCCGACGACGCCCGTCAGGCGGAGACTGAGGCACGCTCAGACTCGATCCAGGCTCCGAGCGCCGAACCCGACTCGAAGCTGGTGATCAGAGCGTAACGCGGCGCCGAACCGAGATGGACGACGACATGCCACAACCGTTGGGTATCGACGACGAATCTCGAGCCCCGATGCAGAGGCACTCTGATCTCGGTCGTCGGGTCGGGCAGACCGTCGGTCCCGTTGTCCATGAGGATCATGTAGCTGTCGGGGTTGTCGGTGAGTTCGACCCACGAACGCACGACCCATCCCTCGTCGTCGGGGTTGAATCGATTGTTGTCGTCGCGATGCAGCGAGCGGATCGCCGACTCACGGTCCTGTGGCTCGAGCTTGATCGTGCGGACGCGGCCGAAGTTGGCTCCGACGTCGTCGACGTACCGGCGCAGCGTGGGCGCGATCTCGGCGTTGGACGTCCAGAGGGCGTCTTTGTCCGTCTTGCCCTTGTCCCAGAACCCGCGGCAGTCGAGCTGACCGTCAGCGGATGCGATCGGGGCGAAGTTGGTGTCCCCACCCGACTTCCAGTCCAGGTATTCGAGTGACTCCCACTCAGAGCTCGGCACCTCAACCGGCATGTCGCGCAACGCGACGAATCCGGTCTCGGCCAGCGCCGGAAGCCGCACGTGTGGCGTTTCCAACGGAATTTTGACGCTCCAGTGATCCTGGTTCGGCCAAAAGCTCATGATCGGGAGTCTACGAAGACTCCGACCCGTCACGGCGGTTCGGTGACCGTCGTGGTCGGCAGTTCGTCGACGATCACGTACGGAGGGATCTCCAACACCACGCCGGGCGGCACGTTGTTCGGGTCGTCGATCTTGTCCTGGTTGGACTCGATCAGGAAACTCAGCGGTACGTCGAAGCTCCGCGCGATGAGCGACAGGTTCTCGCCCGGCTTGACCGTGTAGAGGTTGATGCGGTCGTCGACCAGCGTGGTCGTCGTACTCGACGTGGTCGTGGTGCGGATCGCCGGCAACGTGTCGAGACCCTGGGCGTCGTCGGCGCCGCACCCGGCGACGACCGCGAGCGTCAGCGCGCCGACGGACAGCACGACACGACGATCGAGTCGCTGACTCAGACGGATGCTGGGTCGCATACTGGGCTGGACGTTGGCTCGGAGGTTTGGTGAGCGGTCGGGTCGGATGCGCGCCAGCGTAGACGCAGTCCGTAATCTCGCACCGTGCCCACCGACTCGACACCGACACTCGCCGGTCTGCGGGTGCCCGATCGGGAGTACTGCATCGACGCCGGAGGCCTCGGTATCGCGCTCCACGAGTGGGGGGACGCCGACGCTCCCCCGCTGCTGCTGGCGCACGGCGGGTTCGACTTCGCAAGAACCTTCGACACGTTCGCACCTCGATTCGCGGATGTCGGCTGGCGCGTGGTCAGTTGGGATCATCGCGGTCACGGCGACAGCGACCACGCCCACCTCTACTCGTGGGACGCCGATCTCCGTGACGCAGCTGCCGTGTTCGATCACGTGGCCGGGAGGGAGGCGGTCCCGGTGATCGGCCACTCCAAGGGTGGGGCGATGATGGTGCAGTTCGCGGATGCCCAGCCGTTCCGGTTCGCCTCGCTGGTCAACATCGACGGCATTCCGTCGAAACGACCGATCCCTGACGTGTCCGAACACGAGCGGACACGAATGCTCGGGGGAGAACTGTCCGACTGGCTCGAACACCGTCGCCGCACGGCGGGCTCGCAGCGCAAGCCGGGGACGATCGAGGAACTCGCGACACGGCGGGGGCGGATGAACCCGAGACACTCGACCGAATGGTTGCGGTATCTCGTGACCGTCGGCGCCACCGAGCACGACGACGGATGGCGCTGGAAGCTCGATCCCTCGATGCGGTTCGGCGGGTTCGGCCCATGGCGGCCCGAGTGGGCACTGATGCGGCTGGCCGGCTTCGGCTTGCCGTTCTACGGGATGCTCGTCGAGATCGAAGAGGAGATGGGCTGGGGGACGTCACCTGACGACGTCCGTCCGTTCATGCCCGAGAACGGTCGACTGGAGATCCTGGACGGCGTCGGCCACTTCGCCCACATCGAACAGCCCGCCGAGGTCTCGGCGCGGATCATCGAATTCCTCGGGAGACCGGCGTGAGCGGCACAACCGAGCCGACGACCACCGAGATGCTGGTCCACAACCACGTCGAGTTGGCGCTGCACACCCTCCGTGCAGGGTCTGGCCGGCCACTGCTCCTGCTCCACGGTCTCGGAGAACGGTCGCCGGCCGTCGCGCCCGTCGCAATCGCTGCATGGCCGGGCCCGGTCGCGGCGCTCGACTTCACTGGTCACGGCGGGTCGACCATGCCGATCGGTGGTGGATACACCGCCGAAATCCTGCTCGCGGACGCCGATGCTGCGCTCGAGCGCCTCGGTGAGGTCACGATCGTCGGTCGCGGACTCGGGGCGTACATCGGTCTACTGCTCGCCGGGGCACGCGCCGACAGCGTTCGCGGGACGGTGATCGCCGATGGCCCAGGGCTGTCTGGTGGTCCGAGCGTTCCGACCTCACAGCCGGTGTTCTCGTTCGATGCGGTCGCCACGCCACCCGATCCGTATGCACTCGCCGAGCTCGGGCGCGACCTGCGCCCGCCCGATTACGCGACCACGTTCGCGAGGCTCGCAGTCCAGGGTTCGGGTTTGCACGAGCCGATCTCGGTCGTGGCCAGATTCCGGCCGTCGTGGCTGCGGGCGGTCGTGGACGAGCCTGGCGTCACCGATGCGGATTCGGTGGCCGACGCGCTCGCTCGCTACGCCGGCTGATCAGCCAGCGGATCCCGACCGTCCCACGATCCGGCGGATGCGAGCGGCCGGAAGACCGCGAACAGCTCCTCCGCGAACCACTGCTCGGCGCGCGCCCGGCGCATCGCCTCGGCATGCTCGTGGTCGGCCACGGCGAACAGTCGGGCCGCCGCGTGGTCGGCCCACAGGCTGAACGTGCCGAGTCGACCGATCGGCCGCTCGCCGATGCCGACCACCGCGAGGTTGCCGGGTGCGCGGGCCGTGGCATCGCTGAACGAACGACTGGCCCGGATGAACGGGATCGTCGAACGGCTGCGAATCGTCGCACGGGTCACGACCGCGACCGGGACGTGCGCCTCACCCGTCCCGACGGAGAAACCCTGTCGGCCGAGCCCGGCGCAGTCGAGGTCGTCCCAGCGTCCGTGGCCGGCGACCAGGTGCATCCGGACATGCCAGGCCTCCTCGGCGTCGTCCCACCGGTGGGCGATCGGGTGGGTCGTGAGGAATCGATCGAGCGCCGTCTCGTCGCGCCAGACGGCGAACAGAGCGCTGCGTCGGGCATCGATCGACGGCCCCGTGCTGGTGCCACGGCCGGTGCCGAGCGTCTTGCAGAACGTCAACCCGTCCACCTCGCGCAGGGAGCGGCGGTCGAGGCCGAGACGGGCCATGACGAGCGGTTGCCGAGCACGCCGGTCGGTGACGAGATGGAACGACGCGAGCGGGCTCACGGCCGCCATGCTGGCAGCCGTGCCGACCTCAATCGCGATTCTGGTGGTGATGTCGACGGGCCTGGAACTGGGCTCGATCCCGTTCGCCAACGTGGTCGCACGTCGACACGGCATTTCGGATCTCCGTGTGGTGGGCGATCGCAACCCAGGGTTCTGGAATGCGTTCGAGCTCTTGGGTCGACGTCGGGCGCTCCCGATCTTCGTCGGCGATGTCGCGAAGGGAGCCGCGGCTGCCGGGCTGGGCGTGATGCTCGCCGCGGACGGCCAGTGGTGGATGGCCGACCTCGGCGCCGGGGCGGCGATGGTGGGCCATGCGTTCCCGATCTTCGCCGGGTTCCGGGGTGGACGCAGCGTGCTCACGTTCGTGGGCGGTGCGTGCGTGTTCGCCCCGCTCGCCGCTGGAATCGCGATCGGGATCACCGTGGCGGTGTGGTCGGTCACCCGCCGATTCGACCGGGCGGCCCGCTTCGGCGTCGCCACGTTCCCGCTGATCGAACTGGCGACCGACGGGCCGGCCCGGACCGCCGCGACCGGGCTGCTCATGACGTTCATCGGGCTGCGGTTCGCCGACGCGACACAGCGGACCCGACGGGCAAATCGTACGAACGGCCGCGCCAGGTCTGGCGGCGGCGTACCAGGCCCGTGACGAGCGCCGCGATCGCGAGGGGGTCTGCGACGGGTGAAAGCCAGTAGCTCGCGCCGCGTTCGACATACGCCACCCGTGTTCCGGCGAGCACGCCGAGGCGGGTGACGACCGCCGCCAGGTCGATCACGTCCGCTCGTCCGATCAGCATCCGGACGACCGGCACCGGCATGACGAGCGCCAGGACGACGACGTCGAGCAGCCGACGGGCGAGCGGATCGACGCCCGCAAGACCGATCGACCGGCCCCAGCCGGCCCAGGTCGCCGCCAGTGAACCGTACGGTTCGACCTCGAGCAGATCGGTCGCGTCGAGGAACGCCACCCGTGCTCCGCTCGACACCATCCACCGGGCCAGCGCGACGTCCTCGACGACCGAGTCGGCGACCGCCGCCATCCCATCATGTGCGCGCCACGCCTCCCGACGCACCAGCATGCACTGACCGTTGGCGACGATCCGACCGCCGGACCCGGGCGAGCCGAATCGGTACACGAGCGCGGCGAGGAGGGATGCATGGAGCCACTGCGCCCCCGGGCGACCCGGCCGGAAGCGGCCGGCGACGCTGAGCAGATCGAGCCGGTCGTCGATCGCACGGGAGACCGCCGCCGACGGCAGGCGGGGATCAGCGCGGGTGTCGGCGTCGAGCATCAGCACCCACGTGGTGTGTGCGGCATCGAGGCCTCGCTCGACCGCCCACGTCTTGCCCGCCCATCCCACCGGTCGTTCGCCCGCATCGACGACCCGAGCGCCATTGGCCGCTGCCAGCGAACCGGTTCCATCCGATGACTGATCGTCGACGACCACGACCTCGCGCACGCCCGGCGCATCGATCACGGCGCGAATCGCCGGCCCGATGCGGGCCGCTTCGTCCCGGGCGGGGATCACCACCGTGATGTCGTCGGACCGCGCGACGCTCGCAGCCGTCACCGGAGGCGATGCGGTGACCCGTCGCAGCAGCCGGGTCAGCACGGTCACGAGCGCGCAGATGCGAGCCACGTACATCACGGTCCGTCCCACAACCGGCTCAGGAATGTCGATCGGCGATCAGGTCGGCCACGATCCGGGCGCTGGTCGCCACCATCGGCAGGCCGCCTCCTGGGTGCGTCGATCCACCGACCAGATACAGCCCGTGGACGGGCCCCACGTTGCTCGGGCGGCTGAACGCAGCCCGCTTCCCGTTCGAGGACGTGCCGTAGATCGCCCCGCCGATCGCGCGGTATCGAGCGTCGAAGTCGGCCGGCACCATCGTTCTCGTGAACTCGATCCGCTGCCGGAGGTCGACGCCGCGTTCGGCGAGTCGATTGAGCACACCGGCAGTCATCAACTTCTTGTCGATCCCGATCGCAGGCGGTGTCGTGACGAGGACGTACCAGTTCTCGCAATCGGGCGGCGCCTGGCCGGCGTCGGTCACCGACGACACGCAGGCGTAGATCGTCTGGTCGATCGGGACCTGCCCGGCTTCGAGATATCGGAACTCCTGGCGATCATGAAGTGAGAAGAACACGTTGTGGTGCGCGATGCCGTCGGTGCGGCCGCGCACGGCGGCGCACATCACGAATGCGCTCTGGGACATCCCGACCTTGTCCAGCTTGCGCGCCTGTTTCGGGTTGGGCAGCAGGTCGGTGTACAGGTGCGCAGCGTCGACATCGGACACGACGATGTCAGCAGGCTCCGAACCGCCGTCGGCCAGCTCGACCCCGGTCACCGCACCGCTGTCGGCGCCGACCCGACCGACGTCGACTCCCGTGCGGACCTCGACCCCCATGGACGCCGCCACCCGCTCGAGCGCATCACGGAGTCGGCTGATCCCGCCGGTCACGTACCAGCAGCCGAACGCCTGCTCCACGTGGGCGATGCAGGCGAGTGTCGCCGGCGCCTGGTAGGGCGACGATCCCGAGTAGGTCGCATACCGGCCCACGAGCTGATGGAGTCGAGGGTCGTCGAAGAACGACTCGGCCGCCTGCGAGAGCGTGCGGTTGCCGTCGATGCGCGTGACGTCCAGCGGCGACGTCATCCGGGCGATCATCGACAGCGGCGAGCCCATCGGGCCCGAGAGGAACGTCCGCTCACTCACGTCCCACAAGCGCTCAGCGTGAGCAGCGAACTTCTTCCAGGCCGCACCGTCGCCCGGGGCAAGACGCTCGATCGCGACCGCCGTGACGTCGGGGTCGTCGGCGACGTCCAGGCTCGAACCGTTCGGCCAGCGGTATCTGATCTGCGGATCGAGTCTGACCAGATCGACCTGATCGGCGAGGGACGTCCCCGCGAGACGGAACACCTCGTCGAAGACGTGCGGAAGGGTGAGCAGGGTCGGCCCCAGATCGAACCGGTAGCCCGCCTCGTCGAGATCCGAGACCTTCCCGCCGGCGACGGGATTCCGTTCGAGGACGACGACGTGGTGATCGGCGGCAGCGAGGCGGATGGCGGCCGTCAACCCTCCGACGCCAGCACCGACGACGACCGCTTTCACGAGCGCTGTCCGACCAGCCGATAGACGGCGACTGCCGCCACGGGCAGCATCGCCGCCCCGCCGGTCGCTGCGACCCGGGCATCATGCAGGAACGTGGCGAACGCAGCTGTCTCCATGACACCCATCGTGGCGTACTGCGCCACGAGATCGGCGGCAGGGGCATCGGGCGGCACCAGGATCTCGAGGATCGCCATCGCGACCAGGGTGGTCGCGAACCATCCGGCGAAGTTGGCGAGCGGGATCCCCCGGTAGCGACCTGGGCGCTGCCATTGCCAGAAACCCTCTCCGACCATCTGGGGGTCGAGAAAGAGATCCCACGCCGTCAGAGCAGCTGCGCCGGTCACGACGCGACGGACCGGCGTTGAGTGTTCGCCAAGTGCGGCGTGGGCGGTCTCTCGCGCGGGCATCGCCATCGCCGTCCAGGCAAGGGGCACGACGATCGGTACACCGAGCAACTGCGGTCGCAGCGTCCGGGTGTAGCGATACCGCCCGAACGGTCGACCGGTCCGGACACCGACCGCTTCGATCGCCGCCGTCGCCGAGCTCACCGCCACGGCGGCGACGATCGCCCGGCGCCCCCATCGGGCCGTGGTCCCGGCCACGGTCGTCGTGAACATGGCGCCCACCACGACAGTCGACAGATGGCGCCGCACGACTCCGGCACGCCCCACGAACGGCATCGTCATCATGCCGATCGCCGCGGTCGCACCCCCGGCCACCTGGATCCGACGCCCCACCCCCCACCCCAACCCCCGATCTCG
>JBDSBE010000161.1:0-9471 GCA_039921745.1 Ilumatobacteraceae bacterium | reverse complement strand
AACGCGTGAGGATCGGACCGCCTCGGGCGGGCCGATCCTCACGCGTTCGGTGTTGGTTGCGGTCAGTGGGGGGCGAGACCGGGGGCGCAGAGGCCGTCGAGCTCCTGGACGATGATGCGGTCGCGATTCGCGTAGGTGACCTCGTTGTTCGGGTCCGGGCGCAGGTTGAACACCCGGAACTCCATCTCGGTGGTGTCGACCGAGAGGATCCGCCCGATCAGCGGCTCACCGAGCCCGAGGATGACCTTGATCGTTTCGAGTGCCTGGATCGACCCGATGATGCCGGGCAGCACGCCGAGCACGCCGGCCTCGGCGCACGACGGCGCGAGTTCGGCGGGCGGGGGTTCGGGAACCATGTCGCGGTACGTCGGGCCCTCGGTCGGGTGGAACACGCTGACCATCCCTTCGAACCGGAAAATTGAACCGTGCACGACCGGGATGCCGAGCTTCACGCTGGCGTCGTTCAACAGGTAGCGGCTGGGGAAGTTGTCGGCGCCGTCGACGACGACGTCGTACCCGTCCAGGATCTCCATGATGTTCGAGGCGTCGAGCCTGGTGTCGTACGTGACGACGTCAACATCCGGGTTGAGCATCGTCAGCGTCTTCTTGGCTGAGTCGACCTTGCGGTCGCCGATCCGGTCGACGTTGTGGAGGATCTGACGCTGCAGGTTCGAAGCGTCAACGTCGTCCATGTCGACGATCCCGATCGTGCCGACGCCGGCAGCGGCGAGGTAGAGGGCGGCGGGCGATCCGAGACCGCCGGCACCGAGCATCAGCACCTTGGCGTCGAGCAGCCGCTGCTGACCCTCGATGCCCACCTCGGGCAGCAGCAGGTGGCGCTTGTAGCGGTTCATCTGCTCCGGGCTCAGCGAAGCAGGCTGCTTCCAGTCGCGACCCTCGTCCTTCCAGCGGCCGAACCCGCCGTCCATCGACTCGACGGTCTCGTAGCCGAGTTCCTGCAGGGTCTTGGCCGCGAACGCCGATCGCACACCGCCGGCGCAGTACACGACGACCGGGGTGGACTTGTCGATGATGCGGCCTTCGATCTGCGCCTCGAGGTGACCACGCGGGATGTGGATCGCGCCCGGGATCGCACCCTCCTGGTACTCGTCGGGTTCACGGACGTCGAGCACGGCATGTCCGCCGGCGATGTGCGCAGCGGCCGTCTCGGTGGAGATCTCGGAGATCTCGGACTTCGCCGACGTCAACAGGTCACGGAAGGTTGCCATAGATCCAAAAACCTACCAACCCGGTCGGGTATTCCCGTCGGGCCGCCCGGTACCGACGACCGAAACTCAAGCGACCTGATCGGTCGGCCGATAGTCCGTTTGTGAAACGTGAACCGCTGACCGACGGTCGGGCCATGCTCCACAGGCAGGCCGGCGCGAAAAGCATCCTGGTCCGAGTCGGCGGCGCGCTGATCGGGCTGTCGGTCGCCTTCGTCGGCGCCCGCTGGACGCTCATGGCGCTCACCGGGGAGGGCGTCGCCCACGGTCGGATCGCCCAAGAGCTCGGCCTGTTCCTCGCGCTGTCAACGGTTGCGCTGACCGCCACGTCGACGCTCCCAATCCGCAACGACCTCCTGCAGATCCAGCGGCTCGTCGAGAACACGGAGCACGAACTCCGCGAACGCAACCGGGGCGAGCGATTTCTCCGGAAAGTCCAGTCGGCGTTCGACATGGTCGAACGTGAGGAGGAACTGTTCGAGATCGCCGGACTCGCGATGCGAGATGCATCCGACGGGCCGGGCGAATTCCTCGTGGCCGATTCGAGCAATGCCCACATCCAGCGAGTGGCAACGGCGAACGGCCATGACGCGCCCGGCTGTGGCGTCGCGACCCCACGCAGTTGCCCGGCCGTCCGAAACGGGCAGACGATGAAGTTCGTCGCAACGAATGACCTCGCCGCGTGCCCGCGTCTCCGGGAGCGCAATCTCGCCGAGAACCAGGCCGCGATCTGTGTACCCGTCAACGTGCTGGGGACTCCGTCAGCCGTGTTGCACGCCGTGCGCAACACGGCTGAGGCCACCGGGGACCAACTCGAGGTCGCCGCAACCGCTCTCGAGGGTGTCGCCGTGCGATTCGGTGCCCGACTGGGGATGATGCGGGCGATGTCACAGTCGCAGCTCCAGGCTGACACCGATCCGCTCACCGGTCTGCTCAACCGCCGAGCGATGGAGAACCGTGTTCGCGACATGCGTGTCGACCACCCGTCGTTCGCCGTCGCCATGGCCGACCTCGATCACTTCAAGGACCTCAACGACACGTTCGGCCATGACACGGGTGACCGGGCTCTCCGGCTGTTCTCGCGGATCCTCCGAGCGGCCGTTCGAGACGCGGACATCGTGGCGCGCCACGGCGGCGAGGAGTTCGTGATCGTGCTGCCGGGAGCCGACGTCACCCGGTCGGCACCGGTACTGCACCGCCTCCAACGGCGGCTGTCCGAGGCGTTGGCCGATGCCCAGTTGCCGACGTTCACCGTGAGCCTCGGCCTGGTCGACACGACGGGCGGCGACGACCTCAGCGAGTTGATCCAGCTCGCCGATCGCGCCCTGATGCAGGCCAAGGCCGACGGTCGCGACCGCATCGTGATCTGGGACTCGTCGCTCGCCGAACCGACGTCGTCGGCAGAACTTGATGCTGAGCCGGAACCGGGCACCGAACTCATCGCCGCGTCAGCAGAGCGACACCACCCGGCCCACTGAGCCTGCTCACCCCCCGACGAGGATCGGCAGGATGTCGGCGATCTGACCGATCAGCAGGTGATCCGCGTGTCGGTCCATCTCGGTCGGCTGTCCGTTGAGGATGATCACGGTCGCCCCGGCCCGCTTCGCGATCGGTACGCAGTTGGCGACCGGGTAGACGCTCAGCGTCGAACCGATCGCGAGCATCAGGTCGCATTCGCCGCTCATCCGCATCGCTCGGTCGATGACCTCCGGGATCAGCGACTGTCCGAAGCTGATCGTGTCGGACTTCACGATCCCATCGCACACGAGACACGGCGGATCGGCCTCGCCGGCACGAACCCGATCGAGCGTCTCGCGCATCGGCCGCCGATCTCCACAGTCCCAGCATCGAGAGAATCGCACGGTCCCGTGGACCTCGATCACGTTCGCCGGGTCGTTGCCGGCCTCCTGGTGGAGACCGTCGACATTCTGGGTGACGAGCGCGTGGAGACGGCCCTGCCGCTCGAGCGTTGCGATCGATTCGTGGCCCCGGTTGGGCTCAGCGGTCCACACGGGCGTGTCGAGGCGACCGAGCCAGGCGCGTCGGCGCACGTCAGGGTCGGCGAGGTAGTTCTGGATCGTCGCTGTCTTCTCGGCCTTCGGATCCTTCGTCCAGATGCCTGCCGGGCCCCGGAAGTCCGGGATGCCCGAGTCGGTCGAGATCCCGGCCCCCGTCAGGACCACGATCCGTTCGGCCCGCTCGACGCTCGCAACGGCTGGTTCGAGATCGACCGGTTGTGCTCCCACTCCTCGATTGTGCCCGCGAGACGGCCGTGTCGCACCGTTTCGAGCGGCGCGTCGGACAGCACGTTGCGGCCCACTCGCGGCGCTGCGACGTTTGGGTCGGCCGGGACATCGGCCAGACTCGTTGCATGTTCGTTCGAGTCTCCGCGCTGGTTGCCCTGCTGGGCGGGCTGGTCGGTGCGCTTCCGGCGCTGAACCAACCGGCGACGGTCGACGCGCGTGCCGACCGCGATCTCGCATTCTCGGTTGACGCCGAATGCGACCTCGACGTGGTGACCAATCTCGCGAGTCGCCACCCCACCGTCCGGCAGTTCGTCGTGATGGCGACCACCGATTTCCAATCCGACACGGGCACGGTGGAGGTGGCCGTCAAAGCGCGCGACGGCACGTGGCACTGTGTACGCGGCCCCCAGCCCGCCGAGTTCGGCCGCAACGGCACCCGCCCGCTCACGGACCGTCGATCGGGGGACGGCACGACCCCCGCCGGCGTCTTCCCGCTCGGCGTGGTCACCGCGTGGGATGGCCAGGTCTTCTCGATGTTCGGCAACCGTCCGGACCCCGGCGTCCAGGTGGCGTACCGTGCGGTGCGCAACGAGGACTGCTGGGGCGCGACTGCGAACACCGCCCGATATCAGCATCTCGTGAATCGGCCTGCGTGCCCCGGCCCCGATGACGAATGGCTGCGGTCGTACGGCGAGGCGTACGCCCATGCGGCCGTGATCGGTGCCAACATCGATCCGATCTCGGGCGACGAGCCGGGCGAACCGCCGTACGCCGCGGCGATCTTCCTGCACCGCACCAGCTATGCGACGACGGGCATCGGCAAGCCGACGAGCGGGTGCGTGTCGCTGGGATACCAAGAGCTGGTCGACACGTTGCGTTCGATCGACCCCGACCTCGACCCGCACTTCGCGATCGGACCTCGCGACTGGCTCATCAGCACGTCCTGAGCCTCGCCGTTTCCGGTCTGCCCGATCAGTTCCCCTCACTCGAGCGTCCGACTTTCCTCCACCACTCTCGGAGACGGAGTTCACGTTGGACGTCATTCAGCTCATCCCCTCACAGGCGACGATTCGACCGTGGATCGACCCGCTGGTCGATACACGCGGTCACGACCCGCGCAGCGCCTACGTCGAGCGCTTCTGGCTCAGCGTCATTGGCCCGACCGCAACATGGATCATGCGACGGTTCGCCGACGAGTTCGATCGGGAGCCGGACGGCTTCACGCTCGACCTCGACCATGCGGCGACGTCGATGGGTCTGTCGTTCGCGAAGGGCCACAACTCACCGTTCGGCAAGGCGCTCCACCGATGTGTCATGTTCGGGCTGGCGCAACCGTCGAGCGATGGGTTCGCGGTGCGCCGCCGCTTTCCATCGGTCGCCCAGCGCCATCTCAAACGACTGCCCGACGATCTCCAGGCGACGCACGAGGAATGGGCCCGCCGCACGGTCCGTGTCGACAAGTCCGACATCGAGCGGATGCTGCGCGATGCCGGGGTTCCGGCCCAGATCGCCGCCCGGGCCGTCGAAGCCGTCGCCCTCGCCAGCTGACTCCCGATCTCTCGTTCTGGGCAGGGTTCGGACGCCCATGACCGTCCACACCCTGCCCAGAACGAAGAACGGGTCAGGCGGGGGTGAACTCCATCGCCATGTCGATCAGCAAGCGGGTGCCGAAGCCGGTGGCGCCCTTCGACTTCCATCCGCGGTCCGCGTCGACGTTCATCGGGCCGGCGATGTCGAGGTGCGCCCACGGCACGTCGCCGACGAACTCCGACAGGAAGATCGCAGCGGTCGTGGCCCCGGCGTACGGCCCTCCGACGTTCTTCATGTCGGCAACGACGGAGTCGAGCTTGTTGCGGTAGCGATCCTTGGCGAGCGGCAATTCCCAGACCGGCTCGTCGACGGCGTCGGCCGATGCCTTCACCTGGTCGATCACACCGTCGTGCGACCCGATCACGGCCGCCATGTCCTCACCGAGCGCCGCCAGCGCGGACCCGGTGAGCGTCGCGATGTCGATGATCGCATCGGGCGTCGCCTCCGCCGCCAGCGACAGACCGTCGGCGAGGATCAGTCGCCCCTCGGCGTCGGTGTTGTGGATCTCGACGGTCTTGCCGTTGCGGATGTGGAGCACGTCACCGAGCTTCATCGCCGAGCCCGACGGCATGTTGTCGGTACACATCATCCAGGCGGTCACCTGGTTCCGGCAGCCCAGATCACGGAGCGCGGTCATTGCGCCGAGTACCGCCGCCGCGCCTGACATGTCCATCTTCATCAGTGCGTGCATGGGATTGCTCGGCTTGATGCTGATGCCGCCGGAGTCGTACATCACACCCTTGCCGACGAGTGCGAGATGGGCTTTCGGGTTCCGCGGGCTGTAGGTCAGCTTCACCATCCGGGGCGGCTCGGTCGACCCGGCGTTGACCCCGAGGATGCCGCCGCAGCCGAGCACCTCGAGCGCATCCTTGTCGAACACCTCGATCGCCAAACCGTGCTCGCTCGCGAGTTCCGTTGCCTTGACCGCGAAATCGCGGGCAGTGAGGTGGCTCGGCGGGGTGTTCGCCAGCTCGCGAGCCAGGATCGCGGACCGTGCCGTGACCAGCCCGCGGTCTGCGCCGGCATTCGCCGCCGCGTCGGCCTTGGCCGACACGATCAACGCAATCGAGCCGATCGGATTCGCCGACGAGGTGTCGTTCTTCTGGCCGACGTAGCGATAGCGCGCGAGACAGACACCCTCGGTCACTGCCTGGGCCGCGACTCCGGCGTCGATTCCCGCCGCATCGGCCAGGTTGGTGGCGAGCGCGCCGGCCTGACCGGCCGCACGGGCGAATGCGGCGGCAGCATCACGCAGGTCGGCCGCCGACGGGTCGTCGCCGACGCCGACGGCGATCACCGTCGGACCGTCCTTCACCGGGATCACGAGCGTCTGCCCGGGCTTGGCGGTGAATCCGTACGTCTCGAGCGCAGCCCGCGTCAGGCCGAGTTGGCGGGGAACGGCGCCGGACGTGGCGACCGCGAGACCGATCGCATCAGCTGATCGGGGGGCGGAGCGGACGACGGCAACGGTCGGGGATGAGTCGGACATGGCTCCATTGTGGCGGAACCGGACGCGAGGTCGACATTCGGCGTGCGACCATTGCAGCCGGGAGCCGTACGGCAGTCCGGGCAGCCGCTCACAACCGCGCTCTCCACCGCGCTCACAACCGCGCTCTCGACCGCACGATCGACTGCGGTGCCGGCCGGCTGCGAGGTTCGTCTGCACGGCGTGTCGCCGGGGTCACTCGCGGCCAACCGGTCCATTCCTGTTACTGTCGGATCACGTTCCTGGGAAGGCGGACGTTCGTTCGCACCCGATGGCAACGTGAACACACCGGTCGTGGCATCCGCGTCACTGGCCCAATCATTCCAGGAGGAACTATGACCCGCAGGGGGACGAACACCAACTGGCGCAAGGCAGCCGGCACAATTGCCGCGCTCGCCCTCGTCGTAACGGCATGTGGCGGTGACGACGATGACACTGCGTCGTCCGACGAGGTCGCCACCGACAGCGCAGACGCAACGGCGGACGCCAGCACCGACGCGCCGGCGGACACCGGCGCCGAGGCGCCGGCGGACACCGGGGCGACAGGCGACAGCAGCGACGACGTCCAGGTGACCCAGGGCGGCAGCGTGCTCGCGGCCGTCACCGATCGCGGTGTGGTCAACTGCGGTGGCAACAACAGCCTCGCGGGCTTCGGCACCGTCGACGCCGCCAGCGGGGAAGCTGCCGGCTTCGACATCGACTTCTGCAAGGCCGTGGCCGCAGCCGTGCTCGGCGATGCCGAGGCGATCGAGATCAAGCCGCTCGAGGCCGCCGAGCGCTTTCCGACGCTGCAGTCCGGTGAGATCGATGTGCTGATCCGCAACACCACCTGGACCGCGAGTCGCGACGGCGCCGAGCAGGCAACCTTCCTGCACACGAACTTCTACGACGGTCAGGGCTTCATGGTCGCTGCCGACAGCGGCATCGCCTCGATCGAAGACATGGCCGACGCCACGATCTGCGTGCAGACCGGCACCACGACGCTCACCAACCTGAACGCCGTGCTCGCCGACCGCGGTGTCGCGTTCACACCGCTGGAGTTCGAGTCCAACGACGAGCTCAATCCGGCCTTCCAGGCCGGCCAGTGCGAGGTCTGGACCTCGGACGCATCGCAGCTCGCCTCGTTCGCCGAAGGAATGGAACTCGAGACGACGATCCTCCCGGAGATCATCTCCAAGGAGCCGCTCGGGCCGGCTGTCGCCGACGGCGACAGCCAGTGGGCGCAGATCGTCGACTGGTCGACGATGGCGACCGTGCAGGCGTGGGAGTTCGGCATCACTTCGGCCAACGTCGATGAATTCCTCACCAGCGAAGATTCCAACATCCTGACATTCCTCGGCCAACCGGTCACCAACGCCGACGGCAACGAGGCAGTCAAGGACCTCGGCCTCGGTCTGGCGCCGGACGCGTTCTACAACGTGATCAAGCTGGTCGGGAACTACCAGGAGATCTACGAGCGCAACCTCACGCCGATCGGCTTGACCCTCGAGGGCAGCCCGAACGACCTGTGGACAAACGGCGGTCTGCTCTACACGCCGCCGTTCCGCTGATCCATCCGTGCGCTGGTGTCGCCGACGGCGGCACCAGCTGATCTGACCCGGGTGTGGGAGGGGCTGCCCCTCCCACACCCGGCATCAACGTCCTTGGGGGAACTGTGGGGAAGAATCGCCGATGATCATCGCGCTGTTGTGGATCCTGGCCGTGGGCGTCGTCGTGACGCTCGCCTATGTCGCCGGCCGGTTGCTGTATGACGTCTACGGCGTCGTCAAGCAACGTCGATACGACAAGTCGGTGGGCCAACTCGCGCCGGTGTGGCGCGACTCCAAGGTGCTCGCGATCGTCGCGCAGGTGGTGTTCGCCCTCGTCATCGGTGGCATCTTCTGGTACCTGTGGGGCAACTTCCGAGACCGCACTGACGCGATCGGATTGACGCTCGGGTTCGACTTCCTCGATCAACCGGCTGGCGTCACGATTGCCGACAACCCGATCACCGCGGCCGACACGGTCAGCGAAGCGATCACGGCCGGGTTCTTCAACACCATCCGCGTGATCGTGATCGGTATCCCGCTCGCTCTCGTCCTCGGCACCTTGGTCGGGATCGCGCGTCTCTCGTCAAACTGGTTGCTGCGCAAGCTCGCCACCGGATACGTCGAGTTCTTCCGCAATCTGCCCCCGCTCGTGGTCATCCTGTTCATCTGGTCGGGAGTGTTCCTGACCAGTTTCCCCCGTTCGACCGAATCGTGGAAGCCGTTCGGGTGGTTCGTCTTCAACAACGCTCGATTGGGGTTTCCGTCCGTCGAAGGCCTCGACAACTTCGTCACGTTCCGTTGGATCCTGCTCGTGGGGCTCGCGATCGCCGCCGCAGTCGCGTGGTGGCGCACGAAGGTCTTCGTCGAGACCGGAGCCGCCCACCATCGGGTGCTCTGGGGCCTCGGCGTGTTCTTCGGGATCGGCATCGTGGCGTTCGTCGCCCTCGGTGGGCCGGCCAAGATCACACTCCCGAGGATCGATGACGCGGGGCGCGTCATCACCGGTGGCGTGCGCGTGCAGATGCCGTACGCGGCGCTCGTCACCGCATTGGTGCTGTACACGGCAACGCACATCGCCGAGATCGTGAGAGGCAGCATCCAGGCCGTCCACACGGGCCAGGTCGAGGCTTCGCAGGCCCTGGCCCTGAGTGGCTTCCAGCGGTACCGGTTCGTGATCCTGCCGCAGGCGATGCGAATTGCGTTTCCGCCCCTGATCAACCAGTTCCTCAACTTCTCCAAGAACTCCTCACTCGCCGTCGCGATCGGATTCGGTGAGATCACCTCGATCATCTCCAACCTCAACGGCCAGTCGCTCCCTGCGCCGCAGCTCGTGCTGGTCTTGATGCTGATGTATCTGGTGATCTCGCTCGCGCTGTCGGCGATCGGCAACCTGG
>JBDSBE010000160.1:0-14878 GCA_039921745.1 Ilumatobacteraceae bacterium | reverse complement strand
GCCGTGCTGGAGTCGCCGGCTCCGCATGAACTGGCTGCCGATCCGGCAAGCAGGATGAAGATCGTCAGTGGGTGCCGCATGATGGTCCTTCGTCGAATCGAGTGACGTCGTACTGACGCAAGGACGCGGATCGGTGACTTCTCCATTGCTCGGGGGCGGACGCTGTGAAAGATTTTGGCGATGCCGTCGCCATCGAGCGGGCATGAGGGCGTCGCGACCCACGAGGGTTTTGCGACGTTCTATCGGGATCACTTCGGCGCGGTCGCACGCTCGATCCACCCGATCGTCGGTGACGGCGTGACGACGTGGCGCAGGAGGCATTCGCCGTGGAGTGGGTCCGGTGGGCGGACGTCCACTGCGGGCGCTCCTCGCCCCCTGACCCCTTTCAGGTGCGCGGGCGGCTGACCCGCCGCCACATCCGTCATTGGCGCATGGCGGTTTCTCGATTGCGATAACTCGAGTTGGCCGAGGTTCTGGAGGCCTTCAGCGTGATCCGGCGAGTCAACACCCAATGCGAGTCCAGCTGTGTACCACACCCTGCCGTTCCACGGGCCGTGATCGAGCTTCGCCCAGATCCGCTTCCGACGGCGCTTCGTTCGCGTCTGCCCCACCATCGCTCGGCTCAGTCGACTGCGATCACGTCATCGGCATCGGCGATCACCGTGTTACTCAGAATCGGACGACAGCTGCCGATAGCCGATTGTGCTCACCACATCAGGCTCCGCGTCGTTCGCCGGTCTGCGTCGCCCCCTGCTCGTCCAACGATTCGTCCTGACCGCGATTGTCTGCCTCCTCGTCGTCGTGCTGCCGCTCGGGTCCGACCCCCTTCGCCTCTGATCGGGGCGACGTCACGATGAGTGCTTCGATCGGCATGTCCCATTCGACGACAGCCGCCCCCGATGAGCTGATGGGCCACGCCGAACTCGCCATGTTCCAGGTCAAGCGAGCCGGCAGCGGTCGAGGATGGTCTTCAGGTCGAGTCGACGCCGAGCCCTTCAGGTCACTCGCACAGTCTGACGGCTACCACCCCGACACTCGCCACCGACACCAACCCGCACGAATTGTGCCAGGCACAATTCATACGGTTGGGCGTCGTCCATTCGGGCGGGCGCGCAACGCACGTCCCGGGAGGGGCGCATTCTCACTGTCAGTCGAGGGCTGATCCGAGGTGCTTCTCCATCTGGTGGAGGTCGATCCGGTTCAACAGATTGGAGTAGGCCATCCACGATGCGAGCGCGCTGATGTCGGCGACGTGAGGCGGCAACCTCGACGGTTGCTCGAGCAGCCCCTCCTCGACCAGCTGCGCCAGCACGCCGACCTCACGCACGGCGAGTTTGCCCGCGAACAGCAGCGGCAGCCGATCGAGCAGCCCGCGCCGCACGGCGAGCCGCATGAAGTCGTAGACCTCCAAAAACCCGCGCGTGTACACCAGATCCTTCGTGAACGGCCCGCTCTCCGGCGTGCTCCCGCGGAACACCCGCACCGTCGACGCCCACGAATCGGTCTCCGCCAGGCCCTCGGCGACGAACCAGCGGTAGACATCCAGGAACGTGCCACCCTCGGCGGCCATCTTGATGGCCAGCACCCGTCGGGTCACCTTGCGCAGCCGATCGGGCGTCGACGACATCGTCGTGATCTCCGTGAACACGGCGAGCCCCTCCTGCGTCGACGTGGTCGACGGCGTGCCCTTCCCGAGGAACGTGCACCAGGGTTGGCGACGGCCGTTGAGCGTCGTCGCGACGTGCACCCAGCCTTCGTGCACCTCGAGCACCCGCAGGTCGCGTTCCGAGAACATCGCGTCAGCGCGCAGCTTGATGTAGTTGCCGCCTGCCGCTGCGTCGGCGACGATCCCGTCGTCGATCATCACCCGCAGCTCGTCGCCGCACACCGCCGTCAGCCGATCGCCGAGGATGTGCACGCCGGCCTCGGCCGTGTACGACTGATCCTCCGGAGGCTGCCACATGCCGAGGTCGATGCTGGTCAGGGCGTCGTCCATCAGCGCGCCGAGATCGGCGAGGGTCGGCCCGCCCGGATGCAGCTCGTCGTCGATCCCCCCGTACAGCTCCGACGCGATCGAGCTGAACGCCGGCGTCCCCCTGGCTTCGAGCAGGTCGATCACCCGCAGGTATTCGTCGACCCGGTTGACGAGGAGGCCTTCGACGGGCGCCCCGCCGAGCCGCTGTGAGATTCGGCGGCGCAGGTCGGTCAACCCGTTCCGCACCTCGCCCGGTTCGAAGCGCAGCGGGCGGTGGGTCACGTAGTAGTCCGCGTCGACGGCCGGTTGCCGGTCGCAACCCGCCGCGAAGAACTGCGCGGCGACGTCGTCATCCCACGCAATTGCGTCCAGGACCCTGATCGGCTGCTGCAACGCGACGAGTTCGTCGGAGAAGGCTCTGACCTCCTCCCGGAACTTGACCGCCGATTCTGGCATCGACGAGAACCTAGCGGGCACCCCTCGTTCCGGGCAGCGTTTGGACTGCCTGAGCCGTCCAAACCCTGCCCAGAACGGAGACGG
This sequence comes from Ilumatobacteraceae bacterium, assembly GCA_039921745.1. GTDB lineage: Bacteria > Actinomycetota > Acidimicrobiia > Acidimicrobiales > Ilumatobacteraceae > Ilumatobacter. The sequence continues at coordinate 12,363 of JBDSBE010000160.1, read as the reverse complement.
TTGGCATGGTCGCGCTTCTGACCGATCGCTCCGCGCTTGTGCATTCCAGCGGCGCCCTGACCCACAGCGAGATGGCGGGTCCGCGTAGGGTCACGCGCGTCGGACGGAGGGAGCAGCCCATGGGCAGTGACGTGACGAAGGGGGTCGGGGCGGGCGACGACCCGATGTACGAGCCCCGCTATCAGGAGATCGCGACGTTTATGCGGGCGCCCTACCGGCCCGACCTGGCGGGCGTCGACATCGCGATGTTCGGCGTTCCGTACGACGGCGGGGTCACGAACCGGCCGGGGGCGCGCCACGGCCCCCGTGAGATCCGCAACCAGTCGTCCCTGATGCGTGCCGTCAACCACGAGTCGAAGGTCAATCCGTTCGAGGCCTGCTCAGTCGCCGACGTCGGTGATGTCCGCTTCGACCGCGTGTACGACAACGCCGCCGTGAACGACGACATCGAGGCATTCGTGCGCCGCATCGTCGACGTCGGGGCGATGCCGCTCGCTGCCGGCGGTGACCACAGCATCACCTATCCCGTGTTCCGGGCGCTGACGACACCGGACGCACCGATCGGGATGATCCACATCGACGCCCACACCGACACATGGGGCCCGTTCCGGGGCGAGAAGTTCCATCACGGATCGCCGTTCCGTCTCGCCTGCGACGAAGGTCTGCTCGACCCGCACCGCACGATCCAGATCGGGATCCGAGGGGCTCAGAACTGGTCTGACGGGTGGGACTACTCGCGCGACGCCGGGATGCGCGTGATGTTCATCGAGGAGTTCGTGGAGCTCGGCGTGCCCGCAGTGATCGCCGAGGCGCGGCGGATCGTCGGCGACGGCCCCACCTATCTCAGCTTCGACGTCGACGGCCTCGACCCCGTCTACGCCCCCGGCACGGGCACCCCGGAGGTCGGCGGCATCACGACCCGCGAAGCGATCGCCCTGCTGCGCGGCCTGCGCGGCCTCGACCTGATCGGCGGCGACGTGGTCGAGGTCTCCCCGCCGTTCGACCCGTCCGGCAACACGGCGCTGGTCGGGGCGACCCTGATGTACGAGATCCTGTGCCTGCTGGCCGAGACCCGAGCCGCGTCCGGCGAGTAACCCTCGGAGGTGGGCCGCGTCGCGATTCTGGGCTGGATCTGCACAAAAACGCGACACGGCTCCTCGACAGATGGCGTCAGCGTCAACGACGGCGGATCAGGGTGACACCGTCGCCGATCGGGAGCATCACGGCATACACGTCGTCGCGCGACGCGATGTCGTCGTTGAGTGCGCGCAGTGCGACCGTCGACTCGTGCTGGTCGTCGTCGCTGACGACCGAGCCACTCCACAACACGTTGTCGACCACGATCAGCCCACGCTCCGACAACCTCGGCAGCAACTGGTCGATGTAGCCCGAGTACCCCGTCTTGTCCGCGTCGATGAAGGCCAAATCGACGCGGACGTCGTCGCCCAACGCAGCCAGACCTTCGGCCGCCGGGCCGACCACGACCTCGATCCGGTCGATCACGCCGGCTGCCTCCCACGCTTCCCGAGCGGTCGGCAGGTACTCGTCGGTCAGATCGAAGCACATCAGCCGGCCGCCCTTCGGCAGGCCACGCGCCAGCCAGAGCGCCGACATGCCGGTGAATGTGCCGACCTCGACCACGAGTTGCGCCTCTGCGACGGCGACGAGCATCGACAGGAACCGGCCCTGATCGGCACCGATGTTCATGCCCGCCCGATCGGGAAATCGTTCCCGGGTCGTCTCGGCCAGGGTGTCGCTGACGGCGTCGCTCACGGGGTTCGCATGCGCGAGCACATAGTCGTACACCGCCTCGTTCATCTCGATGTAGCGCATCCCAGACCTCCAGTCGTGATGGTCGAGTGTGCCAGATCCGAGTTATCGTCTGCGGCGCGCGAGCCGTGTCACATTCTGGGCGTCATTCACTCAGAATCGCGACGAGGCTCGCGATCGACCACGGCGATCCACGCCGCGTCGACCTGCCGGGTTGGACGCCGGATTCAGGTCGGATGCGGGCCGAGGGGGAGCGTGGCCAGGTAGTCGTCCAGCTCGAGTTCGACGAAACCGGCGATGTGGAGCGCACCGACACCGTCGCCGGATCGGCGAGTGCGTCGGCGAACGCGGTCCGGAGATCGTCGACGAGGTCGTCTCCGAGTGACTTGCGGGCCGTGATCGCCGGCGTCGGGATGCGAGGACCTGAGTCGACCCGGAACAGATCACGGACCAGGTCGGGCTCCTCGGCCTCGATGAACGCCAGGCTCCAACTGTCGATGCAGGCGAGATCGGCCTCGCCCTTCGCGAGCGCTCGCAGACTGTCGATGTGCGCGCTCGTGAAGGTCACCGTGCCGGGCCACTCACGACCGGGGCCGACGGTCGCAGCGCGCAGGCTGTGCCAGCCGGACAGCGAATCTGCACTGACGGCGTGCGAGCCGACGAGATCCGCGAGCGGACGGTCATGTGGGCTGAGGAGCACGCTGCGGTAGTGCGCAGGCGGCTCGGCGTGGGGCAGATCGTGCGAGAACGCTCCGATCAGGTGCATGTCGTTGCGGTGCAGCGCAGCGAACGACCAGCCGCAGACCTGGGTGACGACCGGAGCGGGTGAGCTCGGCCGGCGTCCAACCCGTGCGATCGTGGATCGCAGCCCAGAGTTCGTCCCACGCCCACGCGACGGAGGTGAACGGATACATCCCCAACTCCACGTGCGGGCCGGTCACGACCGAACCACCCGCTCAGCCCGTGGGTTGGGTCGATCGGCGGAGGTGAGCATGCGGCCTCAGACTACGAACCGATTCGGCCACCGCCACAAGCGACGAGTTGTGCCTGGCACCAAGCGTCACGGTGCGTGGGAGGATGGGTCGATGCACATCGAGGTCGGGCCGTACCGATTCAGCGCGATGGACGCGCGCCGCACGCTGGTCCACGCCGATGACCTCCTCGACGGGTTCGCCGAGTCGGTCCACGCCCACCAGACCGAGCGGCGGGCGCGAATCGCCGCGGCCGTCGACGGGCTCGATCAGATGCACGCCGACGTCGACGACCTGCGGTCACCGATCGACACGGTCTGGCGCGAGCTGCTGGCCGCACGTGAGGACGCGTTGGCTGCGGGTGCGTTACCGGCGACCGCCACCGGCCAGGTCGTTCACCTGGCGGTGTCCGACGGCGGCGTGCCCAAGCGTGCGGTCGATCGAATCGAGGTCGACTTCGGCGGGGTCGTCGGCGACCGGCAGGCGACCCGCCGCCACCACGGCAGCCCGTTCCAGGCGCTGTGCATCTGGAACGAGGAGACGATTGCCGGACTGGTGGCCGACGAACACCCGATCGCAGCCGGAGCGGCGGGCGAGAACGTCACCGTGGCGGGTATCGACTGGCCGAGCCTGTGCCCCGGCGTGCGCCTCCGGATCGGCACGGTGCTGTGCGAGATCTCGTCGTACGCCGTGCCGTGCAAGCAGAACGCACGCTGGTTCAGCGACGGAGTGTTCGATCGCATCCATCACCGCCACGGCCCCATCAGTCGGCTCTACGCAACGGTGATCGAACCCGGCACGGTGAAGGTCGACGACCTGGTGATCGTCGAACCGGAGACGTGACTCGGGTGTGATCGGTGCGAGGTCGGCGGTGGCACCTGTGTGCTCGTCGATCCAGGTTCGTTCACTGACGGTGACACGCTGGTCGACCGGCTCGGGTCAGCCCCAAGAATGGCGAGGCCGTCGTCGGGGGCGAAGGTGTCAAGCCGTCGATGCAGCACCGTCCGACTCCGGGATCTTGTCACGCGTGGAGCGTCGGCCCTGCACACCCGGTGGGGGGAGTCGGAACGCAGCGATGCGTCACAAATCCTGCGGTTCCGGGATGGACTGCCATCGGCGGCTCCGTGAGCGGAGGACGGCACGGTCGCCACGAGGTGGAGAAGTTCGAAGGTGGCACCGGGTCGCGCCTGCGAATTCCGCTGGTGCGAGGCGCGAGCTGTGGTCCGGCACTTCGGGTGAACCGGAACGGTGACCGCAGCCGTGAGGGTCATCGTCCCGCCCCACCGGCTGACCCAGAGCGTCGGGCACGAACCTGCGGGCCGTCGACTCTGCGAGCTCGGGCCGAACTGATGTCAGGCGGTCGGGCTGAGCGGGCGGATGGCGAGGTAGTCGTCGAGGTGGACGTGTTCGAAGCCGGCGATGTGCAGTGCTGTGCGAACCGCTGTCAGTTCGTCGGATGCCAGCGCGCCTCGGAAGGCCGTGCGTAGCTCGCCGGCCAAGGTCTGGTCGACCGATGCTCGGGCGGTGACGGCCGGGGTGGGGATGCGCGGGCCCGTGCCGACCCGGTACAAGCTCGTGAGCAGTTCCGGCTCCTCGGTGGCGATGAACGCAAGACTCCACGCGTCGATCGACGCAAGATCACCGTCGCCCACAGCCAACGCCCGAACGCTGCCGTAGTGGGCGCCCGTGAACGTCACGGGGCCGGGCCAACCCGCACCCGGGCCGACCGTTGCGGCCAGCAGGCTCGACCATCCCGACAAACTGTCGGTGCTGCTCGCGACGGCACGCACGTCCGGGCCGATGAGGCGGTCGAGCGGTACGTCGTGTGGGCTGAGGAGCACGGTGCGGTAGTGCGCTGGAGGTTCGGCGTCGGGCAGGTCGAGTGAGAACGCTCCGATCAGCGTCATGTCTCTGTGATGGACCCCGGCGAACGGCCCGCCGCAAATGTGGGTGACGACGACGTCACCGTCGGCCCAGGCGGCATGGACGTCGCCGGACCACGTCAGCCGGTCGGGAGTCCACGGTGCCCGCTCGTGGACGGCCGCCCACAGTGCGTCCCACGCCCGTCGCACCGACGCGAACGGGTACATCCCGAACTCCGCACGGGCGTCATCGATCACACCTGCCATGACCGCCAGAGTACGCGGCCGACAGCACGCCACCGCCGCTCGGGGCGGCAGTGCGGCGACGACCGTCCGGCTGGACACGGGCCAGTGGGGGAGGGGTGTCGTCAGCCGTCATCGAAGGTCAGCGTCGGCGAGATTCGGCGGTGGAGATCTGGCGTGACTCGTGCGAGTGGCGGTCGGTGCCGTCATGCACGACCCGGGGTCATGTCGTAGGTGATCCACGTGGTCCGGGTGGCGAGGCGGTCGTACACCGCCCGGGCGCGGTAGTTCTCGTCGCCGGTCGTCCAGCGCACGATCGACCAGTTCCGCTCGACCGCAATCGCATCGATCGCATCGAGGAGGGCGTCGACCGCACCCGACCCGCGCTGGTCGGGGTCGACGAAGAGGTCGTCGAGATAGCCGGCCCTGACGCCACGGAGCGGGCGAACCCAAGCCCGGAGGTGGGCCAAACCCGCCGGTGCTCCGGTCTCATTGCCGTCGTCATCGACCGGCACCGCCACGATGCACTCCACCAATCGTTCGTCGTGGATCCAACTCCACACCAGCCGCTGGTGCTCGTCACTCGTCGGCGTCGCGTAGAACTGCGCGTACCCTCGGTAGAGCTTCGTCCAGGCCTCGAACTCGTCGTCGCGAACCGGTCGGACGGTCCATCGCTGCTGCATCTCCGGACCGTACATCCTGCGCCTCGCGTCCGATCGAGGCGGCTTCCGGCGTCGACGCCGACGGATGAGGGAGCAACCACCCCCTTCGTGACGAGTGCGCCCCATGTCGGCCTGTGCGGCGATGCCCGATGCGGCGGGCCACGCGGCGGGTGCCGTCGCTGAACGTCGGATCATCCGCTTCAGGCGAGGCGGCGATGACGGCGTCCTCGGCACGGGGTGACCGAGTTTGGCCCGAAGATTCGTTTCGCGACGACCGGATGGGCGTCGGATTGCCCGTCCCACCCCATCGGAGCGACGACTTCTCCCTGACCGGTTGCCGGTCGCCGCACGGAATCGAGGACGGTGTCGACCGTCGGAGAAAGTGGGTCAGCCGGCGCGTCGGCGGCGGATCTCGGCAGTGATCGCCGGGATCATCTCGTGCAGATCGGCGATCACCGCGTACCCGGCCTTGGTGACCATGTTGGCCTGCTGATCGGTGTTGATCGCGATGATGTTCTTGCTCGCCATGGCCCCGACCCAGTGCTGGATCGCACCCGAGATCCCGCACGCGAAGTACACGTCCGGCGCAATGCGCGTGCCGGTCTGGCCGACCTGATCGGTGTGGTTGCGCCAACCGTTGTTGGTGACTGCACGCGAGCAACCGACCACGCCGCCGAGCTCGAGCGCAAGCTCCTGGAGCGGAGCAAACGCCTCTGCAGATCCGACGCCCCGTCCTCCGCCCACGACGACGGGCGCTGTGGCGAGCGTGACCCCGGCCTCGCGCTCGATCCGATCAACGACGACCGTGCGAGCGAGTGACGGATCGAGGTCGACCGCGAGCGCAACTCCCTCCGGTGCGCCGGGCGCGTCGCCGGGAACGGCGTCGACGGCGTGGTGGGCGACCGTGACCAGCTTGGTCTCGCCGTCGAGCGTGGCGATCTCCAGGAGGGAGCCACCCCACCGAACGCGGGTCATCTCGAACGTTCCGTTCGGACGGAACTCGGTCGCGTTCGCGGCGAACGGCACGTCGAGGCGAGCCGCAGCTTGCGCCATCACCTCGTTGCCCCGATCGGTGCCACAGGCGAGGACGACCGTCGGAGCGAGCGCGCGGACCGCCTGGGCGACGACCTCGCCCCATGCCTCCGGTCCGTAGTCGCCGAGCAGCGGATCATGGGCCTGGTGCGTCCGCGCCGCGCCGTAGCGGGCGACGTCATCAACGAGCGCGTCCGCGGCTTCGCCGATCGTGAGTGCCTCGACCTCGGCGCCGAGTTGGCCAGCCAGTGCCCGGGCCGCAGTGAGCGCTTCGAGACTGGCCGTTGCGAGCACACCGCGGTCGTGCTCGATGACCACGAGGACGGCACTCACGACGTCACCGCCTGCGTCAGGCGTGCTGGCCGACACCGACCATCACAGTGGAAATCAGTGAGGGTCATCAGAGCACTCCGATCTCTTCGAGCACGTCGACGACCGCTGCTGCGGCGTCCGGGCCCGTGCCGAGCAGGATCGTCTCGGACTTTCGTTCAGGCGGCGGCTGCAGCGAGACCTTGGCGAGACCGCCGACGGACCCGGCCGGTTCGATCGTCGTCACGTGCGCCTTCTTCGACGCCAAGCGGCCCTTCATGGTGGGGTAGCGCGGCAGGTTGATGCCTTCTTTCACACCCACGACCGCGGGCATCGGCAGCTCGTACGTTTCGCGCCCGGCATCCGCCTCGCGTTCGACATGGGCTGTGCCGTCGGTGACGGTCAGGCCCTTGGCACCGTTCACCATCGCCCGCCCGAGAGCGTACGCAACCCGCACCCCGACCTGGAAGCCGCCCGAATCTGCCGACTCGTTCCCGAACAGGATCAGGTCGAACGGGCCGTCTGCGGTTTCGAGTTCGCGAACGGCGGCGGTGATCGCCTCCGCAGTGCGCTGCGGATCCCACTCGTCGTCGGTGATCGGCAGGACGACACCGTTCTGCATGCCGACGCTGACGGCGTAGCGAACCTGCTCCTCGGCCGCGACCGAGCCGAGCGTCAACACGGTGGCCTCACCGCCGTGCTGTTCGACGAGCTGAGCGCCGGCCTCGACGGCGCACTCCTCGTGTGGGCTCATGGTGAACCCGAGGCTCGCGGTGTCGACCTGCTGGCCGTCGGCGGTGATGTTGATCTTCGACCCGGGGGCCGGCACCCGCTTCACACACACCAGCACTCTCATCGCGCCACTCCCCGCGCCAATCCTTGCGCGCGGGCACGCCCGATCCGGCGGGTCATGACTTGAGCCTGGTGTCGTCGGGATCGAAGACGCTACCGGTGCCGACGACCTGCACGGGGAACAGCTCGTTCATGTACATCACCCGCAGCTCCGTACCCGGTTCGGCGTGCTCGGGCGGCAGGTAGGCCATGAGGAGGTGCTTGCCGACCGACGGGCCGTACCCCGCGGTGGTGACACGCGAGACACGCCCGTGCGAGTCGAAGATCACGTTCCCGTCGACGTCGCAGATCGGTTCGTTGCCGCCCTGCATCCAGCGGGTGCGGCCCTTCGAATCGGTCTGGTCCTCGACCGTCAGCGTGCACATGTGCACCGCCGGTTCGCCGGCCTCACGAGCGGCGAGGTACGCCTCCTTGCCGATGAAGTCGGCGGACTTGACCTTGGGGCGGGCGAGCCCGGCCTCGAGCGGGTTGTACTCGCTCTCGAGCTCGGCACCCTGGAGGCGATACCCCTTCTCCAGGCGGCCGGATGTGCCGTAGACGCCGCCACCGGTCGGGCGCAACCCGTGCTCCTCACGGCCGTTCGCCATCAGCGCATCCCACACCTTCGGGGCGTCGTCCCACGCGACGTAGATCTCCCAGCCGGAATCCCCGACGTACGAGATCCGGAACAGCGTCGCCTCGATCGACTCGCCGTCGCACATCAGCGTGACGTCGCGAATCGACCCGTACGGCGAGCCGTCGAACGAGAGGTCGTCTTCGGTCAGGGTGGCGAGCAGAGCAGCCGCTTTCGGCCCCCACAGGCCCAGGGTCGAGATCTCGAGCGTCCGGTCGGTCACCGTCACCGAGCCGTCCTTCGGCATGTACTTGCGGATCCAGTGCAGGTCACGCCCGCCGTCGAACACGCCGGTCACCACGCGCACGACATCGTCGGCGGTGCGATGCATCGTCAGGTCGGAGTGGAACCCGCCGTCGGGTGTCAGCCACGGCGTGTACGTCGTGCCACCGACGGCCGCGATCTTGTTCACCGAGAGGTAATCGGCGAACTCGACCGCGCCCGGCCCGGAGAGCTCGTAGATCTGGAACGCCGACAGGTCGACGAGCCCGCAGTGCTCGCGCAGGTTGAGATGCTCACCGACCGTGATCGGGCTCCACCAACGGTTATCCCACTCGACCTCGCGCTCACCGATGCCGTAGCGCTCGGCGAGGTCGGCGTTGCTCACGTACCACTGCGGGCGCTCCCACGTGCGGGCCTGGAAGAAGAACGCATCGAGATCCTGCTGGCGCGAGAACAGCGGCGAGACCTGCAGGTCACGGCGTGACGCCCACTGCTCGGCCGGGTGCACGATCCCGTACGTCTTGTTGAAGTGCTCGGAGGCCCGAGCCCAGATGTGCTCGTCGTTGCGTTCGTGATCGTAGAAGCGGGCGATGTCGGCGCCGTGCGCGTCGATCACACGGGGATAGCCGTACGTCATCCACTCGGCCACGACCTGCGCCATGCCCGGCCCCTCCTTGACCCACACGGCCGCAGCGGACCAGAGGTTGCGGACCTCGGTCGTCTCGCCGAGGCACGGCATCGCATCAGGCGTGAGCGAGAGCAGCCCGTTGATCGCGTACTTGATCTCGGCGTCGCCGAGCATGTCCATCAGCTCGATCGCCTGCTCCATCTGATCGTCGAAATCGTCCTGGGTGAACGGCATCTCGGTCGGGGAGAGGGCGGCCGCCTCGTTGGACGGGATCTCGTCGGGATGGTGGAGGATCGGGCGGTGAGCGTACGAGCCGACCTCCATCGACCCGGCCGACTGGCGTTCGTAGCAGAACGTGTCCATGTCGCGCACGATCGGGTAACCGATCTCCCTGTTGGTCTCGACGAGCACGTCCATCGGCCCGACGTCGGCCATCTGGTGGACAGCCGGCACGAGCGGGATCGTCGCCCCCGCCATGTTCGCGATCCGGTTCGACCAGACGCCGCACGCGATCACGACGTATTCGGCCTCGATCCGACCCTTGTCGGTGACGACGGCGACGACCCTTTGGAGGCCGGTGCCGGGCTCGGCCTCGGTCTCCACGTCGAGGACCTCCGTGTTCGGGAACACCTGCAGGCCGCAGAGCCGAACCGCCTCGTTCCGGAAGATGGTGCCGGTGTCGAGCGAGTCGACGACCGACACGGTCGGGCAATGGAACCCGCCGAGGATGACGTCGTCGTTGATGAACGGCACCAGTTCCTTGACGCCCGCAGGAGTGAGGAGTTCGGCTTCGACGCCCCACGCCGCAGCGGACGTCATGCGGCGCTGGAACTCGTCCATCCGCTCCTGGGTGCGGGCGACCTCGATCCCGCCCGAGTCGACCGAACGGTCGACGTCGCGGTACTGATTCGCCGACTGCACACCGAGCAGCGCCATCTCCTTGTTGTGGTCGACCGGGAAGATGAAGTTCGAGGCGTGGCCCGTCGAGCCGCCCGGGTTGGGGAGCGGACCCTTGTCGAGCAGCACCATGTCGGTCCAGCCGAGCCGGGCGAGGTGGCCGGCCAGGCAGTTGCCGACAATGCCGGCGCCGATGATCACACATCGGGCGGTGGTCGGGACGGTGGACGATGCTGCGGTGTCGCTCACGAAAACTCCTATCGGTGACACGACGAATCGTGCCAGGCACAATTCGTCATGCGGTAAGTGATATATCATGAATGTATCACGACCGAATCGCTGAGTACACAGGCCCACGGCCGGATTCGCCGGATGATCGTCCGGCTCGATCTCGCGCCCGGTTCCGTCGTGCGCGAAGACGAGCTCCAAGCAGCACTCGGGATCGGGCGCACGCCGATCCGGGAAGCGCTCCAGCGCCTGGCACGCGACCAGTTCGTCACGGTCATCGCACGACGAGGCATGTTCGTCTCGTCGATCGATGTCGACGATCTCTCCATGCTGTACGAGACGCGGGCTGTCATGGAGCCGTACGCAGCTCGGCTCGCATGCCGGCGGGGGACGGCCGACCACTGGGTCGAGATGGCCGAAGTAATCGAGCAGTCGCTCCGGTCAGGTCTGTCGCCGGAGGCCCTCCTCGACGTCGACCGACGCTGCCACGAGATCATCTGGGACGCGGCCGGGAACCGGTTCCTGCGTGACACGCTCGACAACCTGTACGCGCACAGCGATCGGGTGTGGCACATGTACCTCGCTGATGTCGCCGACACCCGGCACGCGGTCGACGAGCACATCGAGATCCTCGACCTCCTCCGGACCGGTGACACAGATGCATGCGCCGCCGCAGTCGAGGCCCACGTGCGGTCGTTCGACGATCAGGTCCGCACGGCGGTCACCGGTCGACTCGGCTCACCCCTCGCCGGCTGAGCGAGGAGCCGGCAGCTCAAGCCTGGCAATGGGTCCGGGTCGACGCTGCCGTGCGGCGCAAATTGAACGGCGAGTTGCGCGGCCCGGCCTCGGGGCGGCGGTGTCGCGAATTCGGGTGTGAGAGTGGCGATTCGCGCGGCCCGGGCCTCGAGGGGCCGTGTCGCAATTTTGGGTGTGAGAGTGGCGATTTGCGCGGCACGGCTTGGGTGCGTTCTGAAGTCGGAGGCGGCCGTGTCGCGATTTTGGGTGTGAGAGTGGCGAATCGCGCGACACGGCTTGGGTTCGTCGTCGAGTGGGCGCCACCATCGAGACGGATTGGGTTCGCAGCCTGTCGGTCAGCGGAGTCGGCGGGCCAGAATCGGGTCGGGATCGCCGCAACGCTCGGGATGCAGAATCGAAGCGATCACTTCGACCCCGTCGACCACGCGAGGTCCGGGTCGGACCACGACCGCATCGGCATCGATCGCCCACACCTCACACGACGCTGACAGTTGATCGCGATCGAGGACCTGCTGCGCGAGCTCGGCGGCCCCGTCGAGCCGATAGCCGCACGGGCTGACGATGACGACCTCAGCGTCCGACTCGCGGATCGCCGACCACTCGACGCCCTGCGAGTTGGCGCCCGGGAAGCCGAGTACAGAGCCGCCACCCGCCGCTTCGATCATGTCGGGCACCCAGTGCCCGCCGGTGAACGCAGGATCGGTCCACTCGAGCAGCAACGTCGAACGTCGCTCGACGCCCGCGGTCGCGTCGGCGACCCGAGCCAGTCGCGCTCGCAGGTCGGCGACGATCGCGGCTGCGCGATCCTGGGTCCCCGTCGCCCTGCCGGCATCCCCGATCGAGTCGATCACCTGGTCGAGCGTCATCGGATCGAGGGTGAGCACTTCCGCCGAACACGCCAGGAAGGTGAGCGCGGCGTCGACTTCACTGACATCGACGGCGCACACCGCGCACAGGTCCTGGGTGACGACGAGCTCCGGATCGATCTCGGCGAACGCGCCACGGTCGAGGCGGTACAGGTCTTCGCCGGCAGCCATCCGCTCCTTGACGACGGCGTCGATCTCGGCCGGGGTGAGATCGTCGGGCAGTGCCGAGGTCGAGACGATCCGCTTGGTGCGAGCCTCGTCGGGGAAGTCGCATTCGAACGTGACGCCGACGACATCATCGCCGAGTCCGAGCTGGAACAGGATCTCCGTTGCAGAGGGGAGGAGCGAGACGATGCGCATGTCTCGATCGTACGGCCGACGTCGATCGACCGACCCGTTGAGCGCCACCCCGACCCGCCGATCTCGTGAGGATCTGGCGCACTCCGTGCGCC
>JBDSBE010000159.1:0-5812 GCA_039921745.1 Ilumatobacteraceae bacterium | reverse complement strand
GAGACCACGACACGTCGGTGTCGATCATCCATCGGGCGCTCGACGAAGGCATCAACTTCATCGACACCGCCGACATGTACTCCCAGGGTGAGTCCGAGGTCATCGTCGGTAAGGCCCTGGCGGGCGGGCGACGCGACGACGTCATCTTGGCCACGAAGTTCCACGGTCCGATGGACGTACCGATGGGCCAGACCGGCGACCCGAACAACCGCGGCAACTCACGTCGCTGGATCGTGCAGGAGGTCGAAAACAGCCTTGAACGGCTCCAGACCGATTGGATCGATCTCTACCAAGTGCACCGTCCCGACACCGGCACCGACGACGATGAGACGCTCGCCGCACTCACCGACCTCCAACGACAGGGCAAGATCCGGGCCTTCGGTTCGTCGACGTTCCCGGCGTACCGAATGGTCGAGGACCAATGGATCTCCGAGCGACGCGGCCTCGGCCGGTTCGTCACCGAGCAACCGCCGTACTCCTTGCTGGTGCGTGGCATCGAGGCCGACGTGCTCCCTGTCGCCCAGCAGTACCACATGGGTGTCATCCCGTGGAGCCCGCTCGCCGGCGGCTGGCTGAGCGGGAAGTTTCGCAAGGGCAACGACACGCCTGAAACCCATCGCTCGAAGATGCGCCCCGGCGCCTACGACACCAGCAACCCCGAGAACGCCGCCAAGCTCGATGCTGTCGAACAGTTCGCGCTGCTCGCCGAGGAGGCGGGCATGTCGCTCATCCACCTCGCAATCGGCTTCGTCATGCAACATCCGGCGGTCACTGCGCCGATCATCGGCCCCCGCACGATGGAGCACCTGGAATCGCAGCTCGGCGCGGCCGACGTCACCCTGTCGACCGACGTGCTCGACCGCATTGACGAGATCGTCGCGCCCGGCACGAACGTGTCCTCCGGTGATGTCGGCTTCGTGCCCGACGCGCTGCAGGACGCGTTTCTGCGTCGTCGTCGCACCGCCTGACTGCGCCAACCAGCGATCCTTCGGGTTCTGCTCCGCGACGGGCGTGCGCGCTCCAAGTGGTCAAGACCTCCAGACAATGCAACGACCCAGCTTCGAGGCCAGGTAAACCGGATCCTCGAGTTCTACGCGATCGCCGACGGCGGCTCTACCGATCGTCGGTCCGGTCGCCGTACGGGTGGGACCTGACGCACGTGGTCGGTCTCGGCATCGCCCAGTTTCGGCCGCTGCTGGTGCTGTCGCCGATCTTGGCTCGCACGTTCGCCGACGCCGGCTGGGGCCGCCCCGACGTCCAGCAGGCGATGTTCGACAACGCTCGCATTCCGGCGTGGCGCTTCGAGAAGCTGATCGGCGAGCGGAGCAACCTCACGCCGGGACGACGCACCCTCGTCGAACTCGCCGCGGCCGGACACGTGTCGGCCGTGTTCGCCGTAACCGACGACCCCGATCGGATGGTCCCGATCGTCACCGACGCATCGAAGATCGCCATCCCCGTAGCCGGCGACCCCGCCCGCACGAATGCCTACGTGTTCAGCAACGACGGACCGCACGGCGACTGGACCACCAAGCCCATCGACCACACCTACTCACAAGACCTCGTGTGCGACATCTGACCGATAACGAACTCCACCGCACGGACGCCAACCGGCGCAGACAGCAAGAGCCGCAAACGCGTCGAGAAGCTCTTCGCCCTCACGTCGACCGCCACGGCAATCGCGTTGTGCTCCGACGCCATGAACGAGGGCCTGAACCTCCAAGGCGCATCCGCGATTGTTCACCTCGATCTCCCCACCACGCTGCGTGTCGCCGAACAACGCGTCGGGCGCGTCGACCGAATGGACAGCCCTCACGATCTCATCGAGGCATGGTGGCCCATGGACGGACCCGCATTCGCAACGCGAGCCAACGAGCTACTCACAGAACGAGCCGCCGAGAGTCGCGCGCTGTTGGGATCGAACCTGCCAATCCCGCACCTTGGCAGCGACGACACCTCGATTGATGTCGACGCGCAGATTGACCAATCCCTCACGGTCGAGGCCGAGACGTGGGACGGAATCCGAGACGCGCTTGACCCAATCCGCGGTCTCGTCACCGGACCCAAGGGCTCTCGTTGCTTCGGCCGTCTACGACACCTACCGGACCACCGCCCACCGAGTCGTGTCACGCGTCAGCCCAGTCAGCTCGGACACGCCTTGGGTGTTCTTCGCTGTCGCCGGAACAGCCCATGGCGCAACCCAATGGCTGCTGCTTGAACGTTCGAGTTCCCCGCCCGTGTACGACCTTGACCGAATCGCCGAACGTCTGCGTTATCACCTCGCCGACGATCCTGCGCCTCGTCCCTTCGACGACGTCGCCGACGAATGGCTCGCCGTCTTTCTGAACAACGCCGCACGTCTCGAGCATCAGTTCCTTCCCCGTCGCCTCCGCCGCTCGCTCGAGCAGATGATCCACCTCAGCAACCACTGGGCAACCCATACCGCCAGCGTGAGCGATACCCAGCGGTGGCGCAACCTCGCAGCGCTTACATCCACCCAACCCGTCGACACCCAACCAGACCAGTGCATCGTCGCCCAGCGCTGGTACGAACTCGTCACGCCAGCCCTCGAACAGGCACGTAGTGATCGACGGCGACGAACGGGCTACGTCCAACTACGTGACGTCACCAGCCAGCTCGGAGCAACGCCGCTGGAACTGTTCGAAGTCGAGGAAGCCATGTCCGGACTGAAGCGTGCAGCACCCTTCGATCGTCGGATCACTGCCTGCATCCTCGGCGTGCCAAACGCGCCGCCGTGACAGCGACCATGGCATGCGGCCCAGTCGCACGATATGTGTGCCACCACCCACTCGAATGTGAGGTGCCGTTCCCGGACGGTCGCAGCGGTTTGATCGTGGGATGGGCGCTCGGCAAGAATCGCCGAGAGAATGCTCGCGAAAGCGTGAATATGCGCTACCCAACCGACAGTCGGGCCTACCACACTTCGCCGGCGATGCGGCGTTCCGCAGATCGGTTGTGCTGAGCGAAGTGTGCGACCCAGACCCGGCGTTCGGGGGCGGTGGGTGGCCGGGATGATGGGATACGTGTTCTGGGGCAGTCACCCGAGTCGTTCTGTGCGACCTCGGCGAGGGTTCACGGTGCCGGATCAGTGACTGGGTCGAACTCGGCGGCGATTACGAAAAGGCAGGCCCGAGCGGGATCAGCCGCTCGATGTCTTGGAGCACGTCACTGAGGTCGAGCACAGCGGCGGCTGCGTTCTCTTGTATGTGCCGGCCGCTGCGACTGCCCGCGATCGCGGCATCGACGCCCGGCTGGTGCAACACCCACCCGATTGCGAGCTGCGCAACGGTTGCGCCAACCCTGTCACCAATGGACCGAAGTCCGTCGACGACGGCCCAACTGTCCTCGGCGTGCCCCGGAGTCAACAGGCGTTGATAGAACGCCATGTCGGCCCACGCCGACCACACGGCGCGTACCTCTTCGATGGTCTTGCCGCCGAGCACGCCACTCGCGAGTGGTTCGTAGATCGTGACGCCGATGCCAAGCTCGCCGCAGCGGAGTGCGACCGATCGGTTCTCGAGGTGGTCGACGAGAGACAGCCCATCCTGCACGACATCGACAGCTCGCGCCGCGTGGCAGCACTCGATCTCGGCGATGTTGTAGTTCGACATGCCGATCGCGCGAACGAGTCCCGCGTCGACCAGCTCAACCATCGTGCCCCAGGTCTCGTCGAGTGGTACGCCGGTGTCGTCCGGCCAGTGCAAGAAGTAGATGTCGATCTCAGCGCGCCCCAAGCGCCGCAGGCTCGCGTGGCACGCAGTGCGTATCTGTTCGGCGCGGAACCCCGATCCACCTCCGGACCCGGCGCTGCCGGGCGCGACCTTTGTGGCAACCATCATCTCGGCCTTGACCTGGGCCAAGGCCGAGCCGATGAGTGCCTCGTTGCGGGTGTCGTAGTAGTTCTCCGAGGTGTCGAGCCAGTTGATGCCATGCTCGGCGGCCGTCTCTATCACCCTCACGGCTCGTTCGACGTCCGGCTCCTCGCCCTCTTCGGGCCCGAGCTCCACTCCACCGAGCCCGATCGCCGAAACGGATACACCACTGCTGCCGAACTGACGCTGCCTCATCGCATACCCCCGCGCAAAGGCTACGTACACGACTGCTTGCGTGCATGGCAGCAATAGCTCGATGGTTCGTGGACACAACGTGACGACCCACCTTTACCACGCAACCACTTGGCGCCATCGCGAAGGCCCCCGGTGCCGGCGATAGGTGGCACCAGCCCGGGCGCCTCGGCATCGGCGCAGTCGAAGTTGACCGAATCGAGCCACGTCGCCGTCGGCTCAACCGCATCAATCGCCCTCGACTCGAAGCCGGGCCGTCGTCGGCTAGATTCGAAGGGGTGAGTCGCTGGTACCGGTTGATGTACAAGCTGGGCCTACGCCCCTGGGAGGACGACACCGAATCGCAGCTCGCCCAGCTACGCAACTTGCTGGAGCGAGTAGAGGACGGCTGCAGCAGTCCGTTTGGACGCGCGATCGACATCGGCTGTGGGGCGGGGCGGTACTCGATCGAACTCGCCCAACGAGGCTGGGATGTCGTGGGCGTCGACGTCGTCCCGAGAGCCGTCGAGATCGCCAGACAGAACGCGGAGGCGTCGAACGTCGCGGCCACCTTCGTCGAGGGCGATGCCACCGACCTGGAGCACGTCGGAGTCGGCGACGGGTTCCGATTGTTCCTCGACGCCGAGTGCTTCAACCACCTGAATGACGACCAACGCATCGGCTTTGGTTCGGGGGTGGACGCGATTGCTTCGCCCGACGCCGAGTTGCTTCTCCTGGCGTGGAAACGGGCACACCGCGGGCCACTCCCACCCGGCGCGGGCCGAGACGATCTCACACGCGCATTTCCTGGCTGGACGATCGCGGACGAGATCGAATACGAGTCCTCGCTCCCATTTCCGCTCCGGCGGATCGACCCGCGCTGGTACCTACTGACCCGGGCCTGACATCCGCGGCGCCACCAGCCAATCTGACGAGCTTGACACGAACGAACCTGCTCGTATCCAGCCGGCGCGCTACGAGGTGTCCCGCCGCTGGTCGCGACGGCGATATCGACGACGAGGGATTCACCGTCCCCAGTGATTTTGACCGCTACGCGCTCGGCGATCGTGGCCCACTGCGGTACACCGCCGACGGTCACTCGACATCTACATCCTGCACACCGACCCCGACCGGCGACGACCGTGGCCTATGTGCCGGTCGATGGCACTCGATAACGTGCGCACGGTAACCCTGTCAAGGATGACGAGAGCGCGCCGCATCACTACCCAAGTGCAGTGCTCGGGAATCGCGGGGTTGCGACGTGCTCACACCCGCCCTGGAACCGCCGTTACGAGCACGGTGCACCGCACGATGATGTTCAGGAGTCATTGACGGCCACAGACGGCACTGTCGAGTGTTGCGGTGGCGGCGCGAGGATTCGTTGGAGGTGATCGGCTGCTTGGCGGTCACGAGCGGGCACCCATGCCCAGTAGATGTCGAGGGTGGTGGACGTGCGGGCGTGGCCGAGTCGGTTGGCGACGGTGCGGACGTCGATGCCGGCAGTGAGAAGTTCCGTGGCGACGAAGTGTCGTAGACCGTGGAGCTTGACGTGGCCCAGCCCAGCGCTGCGGCGGAGTCGCTCCCATCGACGGGTCACGAGTTCAGGCCGCCACGGCAACGCGCGAGACGAGCCGGAACCGGTCGGTCTTGGTGGTCTTGATGAACACGCCGTGCTCTCTGGTTGCTGAGACAGAACGTTCGATCCGAACGGTCTGCCGGTCGAGGTCGATGTCGGACCATCGCAGCGC
>JBDSBE010000158.1:0-4050 GCA_039921745.1 Ilumatobacteraceae bacterium | reverse complement strand
AAGCGGATCAACGCCAACCCTGCCTACGGCACACTGCCGACGTCGACCGAGGCCAGTCGGGAAGCAGCAAACCAGTTGCGCGCCAAGGCCCAACGCGTCCGTCAACGCAACAAGCGGATCGGATGGTTCGTCGGCGTCGCCTTCCTCGGCGGTGTGGCCGCAGCCGGCTGGTACGCCTACCGGGCATACCAGGACGAGCAGGACCAAGCTGCGATCGAACGGGCCGAGAACGCTGCATCCGACGAGCCCGGCCAGGTCGACGCCGCGTCACCGCTCGGGCAGCAGGTCGAAGTGATCGACGCCCTCGACGACACCAACGCCGGAGCGACGGCGAGCGCTGGAGGCCTACTCGGCGCCGTCGACGACGCCCGGGCCGCCGTCGGCGACACCGCCGAACCGGTCATCGATCCGCCGGCACGTGCAATCGTGGCTGACGACCTGCTACCCGTGATCGTGCTCGAAGCCGGGCAACGGTTTCCCGATGCGACCGGGCGCGAGACCTACGTGATCTCGGCTGACCAGTTCGCTGCCGGAGACCCGGCGGCGTTCGCCACGTTCGTCCGCCTGCTCTCCGTGCAGCCTCAGATCGGTCCGGCGGCCCCCGTCTTCGACACGCTTCCCACGGTTGCCGCCGATGAGATCGTGATCTCGGTCGACCGGGATGGTGACGAGCTCCGGCGGGCGATCGTGTGGGGCGCCGACGCCCAGATCTACGTCGACTACGCGCCGTAGCGGTTTCCGTCACGACGGTCAGCGGACATCCTGTCGACCTGTTCGTCGACGGTCAGCCTTCGGCGCTGTCGCAATGTGTCAGACCGCGCCTACTCCGCTGGGTGGGCCCGACCGGTTCGATCGTCGCGCTACGGGATTGTGAGGTGGGCGCCTCGCTGCTGAGCGTCGGTCGAGTCCATCGTCGCGTGCGTCGCCGCCAACTGTCCGTCGGTAGCCGCCGCGTCCACCCAGGGCATCGCTGCCGTCCAGCGCCGGGCGTAGTCCAGCACCTCGCACAGTACGGAGATGTCGCCGTGATCCCTCGAAGCGCGGCGTAGGCCGCTCACGTACTCGTTGCGCAGCACGGTTGGAACGACGATTCGGCACAGACCTTCCGACGACAGTTCGGCGTTCATCATCAGCCGGGCCACCCGCCCGTTGCCGTCAGTGAACGGATGTACTTCGGCAACGACGAACATGACGAACACGCAGCGAGCGAAACCCGGGGGCAGATCGGCCATCATCTCGAAGCCCTTTCGCAGCGTCCCTGCGACCAGGTCAGCATCCACGAACTCCACCCCTGCCACTCGGTTGTTCGTTTGTTTGTACACGCCTGGGCCGATGTCCGGCCGGCCGACCATGACGGTCTGATGCCGGGCACGCATCAGTTGATCCAGTTCGTCCGGGTCAACTGATGTGGCGGCTCTGCCGACCGGATCGACGACACAGCGATGCGTTCCCAAGATGTCGTGGCCCTCCGCCGCCCGTCGAGCCGGCGGCACCTGGGTCGCCACGATCACCCTGGCATCGTCGATCGTGAACTCGGTGCCTTCGATGGAGTTCGAGAAGTACGCCTCGAAGAAGGGAAGTTCACCGTCGCGCGCGGGTGCGGGAAGTTCTCGCACGCCGAAATCCGCGATGAGGTCACGAGCTCGAGCGAATCCGGCGACGCGGACTGCGTCCCACGCCGTTCCATCGCGCACTGCGCGTGCGAACGAACTGGCGGAACGTCCGAGTGGCCGTCGGCCTTCGACCTCGTCGAACAGACGGTCGATGGTGGCCGCGTACTCCGGGCGGCCGAAGTCGCTCGCGACCGCCAAGGCGTCGACGTGAAGTCGATCGAGGCTCGCTGGGTCGAGCGTCAACGATTTCCGTGCCAGCCAGTCCAGCAACTCCGTCGTCGTGAGCGTGCGTGCTGCTCGCTCCCGCGCTCGCGACGCTGCCAGGTTGTCGACGATCGTCCGAGCCGAGGCGCTCGCGGTGAGCCCGTGGGACCACGGCGTGTCACTGTCGTGCGACTCTCGTGGCCGAACCAGCACGGTGACGCCCGGTAGCTCGAGCGGCGTCGCCCGTTCGTTTGTCGAAACGGTCACCACGGAACCGTCGATGCGCCCCGCAGCGGCCGCTGCTCGGTCGACCACGATGGCATCTGGCAGGAAGCGTGCCACGATTGCCCAGATGTTCGCAGCGACCACGACGTCGGGCGCCGATGTCGTGTCGCCGGTCCAGACGCCTCGAGCGAGTTTGGCAATCTGGCCATCCCGCGCGGCGGCGCGCAGCGTGGGAGCGGACGCGACCTCGTCGAAGAAGATCACCCGCGGGCCGGTTGGCCACAGTTGAGCCCGTGTTCTCGCCACAGATTCCTTCACACCAAGAGCGGACAGATTTCGATTCTAACGACTTACCGCAGGGGTACCTTGTCGTTTTCGGGCTACAAGACCGCAGAGTTTCAGATTTCACAGGTTATCGCGTGAGCTCGGCATCGAAAATCCCAACACGCCGGGAGGCGATGTTGGTTGCGGATGGTCCCAGTCGAAAGACTGTCCTCCAGACGCGACACATCGCCCTCTGTCGCTATGTGATCGTGACGGTGCGGCCCAAACCGACCGCGAGGAGGTCGGCGCGCTCCCGGCCGGCGTAGATCTCGAGGTCGAGATCGGTGTCGTCACGACCGACCGGCTCGATCTGGATCGCGCTGTCGTCGATGTGAACCCGCACCGACCTGACGCTGGCCGCGTGTCGGCGATCGAGGCCGATCGCGATCCGCAGGGTGCCGGCCAGGATTCGCACCAGGCGTTGATCGTCGCACGAGAGCGCGGCGAACTCGTCGTGCTTGTCCTTCGGCATGCTCCTGCGGTGGTACCGGGCGATCACCGCGATCAGCTCGATCTCGTGCTCGGTGAAACCGGTCAGCTGCTCGCTGTTGCGGACCACGTAGTACGAGTGCTTGTGATGGCTCGCATGGCTGATGAACAGCCCGACGTTGTGGACGAGCGCCGCCGCATCGAGGAGCTCGCGGGCGTCGTCGTCCAGGCCGTGCACTGATGCCAGCCGGTCGAACAACTCGGTTGCGAGGTGAGCGGTGTGTTCGGCGTGCGCCGGGTCTGGGTCGAGCTGATGCGCCAGCCGCAGCAGGTTCGTGCGGCGCAGATCGCTCAGGCCGGTGATCGCACCCCGACCGAACCGGTCGAACAGCACGCCCTCACGAAGTGCGTAGTCCGAGATCGTCATCTCCTCGATCGAGAAGGTCCGGAAGATCTCGTCGAGCAGCACCGCGCCCGCCACGATGATGTCGACCCGCTTGGCGTCCAGGCCCGACAGTGCGAGCCGCTCCTCGGTGGTGCGCGCCGTCAACTCGTCGACCAGACCACTCAGCTCGATCGCCGTGAACGTCGCACCGTTCAACTGGCGCGGCTTCTCGCCCCGGTTCGCGAGCGCCATCGCCGCCAGCGTCGACGCCGTACCCGAACTGCCGACCGTCACCTCGGGTTGATGGCCGCCGAGCTCGTGCACGACGGGGGCGAGCGCTGAGCGCACGTACCGACGACAGTCCTTCACCGCCTTGTGCTTGATGGCGCCGTCGTGGTCGTCGTCGGTGATGCCCGTGAAGAACCGCTCGGTCAGGCGGATCGCGCCGAGCTTCATGCTGCGCGCCTCGATGATCTGATCGCCCTTGCCGACGCACAACTCCGTACTGCCGCCGCCGATGTCGATCGCCAGCACACGCTGATCGAACACCGGGAGCGCCTGCAGCACACCGAGGTAAATCAGCCGGGCCTCCTCGAACCCCGAGATGACCTCGACGTCGATGCCGACCTCGTCACGCACCCGCTCGATGAAGGTTTGCCGGTTGGTCGCCTCACGCACCGCGCTCGTGGCGACCGCTGCGATCTCGAATTCTCCGAAGCTGCCCGCGACGGCCTTCATCCGGGCGAGTGACTCGATGCCACGATCGATTGCATCCGGCGCGAGCTGCTTCATCTCGCCGCCGCCCCGCCCGAGCCGGACCATGTCCTTCTCGCTCGTCAGCATCTCGAACCCGCCGTGATCGGCGAGTCG
>JBDSBE010000157.1:0-10898 GCA_039921745.1 Ilumatobacteraceae bacterium | reverse complement strand
CGCGCCGCGAAGACGGGCCACGATCTTGCGCAGCGCCCCGGTCGAGATCCCGAGGACCCACGCCAGCCATTCGGTGCGCACCGGTTGCGGAGCATGCAGCGCGAGCGCGGCGAGGAGCCGTCGCTGGCTCGCGCTGGGAAGATCGACCACCCCGTCCGGTCCGGCGACGTCCACCGGGCCCAGAACTCGAACCTCCAGCCCGTGCACTCGAGCACACAGTACCGGTTGCCGACGGGTGGCTCCCCGCCGGCCCGCTGGTGACCGGGACCTCTGTGGTCAGCGGCCGTCGTCGCGTTCGGCGAGATCGCGATGGTCGTCGACCTGCTCGATCAGGTGGCTGCCCACGAGCACGGTCGGCTCGACAAGTCGGGGCACTCACGCGACCCTGGGCAGTTCGAGGAGACGGTCGATACGCCTCGTCGGCCTCGTCGCCTCCGGACAGGTCAAGGTCCAAGTCGGAGACACGCTCCCCATCGCCGACGCCGCGGAAGCCCACCGCAACATCGAAGCACGAGAAACCACCGGAAGACCATCCTGAGCACTGGGCCTGACGAGCGGTGGAGGCGCCTGCGGATCCACGGCTCCACCCACCCACTTGATAACGCGCAAACGCACAGCCAACCGCCACGCTCGGGATCCGGCAGGGATGATCACTCGAGGTGCGGACGACGGCGCACATAACGCGAGTGCCATAACCCCACATCCGCCGACCGGAGGGCACTCGGGAACGAGGCCCAAGTGCGGTGTCACGGAATGACGGACCGCATCCGGCGTCGGGGGCAGCTCGCAACCGTCATTGGGTCACGCGAGATGGACGTGTACCCACTCGCAGGCGTGCCGCTATCGCTCGGGGTTCGCCGCACTGGCAGCTCGCACGGCTTGGGCGTTTCGAGGGCTTGGTGACGAGGCCCAACTTGGGACCTACGATCGACGAGACCGTCGATCGAATCGTTCCAGTCCTGTTGTGCCGTCGTCGACGAGGAAGCTGTCGCGTGGAGCGCTCGGTGTGCCGGCTGCGCTTCGGAGGTGTTGAGTTCGCTGATGACGTGGTCGACGTCGTCGTGCAGGGTCGAGCTGACCGGTGCGGCCGGTGCGAGTCGGAGTGCGCACAGGTCGTGCTCGATGTTCCGGAAGTGCGCGGCCTCGTCAAAGGGCAATGCCCCGAGTGGCCCGTCAGTGGAGCTTTCGTGCAAGGAACGCGTACCCGTAGACCTCGAAGGTGCGGGCGTTGGCCTCGCCGGCGGCGCCGCCGAAGGTGTCGACGGGTGGTCCGATCTCGATGTCGACGAAGCCGACCTCGGTGAGCATCTGGTGCCAGCCCTCACGGGGCCAGCCCTCCGGCAATTCAACCGGTCCACAGGTCGACGTCACGCAGGGCTTCTGGTGGGACGGTTCGACCGTTGGCGATGTCGGCGAATTGGAGGACGCCGCCCGGTTTGAGGACGCGGTGGATCTCGTCGAATACGGCGCGTTTGTCGGCGCACAGGTTGATGACGCCGTTGGAGACCACGGTGTCGGCCCATCTGTCCTCGACCGGTAATCCCTCGGCGAGGCCGCGGCGGAACTCGACATGGGAGTAGCCGAGCAGTTGCGTTGTGCTCGCGACTTGGTGACCATCTCGTCGGTCATGTCGACGCCTACCACGAAGCCGTCAGGGCCGACATGGCGGGCAGCAACGAAGCTGTCGAAGCCGGCGCCGGAGCCGACATCGACGACGTGTTCACCGGCGCCGATTGGGCGCAGCGAGAACGGGTTAACGACACCGGCGAACGACTCGACCGCTTGATCCGGCAGTTCGTCGATGATGTTGGTGTCGTAGCCGAGTCGGGGGGCGTCCGGTGTGGAAGTGGTAGGTGACGTCGGGATCGACGGTGACGGTCCGGTACTTCTCGCGGACCTGTTGACGTAGCGTGTCGACATCGACGATGGGTGTCTGGGACATTTCGGTCACCTCCTGGTGGGAGTGGGTGGATGGGTTTCGTACATGCGCACGATGACGACGACGCCGGAGAGCGCGGTGAGGACGGCGACGGCGTAGATGGCGGCTTCGATCGAGACGAGGTCGGCGATGATCCCGGCGAGCAGTGCACCGGCGGCGAACCCGGCGTCGCGCCACAGCCGGTAGACGCCGACTGAACGTGCTCGCCACAGCGGGTGGGCGACGTCGCCGATGGCGGCGAGCAGGCTGGGGTAGACCATTGCGGTGCCGGCGCCCAGGAGGGCGGCGCCGAGTGCCCAGAGTCCGAACCCTGTGGTTGCGGCGATCATGGTGATCGCGGCGGCTTGGAGGAGCATGCCGCCGGCGATCAACGGTTTGCGGCCGATCCGGTCCGACAGTGCTCCGGTCGCAAGCTGGCCGAGCCCCCACACTGCGGGATAGACAGCGGCGAGTACGCCGATGCGGGCGACGGAGAGGCCGGCGTTGGCGAAGAAGATCGGGAACAAGCCCCAAGCGAGCCCGTCGTTGAGGTTGTTGACCAGCCCGGCTTGCGATGCTGACGACAGCGCCTTTTCACGGAACGAGGTGAGCATGAAGATCTCGCGTGTGGTCAGCAGATCGTGGAGCGCGTCGTTGGTGGTGACATGGTTGGCGGCCTCGTGACGGGCGTACTCGCGGGTCTCGCGAACGAACAGGGTCGAGATGCCGAGGCCGAGCCCGGCGAAGGCGAGGCCGAGGAAGAACGGTGCCGGTCGCAATCCGTGCTGCTCGGCGATGTAGCCGGTGGCGAGAGCGGTGGCGGCCACGGCCATGTAGCCGGCGGCCTCGTTGAACCCCATTGCCAGACCGCGTTTGGCAGGACCGACGAGGTCGATCTTCATGATGATCGTGGTCGACCAGGTGAGGCCCTGGTTGACGCCGAGCAGGACGTTGGCGAACACCACCCAACTCCATGCCGGTGCCCACATCAACAGCAGTGGCACCGGAATGCCGATGATCCAGCCGGCGATCAACACCGGTTTGCGGCCGTAGCGGTCCGACAGGGTGCCAGCGATGAAGTTGGTGCCGGCCTTCACGATGCCGAAGGCGGCGATGAACGTGAGCGTGGCGGTGAACTTGGTGAGCCCGAACTCCTCCCCCGCCAGCAAGGGCAGAACGGTGCGTTCCTGGCCGATCATGCCGCCGACGAGGGCGTTGACGCCGACGAGCAGCGCGAACTGGGCAAGGTTTTCGCGCAACCCCAAGCGAAACGGGGCCGGTGTCGGTGCCGGTGTCGTGGTGGGTGCGGTCATCTGACGCCCGCCAAGGGTTGCCCGCTCCACTCGGCCCACGTGTCGGGGCCGCCGTCGAGCACGTTGATGTCGCGGTGGCCGCGTCCGGTGAGGATGCTGGCGCCGGTCATGGCGCGTTCGCCGTGCCCGCACATCACGGTCACTGGGCCATCGGGAACGGCGGTGTGGGCGAATCCGCCGAGTTCGATGTTGATCGCTCCGGGGACGTGTCCGATCTCGTACTCGCTGTGCTGGCGAACATCGATCAAGGTGCCGACGATGTCGGCCGGGATGACGAGGCCGACACCGTCGATCGGTCGGCTCGACGCTCGCCAAGAGTCGATGCCACCGTCGAATTCGCCGACGATGTTGTCGTGGCCGATGTCGAGGCACTGGCGGACGATCTCGTCACGGTCCTGGTCGGCGCCGGCGACGATCACGACCGGTCGGTCGAGATCGGTGACCCAGCCGAGCCAGCTGGCGAACACCGGTCGCAGCTCATTGGAGATCGACCCGGGGATGTGACCGGCTGCGAACTCGGCGATCGGTCGCGCATCGACAATGACGGCGCCGGCGTCCACATGCCGGTCGACGGCATCGACACCGAGTCGGTCGAGTCGAGGGAGCTGCAGGTAGAGACGTGGGCCCCGGCGGTTCAACTCGAGCAGGCGGGCGAAGTAGGTCGGGAACGTGCCGAGCCCGGCGAGTAGGTGTTCGACGAATGTGTCCTCGTCGTCGATGCGGAACAGGGCGTTGGTGCTGCGTTCGCGTCCCAATGTGGTCGTGCGGTCGGCGCCACCGGGCGCGGCGCAGAACGAGCCGGCGCCGTGGGTCGGGTAGACATCGAGGTCGTCGGGAAGTCCGTCGAGGCGTCGCAGCGAGTTGAACATCTCATGGGCGAGTGGCTCGGCGAGATCCGGTCCGCACAGATCGGTTCGCCCGACTGCGCCGACCATCAAGGAACCGCCGGTGAACAGCGCCACAGGTGACCCGTCGTGCTCGACGAGATAGACGTGGTGATCGGGTGTGTGCCCCGGCGTTGAGATCGCCCGCAACCCCACGCCTGGCGCCAACCCGACCAGCTTCTCGTCGCGCACGGCTCGATGAGGTGTCTCCAGCTTCGAGGCCGCCGGCGCAACGAACGTGACGCCCGACTGTGCAGCGAGTGACGGGCTTCCGGTCACGTAGTCGGCATGGGAATGCGTGTCGATCGTCCACCGCGGTGTCGCGCCCTGTGCCTCGGCGGCCGCTGTGTGTTCGGTCGGGAACCGGGGCGGATCGAGGATCGCAGCCGTACCATCGCCGAGGTCGATGACGTACGACGAGTGTCCCAGCCCCTCATCGACGAACATCCGGATGCCAACCATCGCAACGCTCCTCAAGTAATGTCTTGAATATAATCCTGCGTCAGGGTACATTGTCAAGTAGCTCTTTGAGGAAGGTGTTGTGAGGAGGTCGACCGATGGGTGATCGACAGGCGAAGGATGCGTTGTTCGACGCGTTCGGCGAGGTAGCCAAAGCACTCGGAAACGGACGCCGCGCCGAGCTTGTCGACGTCCTGGCCCAAGGTGAACGCCACGTCGACGAGCTCGCAGCCGAGATCGGCCAGAGTGTCGCCAACACCTCGTTTCATCTTCGGGTCCTCGCAAATGCGGGCCTGGTCACCACCCGACGCGACGGCACCCGGATCTACTACCGGCTGGCCTCGACGCGGGTCGGGGATCTCTGGTCAGCCTTGCGTGACGTCGCAGCAGCGCATCACGAGCAGCTCGACGACCTGGCCGCTGCGTACCTGGGCGACCGCGGGCGGCTCGAACAAATCGACCGATGTGAGCTGATGGAACGGCTCGCTGCTGGTGACGTCGTCGTCGTGGACGTCCGACCCGCCCCCGAGTTTGCTGCCGGACACATCTCGGGCGCCCATTCGATCCCGATCGACCAGCTCGCCGCCCGAATCAAGGACCTCCCGGCCGGTATCGAGACCGTTGCATACTGCCGCGGGCCGTACTGCGCGTTTGCCGACGAGGCAGTTCTCGTGCTGCGTCGACGCGGCCGCTCAGCACGACGGCTCGTAGACGGCTTCCCGGAGTGGGCGCAGGCCAATCTCCCCGTCGACACCGCAATAGCCTCATGAACATGCGAGTACGCGAGACCGCAAGTGCACACATAGATGCGTCGCCGACCGTCGTCTTCGGTTTCTTGACTGATCTCTCGAGATTGCCGGAGTGGAACCAGGCGATCACCGAGGTTGTTGCGGTGCCTGCTCAACTGTCGTGCGGCGCTGTTTGGAAGGTGCGTCTCCATGCGTTGGGCCAATCGTGGGTGAGCAGGTCGCGGGTAGACAAAATTGATCCCGACGCGCGTCGGTTCTCCTACCGTTCGCAGACCGACGACGGCAACCCGTCGTATGCGGACTGGGTATGGCTCGTCGAGGATGATGCAGACGGATGCAACGTCGTCGTCAGCGTTGTCCTCGAGCCCATGACCTTCTGGCGCAAACACCTCTTTGTCAAGATCCGACGCCCTGCGTTGCGCCGTGAGATGGCTGGCTCACTCGATGCTCTCGGAGCCGCGCTTCGAGACTCGTAGGCCCGACGCTGAACGACTGTCGACAACGATTCGACCCGTCCGGGAACCAAGCATTGCGATCGCCATGCTGGTGTGAGAGCCGCACGTATCGTGAGCGCAGTAATCCGCTCACCAAACGCGATGGCGCACCACAGTATCTACCCAAGCCGAGCACTGCACTTCCCCGAGCGGCAACGACCGATCATGCTGGGTATCGGGTGCCCCGCCTGCCCGCGGTGGCGGGACAATCACTCAGGTTTGGACTCGGCGCGGCGGCGTTGCGGATGCCAGGGCTTGCGCCGACGACGAACTGATCCTGGCGGTGTTGTTACAGTCCTGGACGGCGCCGGTGGCGAGCCACATGCTCGGGCGGGTTGCGCACGCGTCCGGTCTTTGGCCCGTCTCATCGTGGGCCGTCGACGAGCTCGACGCCTCGACGGCCGGCGACGATTGAGCCGGCTCGCGGCCGCCGTCACAGGTGCGAGCGGAAGAAGGCGTAGATCTTATCCACTTCTCGGTCGACCGCGTCGTCGACGTCGACGTCGGGAGTCCCGTCCGCGTGGCGGGGCGGTGTGCGCTGACCCTCGGGACTGCCGTGGCCCGTGTCGATCGAGTGGCTCCACTTCTCGGCGTTTCCGTTGCGGGCAAATGATCGAGTCCGAGTAGACGCGGCTGAGGTCGATGTAGCCGATTCGTGAGATGTCGGGCGCGAACATCTGGAAGACCCGTTTCGGATCGCTCTCGCCAGGGACGGTCTCCCAACTGAACTAGGGCCACAGGATGTCCACTTGGCGCTGCAACCGGTGGATGTTGTCCATGTTGTCGTACAGGCCGAGCGAGCTCAGATCCGACGTCGGGTAGGCGAACGCAGGGTTGGACTCGGCGAAGCGCCCGATCCATCCGGCAGGGATCGGTCTGGGCTGGTGGTCGGACATGACGGCTCCCCCTCGTGTGTCGTGCTTGGTCGGTGACCGTTCGGTGAAAGTAGCCCACGTCGGGTTCACCGGATGCCGGCGGAGCGTCGACTGCTACCGTTCGGCGGAACCGGATGGGGGCGTGATGGGTGTGGAGCCGTTGGTGTTCGTGATGACCGACGTGGTCGGGTCGACGAAGTTGTGGGAGACGTACGGCGACTCGATGAGGTCAGCGCTCGAGGTCCACGACCGGATCGTGCACGGCGCGATGCACGCCGCCGGCGGCCGGGTGTTCAAACACACCGGCGACGGGATGATCGCCGTGTTCGACGACGCCGACCGAGCGGTCGACGGCGCCGTGCGGGCTGTCGACGCGTTGGCGTGCGAGCAGTGGGGCGACACGGGTGCGTTGCAGGTGCGGGTGTCGGTGCACGCCGGGTCGGCATCGGAGCGCGACGGCGACTTCTTCGGGCCGCCGGTGAACCAGGTCGCGCGTATCAACGGCATCGGCAACGGCGGGCAGGTGCTGGTCTCCGAGGTCGCCCGCCAGTTGATGGCGCACCCTGGCGGCGCCGATCTCGGGGTGCACCAGTTGCGCGACCTGTCCGAGCCGGCGCGGCTGTGGCAGCTTGACGAGGGACAACACTCTCCCCTGCGGACGTTGAAGCAGGCACGACACAACCTGCCGGCGATGCCGACGGCGTTCATCGGACGGCAGGCCGAGGTCGACGAACTCCGGGCGTTGATCGACCGGCACCGGCTCGTCACCATCAGCGGCGTCGGCGGGTGCGGCAAGACCCGCCTCGCCGTCGAAGTCGCCTCCGCGAGCGCCGACCGGTTTCCTGGCGGCGTCTGGTTCGTCGACCTCACCACCGAACGCGACGGAGACCAGGTCGCCGATCGTGCGCTGAGCGCGCTCGGACTGGCGCAGCAGCAGGCTGCCGCCGACGGTGGCGCCGTCGGTGTCCTCGACGAGGCGACCGCAGGAACGGCGACGTTGCTCGTCGTCGACAACTGTGAGCATCTGATCGACGGTGTCGCCGATTTCGCAGCCGCCGTCCTCTCGGCCGCCCCGGCGGTCACGTTACTAGCGACGTCGCGTGAGGCGCTCAACGTCGACGGCGAGCGGGCGTGGCGCATTCCGAACATGCAGGACTCGGCGGTCGAGCTGTTCCTCGACCGGGCGACCGCCGCCGGCGTCACCGGGCTCCAGGAGCATCATGCGGAGATCCAAAAGATCTGCGCTCAACTCGACGACATCCCGTTGGCGATCGAACTCGCAGCCGCCCGCATGACCTCGTTGCCGATCGACGAGCTCGCCCAGCGCCTCGACGACCGCTTCTCGCTACTCAGTGGTGGGCGCAGCAGACGGCGGCAGCGCCAGCAGACCCTGCAGGCAATGATGGATTGGAGCTACGGCCTGCTGACCGACGACGAACAGCAGGTGCTGAACCAGTTGGCGGTGTTCGCCGGGACGTTCCCGCTCTCGGGCGTCGAGGCGGTCGTGACTGCGTCGACGACGCCCATCCTCGACGTGATGGATTCGCTCGTCGAACAGTCGTTGGTCGTCGCCTCCGTCGAGTCCGGCCGGTACCGACTGCTCGAGACCGTCCGGCTCTATGCGCTCGATCGCCTCGTCAACACTGATCAGCTCGCCGACAGCCGAGACCGGCACCTCGCCTGGATCACGGCGCTCTCGGGGGCCGAGCGCCTCGCGTCGGCGCGCGACGGCGAGACCTGGGAGCT
Organism: Ilumatobacteraceae bacterium; assembly: GCA_039921745.1. Lineage (GTDB taxonomy): Bacteria > Actinomycetota > Acidimicrobiia > Acidimicrobiales > Ilumatobacteraceae > Ilumatobacter. The sequence goes on along the minus strand of JBDSBE010000157.1, from coordinate 2,460 downwards.
CGAGGAACACAAGCTCGTGAATGTCACCAACGCACTGGCGGCCATGGAGTGGGCTGAGGAGACCGGTCAGCACGAGGCGTTGCTCAGCCTTTTCGTCGGCGGCAGCATGTGCTGGGCGAGCACCGGTGGGCTGGCGATGTTGTGGCTCGATCGGGTCCCCGAGCCGTCGGCGAGCCAGCCGCACCTGCGGAGTCAGTGGCTGGCGACCTGCGGTGAGATCCGCATCATGTCCGGCGACGAAGCGGGCGGGTACGCACAGATCTTCGAGGCGGCGGCGATGGTCGACGAACTGGTCGCTGCCGGGCCGTCGGAGACAATCGCGATCCCGATGCTGTCGGCTTATCTGTATCGCGGCGTATTCATGGCGCTGTCGTCGCCGATCCCAGTCGCCCTCGCGGAGAGCGACCGGCTCCGTGCACTGCAGGTCGATAGGAGACCCCGAGTGGCGGAGTGGGTCTCGACGCAGTTGAGGACGGTGGCGTTGATGTTCGACGGTGACGACGCTGCGTCGACGGCGGTGCTCGAAGCCGAGGCCGTCGGACGGACGGTGTCGAGATACGTGCTCGACAACACGGTGGCGTTGAAGTCGATTCTCCTTTCTCGCGTCGACCGGTACGAGGAATCGCTCGCCGCCGCGTTGGAGTGCTTCGACTCCGAGGTGTTGGGCCAGACGAACAAGCTGAACTCCCTGGTCCCCGCGGCATTGTCGCTGGCGGCACTCGGCCGCTTCGACGAAGCGGTCGACCTCGTGGAACGCGACTTCGGTCCGATGATCCACGCGCAGCGGGCACGGCTCCTGGGAAGCCAACTCGCCGCGCTCGTACTGACCCTGCACCACCTCGAGTGCCACGAACGCGTCGAGGAGCTCGTACCCGTTGGTTACGCGTACGGACACAACCTGATGGGGTTCGATCAGGCGGCTCGGACGTACTTCTCGGACGTCCTCGGCGGCGACGAGGCACTCGACGCGCTTCCCGCTCCCAACGCCGCCGAGCTCACACCCGAGCGAATCATGAACCTCGTCGACGAACTCGTCGCCGAGATCCGCGACCACCTAGAACAGGATGCCACCTTCGACCATGATCGCCGCGGCGCGATGTGCATCCGTCGAACGTAGACGACCTCTCTGCGCGTCGCCCGCACAGTTCGGAACGCAGAATCCCGGAATGCCGAGATGAAGCGGTGACTGACTTCGGCCCAGGCAGCGCACCCGATATTCACGTTCCCGACCCGACGGTTGAGGAAACCCGTCGACGCTCGGTCACGCGTCGCAGTAATTACCGACCCGTGTTTGCCCACAAATCGCAGACAGCAATGGATGGCGCGTCGCGGCGTGCTTTGTCGGTGGCTGTGGCCAGGTCGGCCAGAGTTGTGTAGGTGGCGCGGTCGGGGTTGCTGCCCAAGCTCTCTGCATCGACTCGGTCGAGGCGCTCGATGAGCACCTTCGAGGCGATCGCGTGACCACCGGTCGCACACGCTTCGATTCGGGCGGCTTCGTTGACTTCGTCACCGAGTGCGGTCACCTCGGTTCGCAGGCCGTCGATCCCCCGAAGTCCGCGCTGGCTCGACGCCATCCGCACGTTCCGCGGGAACCGGACGAGTCGAGTACCGTCCTTTCTGGTCTGCGTTCCGGTGGACCCTTCAACGAAGGACAGTCGCATGCCGAAGCTGATTGCAACCCACGAAGTCGACGACGTCGCTCATTGGCTTTCGTCGCCCAGGCGCGCCGAGGTGTTCGGTTCGGTAGCGAGTGATATTCGCACCTTCGTCGACCCGGAGAACCCCAGCCGCGTTGGTCTGAGCATGGACGTTTCCGACATGGATGCTTTCCAGGCAGTCATGGAGAGCGAGGCAGGTGCTGCAGCGATGAAATATGACGGCGTCCGCCAGGACACCCTTGTGGTCCTCGTCGAAAGCTGACCCCGGCGAAGGGATGTCAGAGCAAGCCTCTGGAGGTTTGGCCGTTGCCACCTCCCGGCGGTAGGTGGCACTGTGGGATCACGCGGAAATCCGGCGGTACGGGACACTCGCGTGCGTGCTCGTCGGACTGATTGGCACTGACCGAGCGTCCCGACGATGGGAAGTCGGTCGCTCGTTAGGACCAACCATCCACATTGTCGGTCGTCGGGTCTGAGCAAGTGATCCACTTCGAGGACGTGATCGCCGGTCATGACATGAATCCGCCGACGGTGACACGAACCCCAGCGTCACCACATCGCCAAACCTGTTGATGAGGGTCTGTCCGACCGATTGCGATCATGCGATCGCTCAGTCAGAGTCCACCGGCTCCGTGTCGACTGGCACGGCTCGCCAGGCAACATCTCATGTGTCGGTCCACGTGGTGGTTCGGGAATCTGACTGTCGGTAGATCTCAGCGCAGCGGGTCGAGCAGAACCCGATCATCTGGCCGTCGAGTTGGTGGGGTTCGATTGCCTGGTCGAGGGCGAGACGCATTCCGCA
>JBDSBE010000156.1:0-7099 GCA_039921745.1 Ilumatobacteraceae bacterium | reverse complement strand
AGCAGCTCCTGCGGATCCAGGCCGACAAGAACTCGGATTCCTGGAGCGAGGTCCACGACGACATCTTTTCCGACGAATTCCTGCTGACCCGGCCGCTGCTCGAGGCGATCAGCGCCCCCGATCCGGTCGTGCTCCTGATCGACGAGGTCGATCGCGTCGAGGTCGAGACCGAGGCACTGCTGCTGGAGATCCTGTCTGACTATCAGGTGTCGATTCCCGAACTGGGCACGATCGAGGCCAAGCAGATCCCGTTGGTCTTCCTCACCTCGAACAACACGCGTGAGCTCTCCGAGGCGCTCAAGCGCCGCTGCCTGTACCTCCACGTCGATTATCCAACCCTGGAGCGTGAGAAGGAGATCGTGCTCACGAAGGTTCCCGAGGTGACCGACAGCCTCGCCGATCAGATCAGCCGGATCGTCCGGTCGATCCGTCAGCTCGACCTGAAGAAGGCGCCGAGCGTGTCGGAGACCCTGGATTGGGCTCGCACGCTGCTGCTACTCAACATCGAGACGATCGACGAGCAGACGGCGAAGGAAACCCTCCACATCTTGCTCAAGTACCAGACCGACATCGCCAAGGCCACCAAGGAACTGACCGTCGATGAAGCCTGAGCGCGTAACGGTTGGTGTCGGATACCAACCGTTACTGGTGCCATGACCGACACGGCTGCCCCGAAGTCGATGGTCGACCTGCTCAACGGGTTCGTCGTCGAACTCCGCAACGCCGGGTTGCCGGTCAGCCTGACCGAGAACCTCGACGCGATGGAGGCCGTGCAGTACATCCCGATCGAAGATCGCGACGCGTTCAAGTACGCGCTCGGGGCGACGCTGATCAAGAACAACTCGCACTGGCGGGCGTTCGAAACGGTGTTCGAGGTGTACTTCTCGTTGCGGGGGCCCGAGTACAAGCTCGCCAACAGCGACGAGTCGGAGCTCGACGAACTGTGGCGCGAGATGCAGGAGGCCGAGCAGCAGGGGGCGGGTGCCAACGGCGGGGGCACGATGGATGCCCTCACGCCCGAAGAGATCGCCCAGATGCTGATGCAGGCGTTGATGAACGGCGATCAGGCGGTGATGCGGGCGCTCGCCAAACAGGCTGTCAAGCGATTCGCCGGGATGGAGCCGGGCCGACCCGTCGGCGGCACGTACTACCTCTATCGCACGTTGCGGAACCTCGACCTCGACGGCATGCTCGAGCAGCTGATGGAGCAGTCGGGTCAGGAGGCCGACGGGGGCGAACTCACCAAGCTCGAAGAGCGCCTCGAACGCGACGAGTTCGAACACCGGATCGATGAGTTCAAGAAGGAGATCGAGGCGGAGATCCGTCGGCGGCTCGTCGCTGATCGTGGTGTCGAAGCAATGGCCAAGACCCTGCGCAAGCCCCTTCCCGAAGACGTCGAGTTCATGCACGCCTCCCGTGAGGAGATGCAGTCGCTCAAGAAGGCACTCCAGCCGCTCACCCGCAAACTCGCCGCCCGCCTGGCCCGCAAGCGCAAGCACGGTCGCAAGGGCCCGCTCGACTTTCGCAACACGGTGCGCCACTCGTTGAGCTACGGCGGGGTGCCGGCGGAACCGAAGTTCAAGTACCCGCGCCCTGCCAAGCCCGAACTGATGGTGGTGGCCGACATCTCGGGCTCCGTCGCCGCGTTCGCCCGGTTCACGCTGATGCTCGTCTACGCGATCTCGGGCCAGTTCTCGAAGGTTCGTTCGTTCGTGTTCATCGACGGGATCGACGAGGTCACCGACTACTTCCGGCAGGAAGAGGACATCCAGGCGGCGATCCACCGGGTGAACACGGAGGCCGACGTGGTGTGGGTCGACGGCCACAGCGATTACGGCCACGCGTTCGAGGTGTTCTGGGAGCGCTACGGCAAAGACGTCGGCCCCAAGACCACCGTGCTGCTGCTCGGCGACGCCCGCAACAACTATCACGCCAGCGCGTCGTGGGTCGTCAAGGAGATCCAGCACAAGGCGCGCCACGTGTACTGGCTCAACCCCGAACCCAAGTCGTATTGGAACACCGGCGACTCGATCGTGGGCGACTACGGCAACTTCACCGATGGCGTGTACGAGTGCCGCAACCTGCGCCAACTCGAGGGCTTCGTCGAGAAGCTCGCCTGACTGCGTCGATCCCGCCGAGCCGGTCGACCCGGACGGGCCTCGTCGATCGCCCCCAAAATCGTCGGCCGAGGGGAGCCCGTTGAACGTGTCGGGGGACGGCGTGGATCTTACGGTCAATCCGGTTGGGAAGGGCCTGTTCGTGCCGGAGCCGGGGTCGGATCGGCCGATGCCGTGTCGACGACGGTCATCACCTCATCGAGCGACTTGCGGTCGAGGTCCGGCACCAGGCACCCAGGTTCGGGGTAGCCGATCGGGAACAGCACGAACGGACGCTCGTTGTCGGGACGGCCGAGGATCTTCGTGAGGAACGCCATCGGGCTCGGCGTGTGAGTGAGGGTCGCGAGCCCCATCTGGTGGAGCGCCGTGATGAACAGACCGGCGGCGATGCCACACGATTCCTTGACGTAGTAATGGTGTCTCCGTGCGCCGTCGTCGGTCAGGCCGTACCGCTCCTCAAACAGCACGACGATCCACGGTGCGACTTCGAGGAACTCCTTGTGCCAATCTGTGCCGAGGGGGGCGAGTTCCCGCTGCCACTCCGCGTTGATGCGGCCCGCTTCGTAGTTGGTGCGTTCCTCCGTCTCGGCAGCCTCTCGGATCCGTTGCTTCACCGCTCTGTCGCCGATCACGACGAATTGCCACGGCTGGTGGTGGGCGCCGGAGGGCGCGGTACTGGCGGTACTGATCGCCGTCTCGATCAGGTCGAGCGGTACCGCCTCGTCGGCGATCATCCGCACCGATCGACGCCTTTGCATCAACTCGTGGAAGGCGTCGGCGCGGCGTCGCATCTCATCGATCGGCGACCGCTCGAACTTGAGCGGCACGAACGGGTGCTCCGCGGCGAGTTCGGGTGCCGGATATGGGTGCTCGTACGTGCTCACGGCGTGTGAGCTTGCCAGATCCAGGAACGTCGGGCACTGGTGACCCGCTGGACAATCGCCGGCTCGGTATGACAAACTTCAAGAACTTGTCAAAGAGTTTGCGATCCGGGACCACACCCGGGGGGCGGATCGTTGGGGAGGCGGGAGGCCACGAACATGCGAAGGAGCGAGACGATCGTCCGATCCGATCTGCGTCGCGGCCCGCTGCCTGCCGATCGGGTCGTTGCCGCCCGGGCGGTCGGAGGACGCGTCGTCGCCGGACCCACGCCCCTGACCGTGGTGCCGATCTGTCTCGTCGCCGGCATCGCGGCGGCCTTGCTGTCCGCCGATCTCGCCTGGTCGCACCGTGCAGGGGTCGCTGCGACCGTCGCATTTGGGCTTGCGATCGCCCTGTGGCATGCCCGCCCCGGTCGCACGGCCTGGTGGCTCACGGGAGCGCTGGCAACGGTCGTGGCTGTGGTCGGCAGTCGTGTCGATGTGCTCGATGGCGCCGATCCGGCGTGGTTGCTGTGGGCGACTGCGCTCGCCGTTGTGGTCTCTTGCGAACGGCCCCTCAACGCCTCGACCGACGGCGGCGACGATCCGAACGTGATGATGACGGCCGTCTCAGTGCTCGCTGCCTCGACTGCGGTCTTCTCCGCCTGGTGGTACATCGCAGGACCGTCGCTCTTCATGGCGGCGACGATCGGTGCGGTGCCGGTCGCTGCGGTCCTCTTCGTTGCTGCGCGCGCCGGGAGGTCCGGTTCCAGCTCGATGACGGCGGTCGCGATGACGAGCGGTGTGATCGGAACCGCCCTGGCACTCGTCGACCCCGTGCCCCACATCGGCCAGGCGGCGATCGCCGCCGTGATCACGGGTCTGGTGGGGGTGACGATGTCGACCGTCGGTTCTCCGTTGGTCAACCGCCTCGTCGAAATGCTCGTGCTGACGGCGCTCGTGACCGCCGCGGGCAGTTCGACCTGGACGCTCGTGGCCGCCCTCGCAATCGGCGCCTTCGTCGTCCTGCGCATCGGGACCCCGACCGTCACCGTCGCCGCACACGACCGATCGCTCACCGCTCGATCGGCCGACCCAAGTGATCTGACCGTCGCGACCGAGCGATCGGCTCGTCGTGGAATGCCGACGTTCACCCCAGTCGTTATCGAGAACGAAGCGGTCGCGGAGGAGGCGGCGGAGGGTCCGGTCCCCGATCGTTCCGGCCCGGATGACCGCCCTGGTCGGCGGCGTTTCGAGTGGCCCGGCCCCGACTCCGTCGAGGTCAGCAGACCCGCTCACGTTCCCGATGCTCCGTCCACCAGCTCGCCTGAGTCCGAGACCGTTTCGTTCGCGTTCGACCTGTGGAGTGCGCTCGGCATCGATCAGGTGGACGGGGCGAGTGAACCCGACCGGGCGGCCCAGTCGGTGTTCTCACAACATTCGAAGACCAGCGTCTTCGATGAACCCGAAGCAACCCCGAGGAGCAGCTCATGACCCGTAACCGGACCAACGCGACCCATCGCAATCCACTGACGGCGATCATCGTCGCAACGGTCGGCCTGATCAGCCTGATGTCGATGCCGTCGACGGCACGCGCCGCCGCGGAAACCGGATGGGCGCGGTTCGGGCACTTCGCTCCGAGCGCTGCAGCGGTCGATGTGTTCGTCGACGGGCAACCGTTCGCCCAGGGGATCACCTTCAAGACGGTCTCGGCCTACTCTTCCCTGCCGCCCGGCGTCCACATGTTCGAGGTGAAGCCTGCCGGCGAGCCCGACGGCGCTGCGGTCGTGAGCGTGGAGGCGAATGTGCCGCCGGCCGGTGCCATCACGATCGGTGCGGTCACGACGCGCGACGGCGTGAGCCCCCAAGTGTTCGACGACGAGCTCGTGGTGCCCGAGCCCGGGCAGTCGCTGGTCCGCTTCATCCACGCCGCCCCGGACTCCGCCGCGGTCGATATCGCCGTCGAGGGCGGCGTGACGCTCGCGGCAGACGTTCCGTACCCGCAGGCGACCGACTACGGGCTGATCGAACCGGGCGCCTACGACGTGGTGATCACCGACTCCGACAGCGGCGACACATTGCTGCGGGTGGCCGGATGGTCGATCAACCCCGGCGAGCAGTCGACGATCGTCGTGCTGCGCGGCTCGGACGGTGCGCTCGACGTCGCGCCGATCGTCGACGCAGCAGCAATGGCGGTGGCGCCTGCGGGTGGCGTCCAGACCGGTTATGGGAGCATGGCCGGCTCGCTCGACGGCGACGGCGGTCTCCCCGTCGGCCCGATCACGCTCGCCGGGATCGCCGTGGCTGCCGGTGCCCTGATGATCTCCAGACGCCGACAGCAGGCCTGACGCCGTGATGAAGTCGGTTCTAGCGGGCCTCGCTGCGATCATCGGCACCGGCTGTGGTGCGTCGATGGCGGCAGACGCCGCACCGGCCGATTCCGCGAACACGGTGGCGACGCCGAGCAGCCCAGACGAAGCAGAGGCTGACACGGCGGCCGGTGCTGTACCGATCACGACGACCACGACCGTTGTCGCCCCGACGTCGGGTCCGAGCGATCCGGCTATCGTGGTGACGCCTCGACCGACGACGACCGCGGTGCCGAACGACACGACGTCGCCCACCACCTCCACCACCACCACCACCACCACCACGGCGACGACCGAGCCGCCGGTCCGATCGGGCGCGATCGTGTCGCCGGTTGCAACGGTGGGTGATCCTCTTTCGATCTCGATCCCGGCGATCGGTGTCGAGAGTGTGCTGCTTCCGACGGGCTACGCGGACGACGGGACGGTCGACGTCCCGAAGGACCCCTCGATCGCCGGGTGGTTCGAACCGGGGCCGCGACCGGGGGAGCTGGGGCCGGCCGTGGTCATGGGTCACGTCGATTCCCGCACGTACGGGCCGGGTGTGTTCTACCGGCTCCGTGACATCGAAATCGGGGACATCGCGACGATCGAGACGACGTCGGGTCCGGTTCGCTTCGTCGTGCGCAGTGTGGAGCAGTTCCCCAAGGACGAGTTCCCGACCGACCTCGTCTACGGACCCGTGCCCGAGGCGGCGCTCCGGCTGATCACCTGTGGCGGGGCGTTCGACAGCTCGGTGCGCAGCTATCGCGACAACATCGTCGCCTTCCTCGTCCCGGACGCAGCCGCATGAGCGATCTCCTCCGATCGTCACCCGAACCTCCCTGGAAGGCCCACGGCATGGCGATCGCCGCGCTCGTCGCCGCCACCGTGGTCTCTGCCGCGGTGCTGCCATCGATCATCCCCGGTCTCGACCGTGAGGACGGCGCGTCGGACGGCCAGGCGCCGGTCACCGAGGTGACCGAGGTGAAGGATCGGGTGGCGATCGAGACGGTCGAAACCGTCGAGGTCACCTCACCGACGTCGCCGGCAGTGACGGTCACTACCGAAGCGGCGCCGACAACTGCGCCGTCCAGTGGGTCGAGCACCAGTGTGACGACGTCGGAGCCCGTCCAACAGGCGAGCCTGAGCCCCGTGCCGAGCGTGGTGGACGAAGCGCCGCAGGTCGTGTCGATCCAGACGGTGCCGGTGGTTCGAAACCTGATCGTCGAGATCGGCGGCCGCCGGGTCGCCACCGACGCCAGGGGAGCGATCGACCTTGCCCCGGCTGAGTTCGAAGCCGAGATCGAGGTGATCGGTTTGACCGCTGTGCCGGCACTGTCGGAGGTCGAGTTCGTCCAGTGGTCCGATGGCAACACCGACAGGATCCGCTCGGCCGCCGACATGCCCGGCCCGGTCATCGAACTCGGCCTGCAGGTCAGCAACCGGGTCATCGTCGAGCTCGACGAGTCGGCACCCCAGGCGACCTTCATCACCTTCGTCTCCGACCAGGTCGGTCAGTTCGCCGTCCCCGTCGGTGAACCCACCTTCCTGGTCAGCCAACAGGCCCGCGCCATCGACGGAGCCCTGATCGCCGAAACAATCTAGTACACGGTCGACCCCTCGCAAGGCGACTACGCCCGAGCGACGTTCACCGCCCGACCTGAATCTCTCTGGACCGTCACCGGTTGACAGCTCGTTCGGTCAGCTGGTCGCGCCAGTCAGCCCGTGCGTGAGCATCTTGCGTGAAGCTGTGCGCACTTTGCCCACGCACCGC
>JBDSBE010000155.1:0-5544 GCA_039921745.1 Ilumatobacteraceae bacterium | reverse complement strand
GGATTGCTGAAGCCGAGCATCCAGGCGTAGATGTCGTCGCCGTTCGCTCCGCCATATGCGGGATCCCAGCTGTTGTGGTCCCTGTCGGGATACACGGTCAGCTTCGCCTCGTCGGCCGGGACCCCTGGGCAACCCTGCAACGCGATCATCGGTTCGATGCTTCCGAGGGGATTGACGATGTCGTCGAGCGCACCGTGGAACGCCCAGATCGGCGTTGCGCCGAGGCCGCAATAGGACGGTGCCGACCCTGGCCGTCCGTCACCGGCGATCGGAACCGCGGCCGCTACGTGCTGATCGTCGTGGTACTTCGCCAGGTACTCCCATATACCGAAGGCACCGCAGGACAGCCCGGTCACGTACACCCGCGCTGGGTCGACGTTGTAGTAGGCCACCGCGTACGCGATGAAGTCGTGGACCTCGTCCGGCGTCGTGCAGAACGCGGGTTGCGCGTTGTCGCGATCGTGCTGGACCTGCATGTTGCAGGACCCGCCCCATGGTTGGCCGTCGCATGACGAGAAGTCGAAGCCCGGCGGGTCCTCGACATGCTGGGGTGCGAGGACGACGAACGGGCGGTCCGTCGGCCAGCCACCGACGTTGATGTAGCGGGGGATGCCCCCGGCGACGAGCCTCTGGAGCGCCTCGGGAGAGCCGTCGCCCGTCTCGCCGTAGCCGTGGAAGAACAGGAGAAGCGGGCTCTTCGCACCGCTCGCGCTGTAGCTCGGCGGCAGGTATTCGTAGAAGCCTGCCGGGGAGTCGGTCGAGCCGATCGGCCGTGGCGTCAGGTATCGGGCAGACTCCACGCTGGTGAGCGGCGCCACGAGCGGCTCGACAGCTTTGCAAACGTCGGCGTTGAACATCGGGTGCGGTCCCCTGATCCGCAACTCGAAGTTATTCGAACCGTCGGCGAAATCGATCGTGAACTGACCCGTGATGTTTCCTCGGTCGCGGGACACGACGCGCCCCTCCGAGTCCGTGATGACGAAGGGCTGACCGGTTAGATGGAAGGTGAACTGGTACAGCGATCCGCCAAGCGACTTGGCCTTGATGTCCTTGAAGATGCCGTTGCCCGACAGCGTGAACCACCGTCCGTCGGCAGCTGTCCAGGTCTCCCGGAACTGGAAGTTGTCGGTGAAGAACGCGTTGCCGTCGAGCTTCTTGTCGGCGCGCACTTGGATCAGGTGGGACTCGACACCGACGACCTGCATCGGGTAGCCGCAGTCCCAGGCCGTGAACTCGTAGGGGTTCGTGAACCGCTCCCGCTCGATGACCGTAGCGCTGGCCGTCCCGGCGACCGTGGTCGTGGCGAACAGCGCCGAGACTAGGAAGGCCAGCACTCGGAGGATGCGCGTCCGCGTTCGCCGGATCGGCAACGCGTATACGGCCATATCATTGACGGCCATATCGACATCTCCTCTCTGTGGTACGAGTCTCAATGGATCCCCGGAACCTGTCAAGAGGTTTGAGACAGACTCGGTTCGGGTTGGTTGATCCAACTGGCGTCGGGGACGGTGGGTGCGATCGGTGGTTTGCCGAATCGGTGCGGTGTGGCATCTCCCCGTGCGCCGGAAAGAGGCGCGGGACCGGCGCGAAACCTGGGAGAAAACCGGCTCTTCTGTCGGTTGTGTGGGTTGTGTGGGTTGAAATGACAGTGGTGTAGTTCGCGAAGCCGCTCCCCGTCTACGTTCCTGGGTGTTGAGTCCGGAACGAGCAAGGAGCGGCTTCTGTGAAGAATCTATGGCGTCATGTGTTGGGGTTGGCAGCATTCGGGCGATCGGTGGTGATCGACGCGGTCGAGTTCGATCCCGATGCTGAAGAGCTGATCGCAACGGTGCGTCAGCGGCGCAATGCCCGACGGCGTTGCGGGGTGTGTGGTCGACGCTCGCCGGGCTATGACCAGGGCCGCTCGGCTGAGGGTCCGCGCCGATGGCGGGGTCTGGATCTGGGCACGATCCGAGTGTTCTTGGAAGCTGAGATGCATCGGGTGTCGTGTCGCGATCACGGTGTCGTTGCGGTCCGGGTGTCGTGGGCGCGGCATGGGTCGTGGTTCACCCGCGACTTCGAAGACACCGTGGGCTGGTTGGAGTGCGCGACATCGAAGTCGGCGATCTGTGCGTTGATGCGCATCGAGTGGCGCACCGTTGGGACGATCGTCACGCGCATCCAGGCCGACATCGATAACGCGTCGCGATGATCAGGGCACCGACCCCGGCCGACCGAAGCCGACCGAAGTCGGGCGTCATCGCCGGTCGCGGAGCTTCGTCAGTGGATCCACGGATCCGGCAGGTCGAAATACTCGGTGTTCGCCATCATCCGCTCGAAGTCTTCCGCCAGTTCGTCGAACTCGGGCGGCATCGGCTTCGATTCCCCGGCTCGCGCGTCGGCCTCGCTCGTGAAGTACGTGACGTCATAGCCGGCGTCCGGCCCGGTCCACGCCCGAAGCGCACCGATGATGTCGGGTCGGACGCTCACCGCATGCTCCTCGAACAGCGCATCGAGTCGTGCCACTGCCGCCCGATCCACGTCATGTCCCTTCATGACCTGCACGAAGCCGGCACTGTTCGAACCGCCGTCGAGGAACGTCTCGACATCCTCGGACTCGGCGAACGCCACCGCACCCTCGTAGCACTTCTCCATCTCCGACCACCACTCGCCCTGATCGGCGCGTTCGCTGTTGGCGGTTGCAGCGGCACGCGACTGGAACCGGACGATCGCGATCGCGCGACCATCGGGCGTGACGCCCGCCGTCGTACCCAGGTAGCCCTCGGCGTCCGGCCGGAGCTCCTGCATCCAACGCTCCAACTGACGCCGCATGCCGTCGACGTCGGCGGCGCGGCCTTCGATGATCTGTACGAACACGTGAACCTCCCTTTCCCCAGTGGAATCTCAGCATCCTCCCCCTGGCGGGTGAAAGCAAGAGTGAGCGTGGCCCCTCGGCCGGTCACGCCGAGGGCTGCGTGGGGTCGCTCGCCGCAGCCGTCCACGAAGCATTCCGTTGTCTCAGTCGGGCGTCGGCCGGGTGCGGAGCTCGTCCCACACGTTCATCCCGCACTGGCGGGCGAGCATTCCGTAGGGGTAGTCAGCGATTCCGGGCGCCGAGACCACCGACAGGTCGTCCATCTCGTCGGCGGACAACGTGACGTCGGCCGAGGCCAGGTTGTCGTCGAGCTGCTCGACGGTGCGCGCTCCCAGGACGACCGACGACACGCCGGGCCGCTGTCGCACCCAGGCCAGCGAGACCTGCCCGGAAGAACACCCGTGCGCCTCGGCGATCGCGCCGACCCGGTCGAGCACCGCCCACGTCCGGTCGGTGTTGCGCCGGTCGTAGGCCTCGACGCCGCGCGCCGGGTTCTCACCGAGTCTGGTCGCCCCGGTCGGGCGCTCGTCTCGGAGGTACTTCCCGGTCAACCACCCGCCGCCGAGCGGCGACCACGGCAGGAGACCGATCCCCTCCTCGAGGCACTGCGGCACGAGCTCCCACTCGATCTCGCGCGCCAGCAGGTTGTACTGCGGTTGCAAGGAGACGGGGGCGGTCCATCCGTGCACCTCGGCGACCCGGAGCGCCCGCTGGAGCTGCCAGCCGGTGTAGTTCGACACGCCGACGTAGCGGACGGTTCCCGCCCGGACCATGTCGTCCAGGGTCTGCAGCGTCTCTTCCAGTGGCACCGTCTGATCCCAGCCGTGCACCTGGTACAGGTCGATGGTGTCGACGCCCAACCGGCGAAGACTCGCCTGCACGGCCCGTTGCAGGTGTCGGCGGCCGGCGCCACGATCGAGCGGACCCTCACCCATCGGGAAGCGACCCTTTGTCGCGATCACCAGATCGTCGTGGTGACCACGTGTCGCCAACCACTGCCCGACGATCTCCTCGGAACGACCGGCGCTGTACACGTCGGCAGTGTCGATCAGGGTGCCGCCCGCCTCGACGAACCGATCGAGCTGAGCAACTGCGCCCGCCGCATCGGTTTCTGCCCCGAACGTCATCGTCCCGAGCGCGAGACTGCTGACGGTCAGTCCACTGGTTCCGAGCACACGCTGTTCCATGGGCCCCCACGATACGGAACGTGTCGCGCGACGACCTGCTCGGCGAGCTCGAGAAGTTCGGAGCCAATCCACCCCGGGCCTGCCGGACGAGAGCCTCGGGGTTCAGCGAACCGTGTCGACGCACCTATCCGGCCGGTTGCCGGTCTTGAAGGCGTTCAGGCGGGCTACGGAGCGAGTCGACCGGCCCTGTGAAACCGCGAGTCGATTCCCCACTCCGTGATGGAGCCCCCCTGTACACGTGGCACATCTGACTCGACGCAACGAGCGACACCGATCGGTTGTCGGCCAGTATTCGGTCCCCGGATGCCAACGCGGCATCCCCGACGGACGACAATGTTCAATGCGATCGATGCCGTACCGAGCAGCGCGCCGGAGATCTGGCGTCCATGAGTCGTCCGCCGCTCGGTTCGGGGCACCCACAGGCGAGCTGTTCAGCGTCGAACGTCTCGAGGAGCATGCGCGAACCCTCGCCGCGGCGCACGCCGACAGCACCGTGCGCCGTCGGGGTTCGTCGATCCAGCGACGCGTCGTCGACAACGGCCGGCGCCTCGACCACTCCTACCGGCAACTCGCCCGAGCGGTGCGCGACGAACGCGAGATCACTCCGGCGTCGGAATGGCTCGTCGACAACTATCCGATCGTCACCGAGCAACTCCGCGAGATTCGCGACGACCTTCCCCGACAGTACTACCGGCAGTTGCCGAAACTCGACGGCGGCCACCTCGACGGTTACCCGCGCGTCCTCGGTCTGGCGTGGGCGTACGTGGCACACACCGATAGCCGCTTCGACCCCGACACGCTCCGGCGGATGGTCTCGTCGTACCAGACCATCACACCCCTGACGATCGGCGAACTGTGGGCCGTCGCCATCAGCATGCGCATCGTGTTGGTCGAGAGTCTCCGCCAAGCGGCCGACGACATCATCGCCACCCGGCGGGGTCGCGAGATCGCCGACGAGATCGCCGACCGGCTGCTCGGGCTCGGAGGGCGCGAACGCGAGCAGGCCGACGAGGTCTTGCGCTCCCTCCGTCGCGAGCAGTTGTCGAACGCCGCCGAGGTGCATCTGTTCCAACGAATGCGCGACCAGGATCCCGAGACGAATCCGGCGATGAAGTGGTTGGATGCCCGCCTCGCCGCCGAGGGGACCACCACCGATGAACTGGTCCGCGGCGAACACCAGCGCCAGGCGCAACTCAACGTGACGGTACGCAACGTGATCACGAGCATGCGGTTGATCTCCTGGTTCGCCTGGGCCGAGTTCGTCGAGAGCGTGAGTGAGGTGGACTCCGTGCTTCGCGAGCACGATCCGTATGCAGCGATGGACTTCGCCTCCCGCAACACATACCGGCGGGCTACCGAGGAACTCGGACGTGGATCCGCCGAGCGTGAGTTGGCGGCCGCCCGCGAAGCTGTCCGACTGACCGCCGACGTGGAGAGCACGCCGACGACGGACGCGACGATGAGGCGCAGCGACCCCGGGTACTTCCTCATCGGAGACGGTCG